>NZ_CP054011.1:977088-1302784 GCF_013267595.1 Prevotella melaninogenica | reverse complement strand
TGAGTATATACTCTCAGTGAGAATGTCCCTTCGTAACTTCTCACATCATGTTCTATAAGGTCTAATGTCAGGTCGTATCCCCATATTCCAACAACAAAAATTAGAACAAGCCCCATCACCAAATACTTCAAACGAGAATACCATCGTTCCTTTTTCTGGCGCATCCAAATATAGCAAAGATATGCCATACACACAGATAAAAGAATTGTGGTGATATGTAAGAATAAACCCCAATAGCCTTCTCTGGTATGAAGTCCAAAGTAGCTGGGATAAATATAAAGGATAAATAGCGTTAATAAGCAAAGCCATGCAAGAGATATGAAAAGCCATACGAACTGGCTGGCAAAGATTCTTTGCAATAGAGTCTTCTTGTCATCAGCCTTTGTTTGGTTAGCTTTTCCACTGCCTTCCTGCGTAGCCTCCTTCAAAATATCTATCCATTCAGGACTATTAGGTTCAGCTGTATGAGTCCCAGTGGCATCCGTAAAAGTAATGTGTTCAGGCTTTCCGTCTTTATATTCGATGTTCCAACTGCGGATGTTACTGGTTTTCTCCCAGCTGCAATCATCAGCTTTGAGTTTGTCAATATACTTTTTAGCCTCTAAAAGTGTTACTCCTTTGCCGTTATGAACCAGTCGTACTGCTTCAATATCCTTTCCTTCACGTAGCAACTGTCGCACTTCTTCATCAAGACTGTTCATCTTTCTATTATTTTATACACTGCAAATATACTACTTTCTGTATGCAATCACACTAAAGAACGTAACCTTTCTGCAATGAATTATTGTAATTATAGTTTTTAATTACTATCTTTGCACATGATAGGTTACGCTTGACTATTCGAAAGCAAGTTTTTATAGTGTTTGCTGTGCCTGTCTTTGATAAAAGAATAATTCATTAAAAGAATCACTAATTATGACAATAGAAGAGAAAACAAAGATAGAAGAAAGAATCGTTGACGTGTTGAAGACCGTTTACGACCCAGAGATACCAGTGAATATCTATGATCTTGGTATGATTTACAAGATTGATGTAGATGACGAAGGCAATCTTGATATGGATATGACCTTTACCTCTCCATCATGCCCTGCTGCAGATTTCATCCTTGAAGACGTACGTACAAAGGTGGAAAGTGTAGAAGGTGTCAAGACAGCAAACATCAACCTTGTCTTTGAGCCAGTATGGGATCAAAGTATGATGACTGAAGAGGCACGCGTTGAATTAGGCTTCGAGTAAGGCCGTTTCCGCCCTCTTTTTCAATATGGCAGCTAAGTTTCTGTCTAATTAGCAGCTTTGTCTCTGCCATTCTGTCCCAGCTTCTGCGGCATTGCCTCAGAATATAGGGAGTAATCATCACCCCTTACCACCCTTCACCCATTACCCAGTGACATGAAGAATATCTATTTCCTTTCCGATGCACACCTCGGTTCACTCGCTATAGAGCACCGTCGCACACATGAACGTCGCCTTGTACGCTTCTTGGATAGCATTAAGCATAAGGCTGCGGCAGTCTATTTGCTGGGCGATATGTTCGACTTTTGGAATGAATATAAGTATGTTGTTCCTAAAGGTTTTACTCGTTTCCTTGGTAAGATATCAGAATTAACGGATATGGGGGTGGAAGTTCATTTCTTTACTGGTAATCATGACCTCTGGACTTATGGCTATTTAGAAAAGGAGTGTGGCGTTATCCTTCACCGTAAACCGATAACAACTGAGATATACGATAAGGTGTTTTATCTTGCACATGGGGATGGGTTAGGTGACCCCGACCCAATGTTTCGTTTTCTGCGTAAGGTTTTTCATAATCGTTTCTGCCAACGATTACTCAACTTCTTTCACCCTTGGTGGGGAATGCAGTTAGGTTTGAATTGGGCTAAAAGGAGTAGATTGAAGCGTAAGGATGGGAAGGAAGTCCCCTATTTGGGAGAAGACAAGGAGTATCTTGTGCAATACACGAAGGAGTATATGTCCACACATAAAGATATAGACTATTATATTTACGGGCATCGACATATTGAACTCGATCTCACCTTGTCGCGGAAAGCTCGTCTATTGATTCTTGGTGACTGGATATGGCAGTTTACTTACGCTGTTTTCGATGGTGAACATATGTTCCTCGAAGAGTATGTTGAAGGTGAAAGCAAGCCTTAATAAAAGTAAAAATATCCTATTTGTAAAGACAAAATGGGATTTTTTGAGTATAAAAAGTAAAATTACGCAAAAGAATTTGGAGGTTACGAAACAAAAATGTATCTTTGCATTGTCTTTAAGAGGAATGGATGATGATTCATTACCGAGATAAGATGATAGTGGCTTTAGCCCTAAATTTTGATTTAAGACATTCATAATATAAAATTAAAACTCAGGTTTGTAGATTAAGTTTAGTCAAAAGAAAGGTAGTTGTCGTGAGACAACTACCTTTCGCTTTTTATGGAGTTTTATCGCTGTTTATTCGTGTCAGAATACAATTATAGGCGTTAATAGGTTTTTTATGAGAACATAACATCACCTATAACGCCTATAATTATCTTTGTTACTTCTTCAAGTCTTTAACGAGTTCCTGCGTGTCACGTGCAATGACAATCTCCTCATCGGTAGGAACAAGTACCACCTTAACCTTTGAGTCATCGGTAGAGAGAATCTGTTCCTCACCACGACACATATTGCGTTCTTTGTCAAGTTTAATACCAAGATACTCCATGTCCTGGCAAGCATCCCAACGAAGACCAGTCTGATTCTCACCAACACCAGCTGTCCAAACGATGATGTCAACACCATTCATTGCTGCAGCGTATGCACCAATGTACTTCTTAATACGATAAGTGTACATCTGCAATGCTAAATGAGCCATCTTATCACCTGCGTTGTCAGCGTTCTCAATGTCGCGCATATCAGAGCTGATACCTGTAATACCAAGTACACCACACTCCTTGTTAAGGAAGTCTGCCATCTCCTGTGGCTTCTTTCCGAGCTTCTCCATCAGATAGGTAACTGCTGAAGGGTCGATATCACCAGAGCGAGAACCCATCATTAAACCTGCCAATGGAGTCAGACCCATTGAAGTATCGATAACCTTACCACCCTTGATAGCTGCGATAGAGGCACCATTACCAATGTGACAAGTGATAATCTTCTGTGTCTTAATGTCAACACCAAGCATCTCGCAAACACGATGTGATACGTAGCGATGACTCGTACCGTGGAAACCATAGCGGCGAACATGGTATTTCTTGTAAAGATCATAAGGTACTGCGTAGAGGTAAGCGTAGTCTGGCATTGTGCTGTGGAAAGCATTGTCGAATACAACTACCTGTGGAGTGTGAGGCATTAAAGCATCAACAGCACGTAAACCACGCAAGTGACCAGCGTTATGAACAGGTGCAAGGTCGATAAGACTCTCAATACCTGCCTCTACTTCCTTGGTTACGATGCAACTCTTCTCAAAGAGGTCGCCACCCTGTACGATACGATGACCAACTGCTCCAATTTCGTCAAGGCTTTTAAGCGCACCAAGTTCAGGGTCGAGAAGCACCTTGAATACGAGTGCTACACCTTCCTTGTGGGTTGGAAGGTCAGCCATAATCTGCTTCTTCTCACCATTATTAAGTTTTACCTTAATAAATGCCTCGTCAAGTCCGATACGCTCAACAATACCCTGAGCCAATACAGACTCATCTGCCATATCGTACAGTTTGTACTTAATGGAACTACTACCGCAGTTTAAAACTAATATCTTCATATAAAGAATTATTATTTTAGAAGGATGCTATAGGGGTTGTTTTATAAGCGTCTTATTGCTCTTTGCGCATTTCTAAAACGCTCTCAGAACCCCTAAATCATCATTTCCAATTCTACTATTATTTCTTAGAATCCTGTGCTTGGCAGGCTGTGATAGCTACCATATAATAGATATCATCAATGCAACAACCACGAGAAAGATCGTTTACAGGACGTGCAATACCCTGGAGGATTGGGCCAATAGCCTTCGCACCACCAAGTCGTTCAATCAGTTTGTAGCCGATGTTACCAACTTCAAGGTTAGGAACAACAAGTACATTTGCCTTACCTGCGATGTTAGAACCTGGTGCCTTCTTAGCTGCAACGGCTGGAACCAATGCTGCATCAGCTTGCAACTCGCCATCAACCTTCAGTTCAGGGAACTTCTCCTTGGCAATCTTTGTAGCCTCAACTACCTTATCAATGATATAAACACTCTTACCAGTCTCACGGTCCTTAGCATCCTGTGCAGAGCCCTTTGTTGAGAAGCTCAGCATAGCTACGTATGGATTCTGGAAGCCTGCAACACTCTTTGCAGTCTCTGCAGTGGTATATGCAATCTGTGCCAATTGGTCAGCAGTTGGGTTTGGAGTAACAGCAACGTCGCCCATAACGACAATACCGTTCTCACCATACTGCTCCTCATGTGTAAGAATCAGCATAGCACCACTCACACAGCTGATACCTGGTGCACACTTAATAATCTGCAAAGCAGGACGAAGTGTGTCGCCAGTTGTAGAGAGGGCGCCAGAAATCTGTCCGTCAGCACCTCCTGTCTTAATAATCATGCAACCAAGGTAAAGATTGTTCTTGGTAACCAGTTCGCGAGCTTGCTCTAAGGTCATACCCTTCTTCTGGCGTAATTCAGCCAATTTCTCGGCATAGTCTTCGCTCTGTGGGTTATTCTCTGGGTCAACAATGGTAGCCTTGTCAATGTTCTTAAGCCCCCATTCTTCGGCAAGCTTATGGATGTTGGCTGGGTTTCCAATGAGGATCAGATTGGCGATGTCATCAGCTAACACTCTGTCAGCTGCCCTAAGGGTACGCTCCTCTTCTGCCTCGGGGAGCACGATACGTTGCTTATCGGCTTTAGCACGTGCAACGATTTGCTCTAATAAGTCCATATATGTCTTTTAAAATGTAATTATTATAAATTCTGTTTTTGCTATGCAAAGATAGCAAAAGAAAGTTGTAATTCCAAACATAATTATCGTTTTCTCCTATAAAATAGGTTTATACAGGTTGGCAATCATTTTCCATCTACTTTCGTTGTGAGTATCTTCTATATATAATAGGGACAAAGATGTCTTTTTCTTCGTATTTTTTAGCGATGTGTTGACGTTCCGCACATATGGTGCTAATGCTCCGCACATGTGGTGCTCATGGTAAACACCAATTGTGCTGAGGGTTAAATGGCTTGTAATATATTATTAGTCTGAGGGCAATTTGTTGTTAGGAAAGGCTTGTACTACCCAAATATGCAAATGAAGTGCTATTGGATAGCAACAAAAACAGCCTACTCTTTGGGAGTTTTGAGTTTTCTGTATATCTTTGTATTATAAACAAAGCAGATAATGTTATGATAAAATTTCATGATGTAAAGACAACCGACCGTGAATTAATACAAAGTTATACGCTATGTGGTGATCGCATGAATTGCGATTTAAGCTTTGCGAATATAATTTCATGGCGTTTCTTATATAATACGCAAATAGCTGAGGTTGACGGCTTTTTAGTGTTCCGTTTTTATACGGGACATCATCTTGCCTATATGGCTCCAGTGTGGAAATGTAAGTGGGATGAGGCTATGCGTGAGCGTTTTGCAGCTGTTATTAGACAGATGCGAGATGATGCAATCACCTTGGGTCATCCCTTCTTATTGTTGGGTGTTTGTTCTTATATGGTTAGTGTTTTGGAGGAAACTTTCCCTGATACTTTCTTTGTTAAGTCCGATCGCGACCATTTTGATTACATCTACACCCGTGAAAAGTTGGCAACATTGTCTGGTAAGAAACTTCAAGGCAAACGAAATCATTGTAATAAGTTCCGTAAGAGCTATCCTAACTATGAGTATCGTCCGCTTACAAAGGAGATGATACCCGAGTGTATCGCTGTAGAAGAGAACTGGAGGGCTGTCACAAAGGAGGATAATGAAGATACGGAAGAACTTTCTGAAGAACTTCGTTCTATGACACGTGTCTTCGATTTGTGGGATGAGATTGGTGCCATTGGTGGTACGATATGGGTTGATGGGAAGCTGATCGCCTTTACTTTCGGCTGTCCTATCACGGATAAGGTGTTCGATGTTTGTGTGGAAAAGGCTGATACTGCATACGAAGGAGCGTTTTCTATTATCAACCAGGAGTTTGCACAGCATCTTCCAGAGCAGTATGAATATATGAATCGTGAGGAAGACCTTGGTTTAGAAGGACTCCGTTATGCGAAACTTTCCTATAAACCAGACATTCTTTTAGAAAAGAGTGTTGTCATGGAGAAATATCCTTTGGCGCAGGAGGAAACACAAGAACAGATTAAAGAGGAGACCATCGCTTTGTGGCGTGACACCTTCCATGACGCAGAACCCTTTATTCAACTCTATTTCTCACGTGTCTTTAAACCTGAATATAATATTATCTGTCAGGTCGAACAACATACAGTAGCTGCCCTTCAGGCCCTCCCTTATACAATGAAATATTATAATGAAGAGGTGCATACGGCTTATATTAGTGGTGTGAGTGTACGAGAAGAGTTCCGCAAACAAAATATGGGTAATAACCTAATGTCGCAGGCTCACTTCCGTCTTTATCATAAGGATGTGGTTTTTGCATTGTTGATACCTGCTGAAGAATGGCTTTACGATTGGTATAGTCGTTGTGGTTATACACGTAACATTACTTGTACACCGCCTCCTGCTGATGTTGACAACATGGACTTTTCAACCTTCGATAGCTGGCAACGTGCAAAGGATTGTGTACTTTTACATGACGAAGAAGGTTTTGAAATTATCAAGGAAGATTATCGTATATCACAGTCTATTGAGCCAGATGCTTGCGTAGAAACGAAGGATATCCCAGGAATGATACGTATTATCAATGCTGAAAAGGCGTTGCAACTTTATGCAAAGCGCCATCCAGAGCATACGGAAAACATCCGAGTGTACAATGATTCGGATATCCCAATGAATAATATCTACTTCGAAATCAAGTATGGACACGTAGTCAGAACCAATCATCCTTTGCCTGATACCCGTTCATTAACAATCACTGAATTAGCTGATTACATCTTTAAGGATGATAACCTTGAGATGAATTTAATGCTGAATTAGGTGTTAGGTGTTGGTTGTTAAGTGTTAGGTGTTGATGATGTGTTAAAGTTTGGCGCATCTGAGGGAACATGTTTGTTAAATGGGTGTTGGGTGTTAAGTGTTAGTTGTTAATGATGTGTTAAAGTTTGGCGCATCTGGGGGAACATGTTGGTTAAAAGGGTGTTAGGTGTTGAATGTTAGGTGTTGATGATATGTTAAAGTTTGGCGCATCTGAGGGAACATGTAGGTAAATAAATTGGGTGTTAATGAATAGCAAGCTTATGACTATACATTAACACCTAAATCATATACCCTTTATAAGTATTCATCAACACCTAACACCCAACATCCATCACCTAATCATAGTATTCCTCAACACCTAACATTCATCACCTATCACCTATCACCCATTCCCCATCTCTTTCGTCAAGATACTTTCCAATTGTTCGGCAGAAAGGCGGAGTTGGAACTCGCCACGTAGGGCAACACTGATACGGCCTGTTTCCTCTGATACGATGACAGCCAAGGCATCAGAGTCTTGAGAGATACCCATTGCAGCACGGTGTCGCAAACCAAGTTCCTTTGGAATATCTTGCTTGTGGCTCACTGGAAGAATACAACCTGCAGCCTTGATACGACGTTTTGAGATTACCATTGCGCCATCATGGAGTGGAGAATTCTTAAAGAAGATGTTTTCAATGAGTCGTTGATCAATACGAGCATCGATCAAGTCGCCCGTCTCAACGATATCTTCTAACTTTACACCACGCTCAATAACAATCAGTGCACCGACCTTTCCACGGCTCATACTCATACAAGCCATAACGATAGGCATAATTGTTTCCTTGTCAACTTCTTCTTTGCTTCCTTTCTTGGTGAACAACTTCATAATGTTGTTTATCTTTCTGTGTGCACCAAGGCTATAAAGGAAGTGGCGTATATCTTCTTGGAAGAGGACAATCAGACCGATGACTCCCACCGAAACAAGTTTGTCCATGATACTACCTAAGAGGCGCATCTCCAACACTTGACTCACTATGAGCCATACGATAACGAATACCATAATACCGATAAAGATATTCAGCGAGCGTGACTCCTTCATCAATCGGTAAATATAGTAGAGCATCAGTGCTACCAGCACGATGTCGATTACATCTTTTATTCCAAATGGGAAAAACATAAAAGTAGAGCAACTCCCAGTTTCGCAATCGCAACTTCTGACAATAGGTTGAGTCGGTATGCTAATATTGGGTGAGGTGTGGGTTATCTATTGGTTGATAATTAATATGTTAAATAACGCTTATTGCTCAGCATTTTGGCGCATTGCTTCAACGATTTTCACCGCTTCAACAGCAGGACGAACGTCGTGAACACGCAGAATATTGGCTCCTTTCATGAGGGCGATAGTGTTCAGAACCGTTGTGCCGTTAAGACTTTCATCTGCTGTGATGCCCAAAAGTTGGTGAATCATACGCTTACGGCTGATGCCAACGAGTAGGGGAAGTTCCATTACTTGCAGTCGTTCCATCACACTCAACAAGGTATAATTACCATCTACGGCTCCTTTGCCAAAGCCAAAGCCTGGGTCGAGGATAATATCTTTCTGTCCTAAGGCACGCAACTTTTGTACTTCACGTGAGAAATTAATGAGCATATCGTGTAGGTTGGCTGCCGTAGACATTAATATATAAGGTGTACCTAATTCGGCGACAGTAGGGAACATCTCTGGGTCTTTACCTTCTTCAACATCGTTGATGATGTCGGCTCCAAACTCTTCAACGGTGCGGCGAGCTATTGAAGCATGAAAGGTATCAATAGAGATGATGGCTTCTGGCTCTGCTTCACGGATAATTGGAAGGGCAAAAGCTAATCGGTTCATCTCCTCTTCGGCACTGACAGGGTCACTGTCGGGACGAGTAGAGCAAGCTCCAACGTCAATAATCTTTGCCCCTTCAGCCACAATCTCATGCGTACGTTGGCGAATAGCCTCCTCTGTCTGTACCCGACTGCCAGCAAAGAAAGAGTCTGGTGTCACGTTCATGATACCCATAACGAGCGGATGACTCAAGTCGAGGAGCTGTCCCCTTACGTTGATAGTATAGTTAACGGGCTTCACGTCTGCCCCAAGATTCATATTTTCCATATCCGCAAAGGTAATGTAAAAGTAGCATATATGTGAATTTTGAATTAAGAAATTTGATATGGTGGGGGAGACAGGGTAATCTTAAGATAGGGTAACAGGGGAGTAGGGGATGTGTTGAGACATAGTAACAGAAGAACAAAAGATTAGGAATAACATGGAATGGGGCGTTATTTGTATAGAAGATTTAGCCTTATTGTGTTGCAGCTTAGTGGGTATTTCGGTATGATTAACAGGTAAGATACGAATTATTTTCATGAAAAAAAATATTTCTTTTCATGAAGAAAAATATTTTTGTTCGTGAAAATAAATCTTTTTTGTCGTGAAAATAATTTGGAGTTCGGTCTGCTCTATTGTCTTGATGGCAGTAAAGATAGTTATTGAATACTATTATAATAATGTAGATTAGTTCTTTATAAAAATGTTTTTATAGCTTTACTATGTTATTTTATGACAGCTTCTTTTGGATTGATGCAAATAAAAAATAGGATATGTCAGTTGTCCGACATATCCTATTTATATACTGTTTTATGATTGTCTGTCTGTTGATAGGGAGGACTTAGGCGTTTACACGTCCCAAGTAGCTACCATCGCGAGTGTCAATCTGGATAACCTCACCCTCGTTGATGAAGAGAGGAACGCGAACAACAGCACCAGTTTCAAGCGTAGCAGGCTTTGTTGCGTTTGTTGCAGTGTTACCCTTTACGCCTGGCTCACTGTGTGTAATAGTCAGCGTAGTCTTAACAGGCATCTCAGCGAGGAGGATTGTACCGTCAGAAGTATCTGTAACAACTTCTACAACGTCACCTTCCTTCATGTAGTCAGAACCAGTGATTTGGTGCTTAGAGATAGGAATCTGCTCGAAAGTCTCCTGATTCATGAAGATGTAACCAGTTGAATCCTCATAAAGGTACTGATAAGGACGACGCTCAACACGAACATCCTCAAGCTTGAAACCAACCTGGAAGGTACGCTCAAGCACACGGCCGTCAGCAACATTCTTCAACTTTGTAATCATAACGGTGTTACCCTTGCCTGGCTTACGGTGCTGGAAGTCGATGCAAGTCCAAATTTTACCATCAAGACGAATACATGTTCCAATCTTGATTTCCTGTGAATTAATCATAATCTGTTAATATCTAATTTATTATTTTTATACGTTGATATCTCACTAATGCGGTGCAAAGTTACAGAAAATATGGAAAAAAACATAAATAAAGGGCGTAAAAATCATTGTTTTCTTGGTTAATTCAAAAAGATTAAGTAATTTTGCAGCCCATAATGGCAGGTTTTATCCTGTTGCTCTTATAATTTGCATAATAACAATAAAATAGGATAAGAAAATGAAAAGAACATTTCAGCCGCACAACCGTCGTCGTGTAAACAAGCACGGTTTCCGCGAGAGAATGGCAACAAAAAACGGCCGTCGTGTATTGGCTGCTCGTCGTGCCAAGGGTCGTAAGAAGTTAACTGTTTCTGACGAACATCACGGAAAGTAAAAAGTACGCTGTTTCCTTTAGAGGGAATTAGTGCGAAAACGGAAAGAAGTAGAGACTATTCTTTGCTTCTTTCCGTTTTTTTATCTACCTTTGCCAAGTATAATGTTCAGTTGACGGGTTGACAAGTTAACAGGTTGACAAGTTATTGCTTATATTAGGAGTTGACGAGTTAATGAGTTAGCAGGTTGATAAGGTAGAAGAAAAGAAAACAAGTTGAATGACAGCAAGAGAAATCTTCCATAAATTTAACAGCACATATATCTGGGGTAATATCCTGGCTATCGTTATTCTTGTGTCGATGCTGTGTATAGGAGTTAGGTTTGGGCTTGACTACTACACACTTCATGGTGAGTCTATCGTTGTGCCAAATGTGATTCATAAGCAGTATGATGAGGCTGTGGATATTATGGATAAGGTTGGACTGACAATTGAGGTGACCGATACTGGATATGTGAAGGAACTTCCTCCAGACTGTATTCTTGAGCAATCGCCAGTTGGTGGTAAGCGTATTAAGTCTACTCACGTAGTTTATGTAACCATCAATGCGGCAAGTGCTCCATCACTTGTAATCCCTGATATTATTGACAATAACTCACTTCGAGAGGCGCAGGCGCAGTTGCTCTCTATGGGTTTCAAGGTGGGTGAACCTGAATATATACCAGGAGAGAAAGACTGGATTTATGGTATCTTAGTCAAGGGTAAGCATGTTCAAGCAGGTAACCGTGTTCCATCAGATGCTGTGATTGTGTTGCAGGTGGGTGATGGTACGCGTCAGATTTCTGATACATCAGGTTTGAAAGAGCCTGAATATGAAGAAGTAGAAGTCGTAGAGAAGGTTCCTAAGTACGATGAGGTTGAGGAATATGTGGAAGTACCAGTTGACGAGAATGGCAACGAGATAAAAGATGGACATGGAAAGACGAACGCTGGTAGTTCGGGTTCTTCTTCACAGTCGGGCTTGCCTGCTGATCCCTCTTCGGTTAGACCAAAAGAATAAAGTGCAATGATAACAGAAGAAGAAACGATATTTGACGATGACCTTAACGATGACTTCCTTCCCACTGCGTCTAACGAGGGGGGAGAGGGAGAGTTGTATGAGCACTTCCGTGTCATTGTTGATAAAGGTCAGGAGCCTGTTCGTATTGATAAGTTCCTCTTTGAACGAATGCAACACTCCAGTCGTAATCGTATCCAGAAGGCTGCCGATGCAGGCTATATCCATGTGAATAATGCGCCAGTGAAGAGTAATTATAAGGTACGTCCAGAGGACGTTATTACCTTGATGCTCGACCGCCCGAAGCATGACAATACGATAGAAGCTGAGGATATACCTTTAGATGTTGTCTATGAAGACGACATTCTGATGGTTGTCAATAAACCCGCGGGTCTTGTCGTACATCCCGGAGCAGGTAATTTTCATGGTACACTGATTAATGCTATTGCTTGGCATTTGAAAGATATGCCTTCCTTTGACCCTAATGACCCAGAGGTTGGATTGGTACATAGAATAGATAAGGATACGAGTGGGCTCTTGGTGATTGCGAAAACACCTGATGCTAAAACGGCATTGGGTAAGCAATTCTTCAATAAGACCACTCATCGCAGCTATAATGCTATCGTTTGGGGGAACATGACAGAAGATGAAGGGCGCATCGAAGGGAATATTGCACGTGATCCGAAAGACAGATTACGCATGACGGTATTCCCTCCAGACTCAGAGGTTGGTAAGCCTGCAGTTACACACTATCGTGTCATTGAACGTTTCGGTTATACAACACTCATCGAATGTATCCTTGAAACTGGACGTACTCATCAGATTCGTGCACATATGAAACATATTGGGCACCCTTTGTTTGGCGATGAGCGTTATGGTGGAACAGAGATTCTGCGTGGTCAGCGGTCAAGTACTTACAAGGCTTTTATCCGTAATTGTCTTGCACTCTGCAACCGTCAAGCACTTCATGCACGAACCTTAGGCTTTGTTCATCCCGTTACAGGTGAGCAGATGGACTTTACCAGTGAACTGCCTGCCGATCTTTCTGCACTGATTGAAAAGTGGAGAGGTTTTGTAAATGGACGAGCTGACGAGGTTGTCAGCTAACGAGTTGACGAGAGAATGAGTTGGCGAGGCACTTGATTATTGGTGCTAAGGTTTGTTGGAAAAGTAGTACATTCAAAAAAAATAAATAATATCCCGTATAAGCCTCCGAAGACATTTAAAAGATAGCTCTTAGTGAGGGAGATGAGGGAATAAAACATAAAAAAAGACACAATGAAAGATTCAAAGCGTACAATCGCTATCGTCTGTGGTGGCGATTCTTCAGAACATGATGTTTCTATGCGTTCAGGACAGGGATTATACTCTTTCTTTGACAAGGAGCGTTACAATATATATATAGTTGATGTAAAGGGTATCGATTGGAATGTAGAATTGCCTGATGGTAGTTTGGCACCAATTGATAAGAATGACTTCTCATTTGTCATGAACGGTGAGCGTGTAGAATTCGATTATGCTTATATTACAATCCATGGTCAGCCTGGTGAGAACGGTGTGATGCAAGGTTACTTTGATCTTATCCAACTACCATACTCAACAGGCGGCGTGTTGGTTGAGGCATTGACCTTTGATAAGTATGTTCTTAACAACTATCTGCGTGGCTTTGGTATAAAGGTTGCCGACAGTATTCTGCTTCGTCGTGGTGAAGAATATGATGAGGCTGAGATTGAGAAACGACTTGGCATGCCTTGCTTTGTGAAGCCAGCGTCTGATGGTAGTAGCTTTGGTGTATCAAAGGTGAAGAATATTGACCAGCTTGCACCAGCTCTTCGTGTCGCTTTTATGCAGAGCGATGAGGTTATGATTGAGGCTTTCATGGATGGTATGGAAATCTCTCAGGGTGTTTATAAGACAAAGGATAAGGCGGTTGTCTTCCCTGCTACTGAGGTTGTGACAAGCAATGAGTTCTTTGACTATAACGCTAAGTACAATGGTCAGGTAGAGGAGATTACACCTGCTCGTATGTCAGATGAGACCGCTAAGCGTGTTGCAGCTGAGACAAGTCGTATCTATGATATTCTGCATGCTAATGGTATCATTCGTATCGACTATATTATCTCAAAGGATAAGGATGGTAAGGATGTTATCAATATGCTTGAAATCAATACCACACCAGGTATGACCGTCACCAGCTTTATTCCACAGCAGGTACGTGCAGCAGGCTTAGATATTAAGAACGTTCTGAGTGATATTGTTGAGAATCAATTTAAGTAAACTGACAGAATAAGTCTTTCGGAAAAGTAAAAGAGGGTATCAGAATTGCCATTGTCTTTATGACAGGCTTCTGATACCCTCTCTTTTTATGTTTGTTCGCTGATTATTTGCGAGATTTTGTTATTATCTTCTGCGAGTAGTTGCTGGACGCTTACCAACTGGACGCTTGCCAACTGGCTTCTTACCAACATTCTTCTTTGCTGCTGGGCGATTACCAACTGTTCTCTTATTAGAAGACTGAGCGTTAGAGGTCTGGTTGGTTGTAACAGGTTCCTCATGTACAATTCTTTCAGGCATCTTATTCTCTGGACGAGCAAAACCATCCTTCTCAGCACGCTTACTCATAGTCTTGATACGCTTGTCGAGGTCAGGGTGTGATGAGAACATACGCTGCCACTTGCTATCTTTTTGGACACCAGCATCCTCTTCTAACTTCTTGAGACGCTCGAATGCAAGTGCCATAGCCCAAGGGTTCTTACCATTCTTCTTGAGGAACTCATAACCATAGCCATCAGCCTTGCTTTCCTGCTTCTGTGAGTAGGTGGCGTTGAGAAGTGACTCTCCAAGGCTACCGAGCTGTGACTCGCTTAGTGCAGCAGCAGCTCCATTGGTTGATGCGATTCCATCTTTCAAAGCAGAGGTTAGCAATGCGGTACGGAAACCTTTCTTAGAGTCCTTATGTGCAACGTGTCCAAGTTCATGTCCGATAACACCTAATAGCTCTTCATCAGTCATTGCATCCATCAAAGAAGAGAACACACGTACGCTACCATCTGGGCAAGCGAAAGCGTTTACGTCAGTAACATAATATACTTTAAAGTTCAAAGGAATACCTTCAACCGATGTCAGTCCCTGGGTGAGTCTGTTCAGACGCTTTGTGTAAGGACTTTTTGCATCACAAACATGGTTGTGCTCATCCATCCACGCAATATACTCTTTTACGTATTTTGCCATGTCGGCATCTGTTAATGTGGCTGCTTTAAGTACTTTTGTGGCACCTCCTGCAGCTTTGCCAATATTGAACTGAGCCTTCATTGGTAAGGTTCCTAAGAGGAGGAAGGCGCTCATACATACGCCGTAGATACTTTTTCTCATAAGAAATTGTTTTATTAATGATAACTTTCACTTGCAAATTTATATATAATTTTTTAAATATTCAAGACTATTTTCCCTTTTCTATTATTAGTAATTAGTATTTTAATGTCCCCTCTTACTATTAATAATAATGGTAAGAAGTAATCTGATATACCATCTTTTGTTGTTGTGTTGAGGCTTAGCACGAATGGTGTTGGCGCTTAGCACCAATGGTGCGAAGCACTCAATACTATGCTATAGGTACTTAGAAAGGGTGTTATTTGGGCTAAAAGCGATGTTAACTTCTATAAGGTAATACTATTCTCATAAATCTTACTCGGTAGAAATATTTATCAATGAAGGTAGAAATCTTTATCAATGAAAGTAGAAATATTCATCAATAAAAATAGAAAAGTTCATCAATAAAAAAGGACAACCCGATTGGATTGTCCTTGTATGTTTGAATCTTCCTTTATTAGTTTCGGTTGTTTCCGAGGAAACGGAGGAGATAAAGGAAGAGGTTGATAAAGTCAAGATAAAGACTCAATGAACCAAGAAGTGCAACCTTCTGTGCTCCCTCGCCGGCATCTGGTGCCATTCGCAAGTTTTGTTTAATCTTCTGTGCATCCCAAGCGGTAAGACCTGTGAAGACAAGAACACCGATGCCACTAACGATTAAGTCGAACATACTACTCTTTAAGAAGATGTTTACCAATCCAGCAATGATAAGACCAATCAGTGCCATAAAGAGTATACCGCCCATCTTGGTTAAATCCTTCTTTGTTGTAGAACCTATCAAAGCCATAGCTCCGAAAGTTCCTGCTGTAATAAAGAAGGTTTTAGCGATGGCTGCTGAAGAAAAGGCAGCGAAAATCCAACCTAATGTCAGTCCGTTGAGAGCAGCAAAGGCAATGAACCATATTGTTGCAGCAACGAGTGACAGTCTATCGATGCGTGAAGAAAGGTACCATACAATACCTACTTCAACCAAACCTGCCACAAGCAGTGGACCACGTCCCATATAGAGGAATTGGATGAGGGCAGGAGAATTGCCAGCACCATAGGCAATAACGCCAGTGATAGCAAGTGCCATAGCCATCCATACATATACCTTACGCATCAGTGATGGAAATACACGTGACATTTCTAAGTCGCGCTCTTGGCTACTTGTCACGTTTGTGAAATTGTCAAAATTCATATTCATAATCTTTCTCTGTTTGTTATCTGTTCTCTATTGCCACCTTATTTTTGGCTCTGTGGCATAATTGCTTTATATTTGTTTGTTATGCAAATGCTATGCCATTCAGTTGCAAATATAAAGGAAAAATTGGACACTGACAAATATAAGGTTTCTTTTTGATTAATTTTATAAGATTCGATTTATGATAAACCTCTGCCTGATTTTTATATGCTTTATGCATGATAATTGGTATATTAATACTTTATTTTGTATTTTATTGTATTTTTATTTGCATAAATAGAAATATTTGCATACTTTTGCAAGCGAATCAGAATATATATACAGCTATGAAGGTAAAAAACAGTAGACTTGAAGCATTGAAGATGTTAATTTCAAGTATGGAACTTAGTTCCCAGGAAGAAGTATTAAAGGTTTTAGAGAAAGAAGGATTCAAACTGACTCAAGCAACATTGAGTCGTGATCTCAAGCAGTTGAAAGTGGCAAAGGCTGCTTCTATGAACGGAAAGTATGTATATGTTCTGCCAAATGAGACAATGTATCGTCGTGTGACGACTCCTCGTAAAGCAACGGAGATGATGCAGCGAAGTGGGTATATCTCGGTAAATATCTCGGGGCAGTTGGCTATTGTTAAGACACGTCCAGGTTATGCCAGTGCGCTTGCATACGATATTGATAACTCTGATTCACCTTATATATTAGGTTCAATTGCGGGCGATGATACTATCTTCATTGCGCTTCGTGAGGGTACTTCACGTGGTCAAGTGTTAGAGGCATTGTCGTATGTAATTCCTGAGATTGGATAGAAATCGTGCGTACTTACATCAAGTATCGACTTTTGATATTAATATATAAGGTGTAAGTCTTTTAAAAACTCGTTTTATAAATTCTATAGAAGTGGATTTATGAAACGAGTTTTTTGTATGTTTTATTCCCAATGTTTCCTTTTCTTTGTAGGATAAGTTGTTTGTATTTATTGCCATCTAAATTTGATATTTATATGCACAACTCACCTATAGGTGTGTATAAATTTGTTTATTTAATATACAAATTACTGAAAAGTTATCACTTTCCGATGTGTATTTAATTTTATTTCTTACTTTTGCGAAGAATAAAGTTGTATATAGGATTATGGAAGAAGCGATAAAATTAATAGGCGAAAGATTAAAAGGCTTACGTGAGTCTTTGGATATCTCAGTAGAAGAAATGGCAGAAACCTGTGGTGTCACGGATGAGAAATATCTAAAAATGGAAGCAGGAGAGAGCGACTTGTCGGTTAGTAGACTATATAAGTTGTCTCAAAAGTATGGTATTGCGTTGGATGCTTTGATGTTTGGTGAGGAGCCACACATGTGTTCTTATTTCCTTACACGTAGGGGGAAGGGTATGAGCGTAGAGCGTAAGTATGCCTATAAATATCAGAGTTTAGCAAGTGGATTCAGTGGTCGTAGGGCGGATCCCTTCCTTGTGACGGTAGAGCCAAAGCCTGAAGATGCCCCTGTAAATATGGATATACACCCTGGACAAGAGTTTAATATGGTTTGGGAAGGGCGTATGGATCTGCGAATAGGCGATAAGAAATTTATTTTAGAACCAGGCGATTGTATTTATTTTGATGCTAATCAGCCCCATTGTATGCGCGCTTTGGACAATGTGCCAATGCGCTTCTTGGCTATTATATTTTAGGTTTAGTTTATTCATAACCTCTAAAGGAATAGTGACGATGGTATATCGTGTACTTTAGAGAGGGGTATAGTCTTTTAATATGTTTATTTTGTGTGATATAGGAAAACCTATAAAGCATAATGTTAATTCAAAAGAATAAAATGATAGAAAGATATTTAATACAAACACATTTTACTTCAGAGGAATATTTTCGTGACAACCTACATTTCGTAGTTCCTGAGAC
Source organism: Prevotella melaninogenica (assembly GCF_013267595.1). Classification (NCBI taxonomy): domain Bacteria; kingdom Pseudomonadati; phylum Bacteroidota; class Bacteroidia; order Bacteroidales; family Prevotellaceae; genus Prevotella; species Prevotella melaninogenica. Next base: position 1,284,609 of record NZ_CP054011.1, on the reverse strand, counting down.
ATTTAACTTTGCGTATGATGTCATGGATGAGTGGGCGAAGGTTGCACCAGATAAGTTAGCTTTGCTGTGGACCAGTGAACGTGGAGAGGAGTTGAGGGCAACGTATGCCGAGTTTAAAGAGCAAACCGACCAGGCAGCAGCTTACTTCCTTAGTCTTGGTATTCGACGTGGAGACAAGGTTATGCTGATATTGAAACGTCATTATCAATGGTGGATTTCGATGATGGCGCTGTGCAAGATAGGTGCTGTGGCAATTCCTGCAACCCATATGTTGACGGCAAGTGATATCGTTTATCGAAATCAGCGTGCGTCTGTAAAAGCTATAATATGTGTCAATGATGAATATGTGACTACGCAGGTTCGAGAGGCTATGTCCGAGAGTCCAACGGTAGAGGTACTTGTTGCGGTTAACTCATTGGCACAGAAGGGTTGTCCTGTAGCAGAGGGATTTCATGATTGGTTTGCTGAATGGGAGAAAGCGCCAGCCTTTGTGCGTCCAGAGGAAGTGAATGTAAATGAAGATACGATGTTGATGTATTTCACAAGTGGTACCAGCGGTGAACCGAAGATGGTGGCGCATGATTATCTCTATGCGTTAGGACATTTAGTAACAGGTGTTTTCTGGCATAACCTTGATGAGGATAGTATCCATCTAACTGTGGCTGACACGGGATGGGGAAAGGCTGTGTGGGGTAAACTTTACGGACAATGGTTTGCGGGTGCAACGGTCTTCGTGTATGATCATGAGAAATTTTCGGCAGAGAAAATTATGCGTATGATGGAGAAATATCGTATTACTTCGTTCTGCGCACCTCCAACTATCTACCGTTTTATGTTGCAAGAAGACTTCTCACAGTATGATCTTTCTGCGCTGAAGTATTGCACTACGGCTGGAGAAGCTCTTGAACCAGTTGTCTTCCAGAAGTTTTATGAGTTTGTGGGAGTCAAGATGATGGAAGGTTTTGGACAAACGGAAACGACAATGACTTTGGGTACTTTCCCTTGGGTTAAACCTAAGCCGGGCAGTATGGGTAAACCGAATCCGCAGTATGATGTTAAGTTATTGAAGTCGGACGGCTCTCCGTGTGAAGATGGTGAAAAGGGTGAAATCTGTATAGATACCAGTGCTGGGAAGGTGATAGGACTCTTTAAGGGATATTATCGTGATACTGAACTGACAGAGAAAGTTTGGAATGATAATCTTTATCATACTGGTGATTTGGCATGGCGTGATGAAGAAGGATATTATTGGTTTGTAGGTCGTGCTGATGATGTTATAAAGAGTTCGGGTTATCGTATTGGGCCGTTTGAGGTAGAGAGTGCACTGATGACTCATCCTGCAGTTGTTGAGTGTGCAGTAACGGGTGTGCCGGATGAGATACGTGGTATGATTGTAAAGGCAACTGTTGTCCTTGCCAATGATTGGAAGGGTAAGGCTGATGATGCATTTGTGAAGGAATTGCAAAATCATGTGAAGCGTGTGACAGCTCCCTACAAGTATCCACGTATCATAGAATTTGTTGATGCGTTACCGAAAACAATCTCTGGAAAGATTCGACGTGTGGAAATTCGTGAACGTGATAAGTAGTAGATAGATTTGTTGTCTTTTTAAGCATGTCTTTATATTATATAATGTGTAGTGCATAATTTGGGGCTTTAAAATGTGGTATAAAGAAGAAAAATGCAATTTTTTGAAAGTTTTTCTTCAAAACATTTGGTGGTAACGGAATTTCTGTATACCTTTGCACTCGCTTTACAAAACAAGCCACCTGGCAAGTTACTTAAAGCATTTAAGAAAGAGTTCTTTGAAAAGATTTACATAAACAGAGAAGTAGTACAAGAAGCGTCTGTTTGGTTTTATATCAAATGGATGGGTAAAAGAAACGAACCGATCAATTCGTTGTTCCTACTTTTGAGACATCGTTTCAAAACAATTAAGGAACAAAAGAAAAGGTGCTTTTTACTTGATACTTTTAGGATAAGCGTTCTGAAACAGAGATTACTCGGTGAGGTTTTTGAAGTAGTGTGGTATTCGTTATCACCCAACATTCATCACTTATCACCAAAACATATTTTACAATGGAGAGTTTGATCCTGGCTCAGGATGAACGCTAGCTACAGGCTTAACACATGCAAGTCGAGGGGAAACGGCATTGAGTGCTTGCACTCTTTGGACGTCGACCGGCGCACGGGTGAGTAACGCGTATCCAACCTTCCCATTACTGTGGGATAACCTGCCGAAAGGCAGACTAATACCGCATAGTCTTCGATGACGGCATCAGATTTGAAGTAAAGATTTATCGGTAATGGATGGGGATGCGTCTGATTAGCTTGTTGGCGGGGTAACGGCCCACCAAGGCAACGATCAGTAGGGGTTCTGAGAGGAAGGTCCCCCACATTGGAACTGAGACACGGTCCAAACTCCTACGGGAGGCAGCAGTGAGGAATATTGGTCAATGGACGTAAGTCTGAACCAGCCAAGTAGCGTGCAGGATGACGGCCCTATGGGTTGTAAACTGCTTTTGTATGGGGATAAAGTTAGGGACGTGTCCCTATTTGCAGGTACCATACGAATAAGGACCGGCTAATTCCGTGCCAGCAGCCGCGGTAATACGGAAGGTCCAGGCGTTATCCGGATTTATTGGGTTTAAAGGGAGCGTAGGCTGGATATTAAGTGTGTTGTGAAATGTAGACGCTCAACGTCTGACTTGCAGCGCATACTGGTTTCCTTGAGTACGCACAACGTTGGCGGAATTCGTCGTGTAGCGGTGAAATGCTTAGATATGACGAAGAACTCCGATTGCGAAGGCAGCTGACGGGAGCGCAACTGACGCTTAAGCTCGAAGGTGCGGGTATCAAACAGGATTAGATACCCTGGTAGTCCGCACAGTAAACGATGGATGCCCGCTGTTGGTACCTGGTATCAGCGGCTAAGCGAAAGCATTAAGCATCCCACCTGGGGAGTACGCCGGCAACGGTGAAACTCAAAGGAATTGACGGGGGCCCGCACAAGCGGAGGAACATGTGGTTTAATTCGATGATACGCGAGGAACCTTACCCGGGCTTGAATTGCAGAGGAAGGATTTAGAGATAATGACGCCCTTCGGGGTCTCTGTGAAGGTGCTGCATGGTTGTCGTCAGCTCGTGCCGTGAGGTGTCGGCTTAAGTGCCATAACGAGCGCAACCCCTCTCTTCAGTTGCCATCAGGTTATGCTGGGCACTCTGGAGACACTGCCACCGTAAGGTGTGAGGAAGGTGGGGATGACGTCAAATCAGCACGGCCCTTACGTCCGGGGCTACACACGTGTTACAATGGCCGGTACAGAGGGATGGTGTAATGCAAATTGCATCAAATCTTGAAAGCCGGTCCCAGTTCGGACTGGGGTCTGCAACCCGACCCCACGAAGCTGGATTCGCTAGTAATCGCGCATCAGCCATGGCGCGGTGAATACGTTCCCGGGCCTTGTACACACCGCCCGTCAAGCCATGAAAGCCGGGGGTGCCTGAAGTCCGTGACCGCAAGGATCGGCCTAGGGCAAAACTGGTGATTGGGGCTAAGTCGTAACAAGGTAGCCGTACCGGAAGGTGCGGCTGGAACACCTCCTTTCTGGAGAGTTCGCTTATTCGTTGATTTAGTTGATAAGTATTTAAGTATACAAGTCAACAAGTTAACGGTAATCAAGATAAATAAAAGAACCTTTGGTTCGTTTTTCTTCTTGTACTCACTGCACTCTGTATTATATAAATGTAGGAGTTTAGAGTTTAAGGCTCACATAAAGGTTCAAGCCCTTATCCTCCACCACGCTGTTCTATGCTTCTGAGGCATTGCCTCAGAACACACAGAACAACAGCACAAGATCTTTGACATATTGACACAAGCAAGACTGTAATGTAGAACTATTCTTTCTTTAAAAAGGAAGAATTAGTATTCTAATTATTGAAGAAACAACTTCAAATTCTTTAGAATCACACAACAGCTGAAAGTATGAGCTACATTCTCTGTAAGCAATTACATAGAAGGCGAAGAAAGTAAGAAAGGGCGCATGGCGGATGCCTTGGCTCACGGAGGCGATGAAGGACGTGATAAGCTGCGATAAGCCTTGGGTAGGTGCAAATAACCTTTGATTCAAGGATTTCCGAATGGGACAACCCAACAGGTTGAAGACCTGTTATCACTACAGACGTAGTGAGGCGAACGAAGGGAACTGAAACATCTTAGTACCTTTAGGAAGAGAAAATAAATAATGATTCCCCTAGTAGTGGCGAGCGAACGGGGAGGAGCCTAAACCTGCTTTGTGGCAACGCTTAGCAGGGGTTGTAGGACCACGCTGTCGTACTTAGATTGTGAGAAGAATGTTCTGGAAAGAACAATCATAGAGGGTGATAATCCCGTATTCGAAGCATGACGAGACGTAGTGGTATCCTGAGTAACGCGGAACACGTGAAATTCTGCGCGAATCCGCCGGGACCATCCGGTAAGGCTAAATACTCCCGTGAGACCGATAGTGAACGAGTACTGTGAAGGAAAGGTGAAAAGCACTCCGATGAGGAGAGTGAAATAGTTCCTGAAACCATGCGCCTACAAGCGGTCGGAGCCGCGTAAGCGGTGACGGCGTGCCTTTTGCATAATGAACCTACGAGTTACCATGTCTGGCAAGGATAAGCGTCATGAGACGCGCATCCGCAGTGAAAGCGAGCCTGAAAAGGGCGTCGAGTCAGATGGGGTAGACGCGAAACCAAGTGATCTACACTTGCCCAGGTTGAAGTCCGGGTAACACCGGATGGAGGACCGCACGGATAAGCGTTGAAAAGCTTCCCGATGAGGTGAGTGTAGGAGTGAAAGGCCAATCAAACTTGGAGATAGCTCGTACTCCCCGAAAGGCATTTAGGTGCCGCGTGCGACGATCTCCATAAGAGGTAGAGCGACCGATAGGTCAAGAGGGCTTCACCGCCTATCGAGACCTGACGAACTCCGAATGCTTATGGACTGCAGTCGTGCAGTAAGGGGGCGGGTGCTAAGGTCCGTCCCCGAGAGGAGAAGAATCCAGACCGCCGTCTAAGGTCCCGAAATTCTGTCTAAGTTAGTCTAACGAAGTCTGGTCCCCGTGACAGCTAGGATGTTGGCTTGGAAGCAGCCATTCATTCAAAGAGTGCGTAACAGCTCACTAGTCGAGGGTCCGGGCATGGATAATAATCGGGTATAAGTCAGATACCGAAGGCGCGGGATAGTAATGTATATTAAAAGTATCGGTAGGGGAGCATTCCATTGGCGTTGAATGGTGAGGGTAACCGATCCTGGAGTTTATGGAAAAGCAAATGTAGGTATAAGTAACGATAAAAAGGGTGAGATTCCCTTTCGCCGAAAGACCGAGGTTTCCCGGGCGATGCCAATCAGCCCGGGGTTAGTCGGGTCCTAAGTCTCAGCCGAACGGCGAAGGCGATGGCAGATGCGGTTAATATTCCGCAACTCGCATATACAGTGATGTGGAGACGGAGCAGTGACACTGCCGCGCCCTGACGGAATAGGGCGTTTAAGTGCGTAGGCTATGAGGGAGGCAGGCAAATCCACCTTCCGAGTTGAACCATGAAAGTACAGGTAATCCTTCGGGATAACTTGAGTGCAGGTAATCATACTTCCGAGAAAATCCGCTAAACTTAATGTATGTGCGACCCGTACCGCAAACGGACACACGTGGTCGGGTAGAATATACTAAGGCGTTGAGAGATTCATGGTTAAGGAACTAGGCAAATTGACCCCGTAACTTCGGGATAAGGGGTCCTCATAGCAATATGAGGCGCAGAGAATCGGTCCAGGCAACTGTTTAACAAAAACACAGGGCTGTGCAAACTCGAAAGATGAGGTATACAGCCTGACACCTGCCCGGTGCCGGAAGGTTAAGAGGAGATGTCACCAGCAATGGGAAGCATTGAATTGAAGCCCCGGTAAACGGCGGCCGTAACTATAACGGTCCTAAGGTAGCGAAATTCCTTGTCGGGTAAGTTCCGACCTGCACGAATGGTGTAATGATCTGGACGCTGTCTCAACCATGAGCTCAGTGAAATTGTAGTATCGGTGAAGATGCCGATTACCCGCGATGGGACGAAAAGACCCCGTGAACCTTTACTACAGCTTAGCATTGACCTTGGTCATCCGATGTGTAGGATAGGCCGGAGGCTTCGAAGCGGGTGCGCCAGCATTCGTGGAGCCATCCTTGAAATACGGCCCTTTGGCTGTCTGAGGTCTAACGCGCCTGAGGTGCGGACACTGCTTGGTGGGTAGTTTGACTGGGGTGGTCGCCTCCAAAAGCGTAACGGAGGCTTCCAAAGGTGCCCTCGGGCCGATTGGTAACCGGCCTTATAGAGTGCAATGGCATAAGGGCGCTTGACTGGGAGGCAGACATGCCGAGCAGGCAGGAAACTGGGGCATAGTGATCCGGCGGACGTGTATGGAAACTCCGTCGCTCAAAGGATAAAAGGTACTCCGGGGATAACAGGCTGATCCCCCCCAAGAGCTCATATCGACGGGGTGGTTTGGCACCTCGATGTCGGCTCGTCACATCCTGGGGCTGGAGAAGGTCCCAAGGGTTGGGCTGTTCGCCCATTAAAGTGGCACGCGAGCTGGGTTCAGAACGTCGTGAGACAGTTCGGTCTCTATCTATCGTGGGCGTTGGAGTTTTGCGTGGTGCTGACACTAGTACGAGAGGACCGTGTTGGACAGACCTCCGGTTTACCAGTTGTGCCGCCAGGTGCACCGCTGGGTATCTGAGTCTGGATTGGATAAGCGCTGAAAGCATCTAAGTGCGAAGCCAGCCGCAAGATGAGAACTCCTCATAAGGGTCGTCATAGACGATGACGTTGATAGGGTGTAGGTGTAAAGACGGTGACGTCAAAGCCGAGCACTACTAATTGCCCGAAACTTTCTTCGGGTCTCCCGCCTCCAAATTTTGGAGTGCGGGGACCAGTGACTCAGACTTTGAGCTGTGTATTCTTCTAACGTAAGAAGAAAAGTTCTATATGTTTTGCTTGTGGAAATACGTCACCTTATACGGCTGACAAGTCAGTAGACGAGTTGATAAGTTAACGAGTTAACAAGTTATTAGTTCTCGTGACATTATTTAATAACGGATTTACTGATAAGAAGACAGAAAGAAGACAGGAATAAAGACGAATATCTAGTCAACTTTTCTACTGTGAATTGGTCATCCGAAAGAAATATCAGGTGGTTATTGCGGCGGGGTCCCACCTCTTCCCATTCCGAACAGAGAAGTTAAGCCCGTTTGCGCCGATGGTACTGCAATGCAATGCGGGAGAGTAGGTGGCCGCCTTCTTTTACGAGAGCCTTGAAGAGAAATCTTCAAGGCTCTTTTTTGTTGTTGGGTGATGGGTGTTGGTTGTTGATGAAGTGTTGGTAGGACAGAAGCTGCAATATTATATTGGGCTAATTGGGCTGATAAGGCTAATAGCGCTCAAAGGCTAATAGTACTTTATTGGGCAAATAGGTTTTATTTGGCTAATAAAGTAATAAGGGGCTGATACTTTACAATATTTTTTTTTTCGTTTCGTTATATCTTTATATGCAGTGGACTGATAGAATTCGTCAGGTAAAGATATTTCTGGTGGTTGCAGCAATTCTTATTGCTGTGGCTTCCTTACTTGTTTCTCACTCTTTGACTCATGATTTGTCAGATCAGGAAAGGAGTAAAATGCAAGTATGGGCGGAAGCAATGAAATCGCTTAGTGCTGCGGATGAGAACACCGATCTTAGTCTTGTTTTGAAGGTGTTAGATGAGAATCACACTATACCTGTTGTTGTTTTGGATAATAACGGGGTTGTAACAGAATACCGTAATATTGTTATTAAAGCACGTAATACAAAGGATAGCGTTAATTACGTTACTTCTTTGGGTCAACAACTGAAAGCCTCAGGTCAGGTTATTCGTATCTCTTTGAGTAAGAATCATAATGATTATATAGATGTATGCTATGATGATTCATTGATGTTAAAGCGTATTGCGCTTTATCCCTATGTACAATTAGGTGTTGTTATGTTATTTGTTATTGTAGCTATTTTCGCCTTATTGACATCAAAGCGTGCAGAACAAAACAAAGTATGGGTTGGATTAAGTAAGGAAACGGCACACCAGTTAGGTACTCCTATCTCCTCGCTTATGGCATGGACAACAATTTTGAAGGAGACATATCCCGACGATGAACTTCTACCAGAAATGGATAAAGATGTGAAACGTTTACAGCTTATTGCTGATCGCTTCTCAAAGATTGGTTCCGTTCCAGAGCCAGTCCCATCCAGTCTTAATGATGTTCTCAATCATGTTGTCGATTATATGGACCGTCGTACATCAAAGAAGATAGAGATGAAGACGGAGTTGCCAGCTGATGATATAATCATTAATATGAATGCCTCACTCTTTGAGTGGGTAATTGAGAACCTCTGTAAGAATGCTGTTGATGCGATGGGAGGAAAGATAGGTAGTATTACACTTCGTTTAGAAGAGACAGACAAGCGCGCTATTGTAGAGGTGAGCGATACAGGAAAGGGCATTAAAAAGAAAGACATAAGAAACGTTTTTCGTCCAGGCTTTACTACTAAGGAACGAGGTTGGGGCTTAGGTTTGAGTCTTGCAAAGCGTATTGTTGAGGAATATCATCATGGTAAGATATATGTGAAAAGTTCGGAAGTAGGGAAGGGGACAACTTTTCGCATAGAACTTCGCAAAGCGTAAAGGTCAATTTGGTGGATTTCTTTTCATGAGAATAATTATTTTTCTTCATGAAAATAAATATTTCCGTTCATGAAGAAAATTATTTATTTACGTGAAAATAATTTAGCTTTTATAATCATATATTTCTGATTTTATTACTAATAGAGCATCAGATGAGTGAAGAAAACAACGTTGTTTATATGCTCAACACGTTTAGCAATGCCTTATTTTTTTAATGATAGTGCAATGTAAGACCCCATTTCATATTATGTAGAAGAAATAGAGCATAAATCCTCTAACAAAGGGTGTTCTCACTTTTTTTACTTATAATTTGCTTATAATCAGAAAAATATTCGTAACTTTGCAACCCAATTATGGACTTAGAAACCCTTAAAATAGATTTGAAGGGTCTGGAAGAAGGTGTAAATCACCTTGAGTTCGACCTGGATGACGCTTACTTTAAGGCAGTTGACGCTCCTGAAGTGAGTCAAGGACGTGTGCATATATCTCTTGATATTGTGCGCACAGGAGATGATTCCTTTACCCTTGATTTCCATGAGGCAGGTACGGTAATGGTACCGTGTGATATATGTCTCGACCCAGTAGAGCAGCCAATAGAGACAACACAACGTCTCGAAGTTAAGTTAGGAAAAGAAAACTCAGAAGAGGACGACCTTGTGACGGTGGCCGAGGACGAAGGAATACTCGATGTTGCATGGTACCTCTACGAATTCATAGCTCTCGCAATCCCTATCAAGCATGTGCATGCACCTGGAAAATGCAACCCTGCTATGGTACGAGCTCTTGAGGAGTATTCTGCCGCCCGAAGCGGTGAGGAAGATGAGCAGGCGATGGATCCGCGCTGGGAAGCTCTATTAAAATTGAAAAAATAAAATATTAAACGTTTAAAGAATTATGGCACATCCAAAAAGAAGACAGTCAAAGACTCGTACACTCAAGAGAAGAACTCATGATAAGGCAGTAGCTCCTACATTGGCTTTATGCCCTAACTGTGGTGCTTATTATGTTTATCACACAGTTTGCCCAACTTGTGGTAACTATCGTGGTAAGGTTGCTGTCGTAAAGGAAACAGCTGAGTAAGCATGAGTAAGATTAATGCGATTATAACAGGTGTCGCAGGTTACGTGCCAGACTATGTCCTCAACAATGAGGAATTGTCTCGCATGGTTGATACTAACGATGAGTGGATTACCACTCGTACAGGTATCAAGGAACGCCGAATCCTCACCGAAGAGGGACTCGGTACATCCTATATGGCCCGCAAGGCAGCAAAGCTCCTGATGACAAAGACAGGTGCTGATCCAGACAGTATTGATGCTGTTGTTGTTGCTACATCGACTCCTGACTATCCGCATCCTTCAACAGCTTCTATCGTATTAGGAAAGTTAGGATTGAAGAATGCCTTCGCATTTGACTTAGCTGCTGCATGTTGTGGCTTCATGTATGCACTTGATGTTGCCTGCAATATGATCCAAAGTGGTCGTCACAAGCGTATCATTGTTATTGGTGCTGATAAGATGTCAGCTATTACTGATTATCGTGATCGCGCAACTTGTCCACTTTTCGGTGATGGTGCAGGTGCTGTGATGTTAGAGGGTACAACCGAGGAAGGCGTTGGTATGATTGATTCTTATCATCGCACAGACGGTAAGGGACTTCCATTCCTCCATATCAAGGCAGGTGGTTCTGTATGTCCTTCTTCAAGCTTTACAATTGATCATCGTTTGCATTACACTTACCAAGAGGGACGCACCGTCTTCCGTTATGCTGTTACAGCGATGGGTGACGACTGTGCTGCACTTTTGGAGCGCAATGGCTTGACTCAAGATGATGTTGATTACGTAGTTTGTCATCAGGCAAACCTTCGTATCATCGAGGCTGTTGCAAAACGCATTGGAGTTCCAATGGAGAAGGTATTGGTTAACATTCAGCGTTATGGTAATACCAGTGCTGCTTGTATGCCACTTGTTCTTTGGGATTTTGAGTCACAGCTGAAGAAGGGTGATAATATCATTTTCACTGGCTTTGGTGCAGGTTTCGTTAATGGCGCATCTTACTTTAAGTGGGCTTATGACGGTGACGCTGCTGCGGTTAAGAAATAAAGACTTTAAGTTATCATATAAAAAAGCGCATCTTTCTTTTCTTATAAGATAGGTGCGTTTTTTCGTTAAAGGGATTAGGAGAGTGGCATGGTAGGACTTTTCTACCTCCCCTTTCTCCTCTTATAATTATAACAGAACTTTTCAAACATTCCTTCCTGTGGAAGGAAATAGTGGGTAAATAGATTATATGCATAAAGCTGGATTTGTAAATATCGTTGGTAATCCGAATGTCGGAAAGAGTACGCTGATGAATCAACTCGTCGGTGAGAAGCTCAGTATTGCCACGTTTAAGGCACAGACAACGCGCCATCGTATTATGGGAATTGTTAACACAGAGGACACCCAGATAGTATTTTCAGACACACCAGGTGTGCTGAAACCAAACTATAAGATGCAGGAGATGATGCTCCAGTTCTCTGAGTCAGCTTTGGCAGATGCCGATATCTTACTTTATGTAACAGACGTTGTTGAAGATCCAGAGAAGAATATGGACTTCTTGGAGAAGGTTTCTAAGATGTCAATTCCTGTCATCCTTCTTATTAATAAGATTGATGAGAGCGATCAGAAGACACTTGGTAATCTTGTAACAAAGTGGCATGGATTGTTGCCTAATGCAGAGATACTCCCTATTTCTGCTAAGAATAAGTTTGGCGTAGATATTCTTTTGAGGCGTGTTCACGAACTGTTACCAGAGAGTCCGGCATTCTTTGATAAAGACCAGTTGACAGATAAGCCAGCAAAGTTCTTCGTATCAGAGATTATTCGTGAGAAGATTCTGCGCTATTATGATAAGGAAATCCCTTATTCTGTTGAGGTTGTTATTGAACGTTTCAAGGAAGATGACCGCCAGATTCACATCAGTGCTATCATTTATGTGGAACGTAGCAGCCAGAAAGGAATTATTATTGGCCATCAGGGTATGGCACTTAAGAAGGTGTCTACCGAAGCACGTAAGAGCTTGGAACGTTTCTTCGATAAGAAGATATTCCTTGAGACTTTCGTGAAAGTGGATAAGGACTGGCGCAACTCACAGAAAGAATTGAAACACTTTGGCTATAGTCCAGAGTAAGGGGGACCTCCCCCAGCCCCTCCGAAGGGAGGGGAGAGCCCAACAGGATAGGCTGGGGAGAGATTTTATTAGCCTTATTGGGCTGATAAAGCTAAAAAGGCTCATTGGGCTAATACAAAGCTAATAGCTTCCTTGATAATAAGAAAATAAATCGCCCTGACTGCTTAGTAGGGCACACTCTCGCACAATGCGAGGGCTGGGGAATGGTCATCCTCGGCAAATATTCATCGGATGCCTGACCACATCCGGCGCCTTTTCATAATTTTTCAACAGTGTTAGCACTGAATTATGAGGAGGGAAAAGACCAATATTAATGGCAAATTTAGTAGCTATTGTGGGACGTCCAAACGTAGGTAAGTCCACACTTTTCAATCGATTAACTCAGACACGTCATGCGATTGTGAGCGATACTGCTGGTACAACACGCGACCGTCAGTATGGTAAGTGTCAGTGGAACGGACGCGAATTTTCTATTGTTGACACTGGTGGATGGGTTGTTAAATCAGACGATATTTTTGAAGATGCAATTCGCAAGCAGGTGCTTGTGGCAACGGAAGAAGCTGATCTCGTCCTCTTTGTTGTTGATACTGAAACGGGTATCACCGACTGGGATGAGGATGTAGCATTGATTCTTCGTCGCACTAAGCTCCCTGTACTCCTTGTTGCGAATAAGGTTGACAACAGCGGTGAGTATTATCAGGCAGCCGAGTTTTATAAACTCGGTTTGGGAGAGCCTATCTGTATTAGTGCTGCTACAGGTGGCGGAACAGGTGATTTGCTTGATATTCTGCTTGAGAACTTGAAGGATGTACCAGAGGAAGCAGTTGATCAGGATATCCCTCGTTTTGCTGTCGTAGGTCGTCCTAATGCTGGTAAGTCAAGTATTATCAATGCCTTCATTGGTGAGGATCGTAATATTGTGACCGAGATTGCTGGTACAACGCGCGATAGTATCTATACTCGCTATACGAAGTTTGGTTTTGATTTCTATCTTGTTGATACTGCCGGTATCCGTCGTAAGAACAAGGTGAGCGAAGACTTGGAGTTCTATAGCGTTATGCGTTCTATCCGAAGCATTGAGAACTCTGAAGTTTGTATTCTGATGTTGGATGCAACACGTGGTATCGAGGCGCAGGATATGAATATCTTCCAGCTCATACAGCGTAATAACAAGAGTCTTGTTGTCGTTGTGAATAAGTGGGATTTGGTTGAAGACAAGAACCAGAAGGTTATTGATACCTTTGAGAATGCTATTCGTAAGCGTATGGCTCCATTCGTTGACTTCCCAATCATCTTTGCTTCAGCACTGACAAAGCAGCGTATCTTTAAGGTTTTGGAAACAGCGAAAGAGGTATATCAGAACCGCACAATGCATATCGGTACAACGAAGTTGAATGAGGTGATGCTTCCTATCATTGAGGCAACGCCACCACAGTCAGTGAAGGGTAAGTACATCAAGATTAAGTATTGCTCACAGCTTCCAAACACACAGATTCCTTCTTTCGTGTTCTATGCGAACCTGCCACAGTATGTTAAGGAGCAGTATCGTCGTTTCTTGGAGAACAAGATACGTGAGAACTGGAACCTGCATGGCTGTCCAATCAATATATTCATTCGTCAGAAGTAGTCGTAGGAGGTATGCCTATGAAGAGAATAATGTTTCCCCTTCTTTTTGCTTTGCCATTTTTATTGATGGCTTGCAGTAAGAAAAAGGAGGTAGACCAAGGAGAGTTGGCTGGTCGTGCAGCCAAACTCTACTACGAACAACTGTTGAAAGGTCAGTATGAAGCCTTTTTAGGAGGTGAGAATCGTTCAGAGAAGTTACCTGATAGTTATCGAAAGCAACTCTTAACAAACCTTCGTCAGTTTATTGAGCAACAGAAGAAGGAGCATGAAGGGATTGATTCTGTGTCATTGGGTTCATCTGTTTTCTCTGAAAAGGATAGTACAGTCAGTGCCTTTCTGTTGTTTCATTATGGCGACAAGACAACGGAGCAGGTTGTTGTACCAATGCTAAAGAAGCACGGAGTGTGGATGATGCGATAGGCATTGTGTGGATAATGGCATGTTTACCTTTAAGGCTGTTTGTACTAATGGATATTACGGGTAGTCCTGGCGATAGAAAGTCGGTTTACTCTTAGATTCTTTCGCCTGAGCTGGGTCTTATTGTCGGACGGATTTCTTGAAGTAGAGAATGAAAAAGATGAAACAAAGCAAGTATCTCCTTTTGACGCTGCTGCTCATGGTCTTGGGAAGCAGCTGTGATAATCAGCGTAAGGTTCCGCAGCAGGAGAATACTGCTGATACGGTTGTTGCGGTCAAGAAAGACCTGCTAAGTCAGTATGATAAGCAGATCAGAGCCTATTATCTGGACTTGACAAAAGTGTCGGATGGAGGAATCCTTTCTTTTCCGCAGAAGGCTCAAGTGGAATACACTGATATTGCTGTCGAACTGATTGATGAAGCAATCCGTCGCAAGGGCTATAAACCCGTTGATAACGAGAGGGCCAGAGAAGCCATTTTGAAATATTTTGGTGTTGATGTAAACCAAAGTAATGATATTCAATTGACGAGAGGTTTCAGAACGTACATCTTTAAGAATGGTAGTGCAACAGAACGGGCTAAGCAGGAAAAGTCGATGGGTGGTGACAGTTTCGGCGAACAAGAGTATTTCTGGAACAGACTTGTCTATGTGCCAAACTACAATTACATCATTACTTCCCCCACAATTGACAGTGCGGTAAAGATAGAGGGACTGCCTGATGATGCCATAGGTAAAAATCACAGGAAAGTAATAAAACGTGGAAAACTCTATTTTAACTTCAATGATAGCATATTTTTCAACGAAAACAATTTTATCTTCTATGATAGTAAAGACGCTCTTGAATGGTTGAAGAAGAACGAAGCTGCGTTTCTTATAGACCTGCTGCGTGAGTATGGATATGACAAGAACGAAGAAATAAATAAGTTAGTAATGGCTAACATGTTGAAAGAATATACTGACGTTAATGCCCCTTGGATTCTTGACAATACTTTAGCCAGTAAAAGAAAGGCGAAGCACGCAAAAGTTGAAATCAGAAAAGGACTTTTGAAAAGCATCTTGAAACTACCTGCAACAGAAGAAAATATGGAGTGGATAAGGCTCTTCAATGATTATATAGACTATCTGTTGAATATAGAGGAGCAAAAACTTCCTATGTGGATGACTGAATTTACGAAGGAAGAATGCTATAAGGTTGCAGCCTATCTTTGTTATTATCTCTATAAGTTCAGTAAGAAGTATGACCGAGAGGATACTTCTCTCTTGGGGCACGAGCTCTATTACAACGATTCTTTCCGCAACTATATTGATAGCCGGCATTATTTTAGTCTTCCTGGTTTTGAAGCACTATGTGACAAGGTTTATGAGGAGTATGATGTGGCTGTGAAGAATGAAGCAAACTAAGATGAGTGAAAATGGTAATCTTTCCATTTGCTTTTGTTGACAGAATTGTGAACCCGATTCTTTCTAAGTATGTGGGACTTTGCGTCTGTGCCGGTCTTATGGGAGAATCGTTTTTGTCCTGTTTTTTCTTTCCTTCATTTTCAATCTACGCTCTCTTGCACTTCAATTAAGGCTTAATTGCGGTTCAAAAGGGCGTTAATTGAAGCTCAATTAAGGCTTAATTGAAGTCCAATTAAGCACCTTTTTCACACGACTTTGTAACTAATTGATTTACTGCTGGTTGTAAACTTGCTTTTTACATATGTTTTTCCTTTGTTTGCAGATGATTTATTTGAAATTATGTAATGATTTTTCAAAACCCTATCTATGCTGGGTATAGTCTCCTCTTGTCCTTCTAACTTTACGTAGCTGATACGCCTTCGTTACAAAGACAGACAATCTGCTCGACAATAAAACAAAACCTGTTCAGGCTCAAATGATTGGTTTGCGGTTGGCTTTATCGGACAACAACAGAAATCGATAAGCCCTTATCCCCCCTGTTCAGCAGGAAGGATAAGGGCTTCTTTCTGTATATTTCAGAACTGATAAGTTGCTGAGTTTCCTTATAATGTAGTCTTGTTTTCTTCTATGCTCTTGACTTTCTTAAAGAGGTCAGAAGCAAAGACGAGGTCGTTAAGTTTCTGGTTATGTGAAGTGATGACAGTCTCTTTGTCGCCTTGCCATTCTTTTCTACCATCTGCAATGAAAACGATATTCTCACCAATACCCAAGACGGAGTTCATATCATGAGTGTTGATGATGGTAGTCATATTGAACTCACGCGTGATACTCGTTAGAAGTTCGTCTATGACCAGTGATGTCTTAGGGTCAAGACCAGAGTTTGGCTCATCGCAGAAGAGATATTTTGGGTTCATAACGATGGCGCGGGCAATAGCTACACGCTTTTGCATACCACCCGAAATCTCACCAGGAAACTTCTGTTCAGCTCCTGTCAGGTTCACACGATCAAGACATTCCATAGCTCTTTTGTCACGTTCCTGAGCTGTCATGTCCGAAAACATGTCCAATGGGAAACGAACATTCTCCAGTACAGTGAGCGAGTCAAAGAGGGCAGCACCTTGGAAAATCATACCCATCTCACGACGCATGAGAATCTGGTCTTTCTTTGTCATGTTGACAAAGTTACGTCCGTCATAAAGTACTTCACCCTTGGTTGGGTCAAGCAGTCCGGTGAGCGAACGCATGAGAACGGTCTTACCTGCACCACTTTGTCCGATGATGAGGTTTGTTTTTCCGTCTTCAAAAACGATGTTTATATCCTTCAGCACTTCCTTGTCGCCGAAAGATTTGAATAGATGTTTTACTTCAATCATAGAGCCTCCCCCGACCCCTCCGAAGGGAGGGGAGCCCAATCTGCTTACTTGTGGGGGAAGATGGGCTTATTAATTAGTTAGTATTAACTTTCAGGAGTTGATTTGTTCTCTCTAATCTCCCCTCCTTTGGAGGGGTTGGGGGAGGTTTAACTCAACATCTGTGTGAGGAAAACGTCACTGAAGAGAATCAGTACGCTTGAGCAGACTACAGCATCTGTAGATGCCTTACCGACCTCAACACTTCCGCCCTTCACCGTGTAGCCCATATAAGACGATACACTTGAAATGATAAAGGCAAAGAAGAATCCCTTGATGATACTCATCCACATAAACCACGGATTGAAATCATGTTGCAAACCAGCAGTCAAATCTACTGGTGTGATGATATGTGCAAGGTAGGCTGTGGCGTATGCTCCAATGATACCTGTTGCTGCAGAAAAGATAACAAGGAATGGCATGATTGTGATGAGTCCCATAATCTTTGGTAAGATGAGGTAGCTGGCAGAGTTGATACCCATAATCTCTAAGGCATCTATCTGCTGTGTCACACGCATGGTTCCTAACTCTGAAGCAATGTTTGACCCAACCTTACCTGATAGGATCAGACACATGATACTGCTGGAGAACTCCAAAAGCATGATCTCTCTCGTCACATAACCTGACACCCAATGTGGCATCCAAGGGCTCTGCACGTTAAGTTTAATCTGTATACATATAACTGCTCCAATAAAGAAAGAGATGAGTAATACGATACCGATTGAGTCTACACCCAACTGGGACATCTCTTTAACATATCGCTTTAGGAACATTCTCATTCGTTCAGGACGACTGAATGAGCGTCCCATCAATATAAGATAATTACCGAATGTTGTCAGCCATTTGAATAAAAGCATGTTCTTTCTATTTGATGTTCAAAATGCAAATTTAACCAAAATATCACAGAAAGAGAAAAGAAAGACATTATTTAATAGTCATGAAGGCTACTTTCGCTTTTTGTAAATAGTATCTTTGCCACTGTTGTATAGTTCTTTTAGGATTATATTTGTATCTTTGTGCGTAACAAACTATGAGTTGAAAGCTATGAAAAGTAATCCTGCAATATATGTGGAAGGGGTAGGTTGGCGTCGTGAGCGTGTGGCGTCGCTGCTACGGAGGCTTAAAGGGCATGACTATCAAGGGCGGTGTATCTATATGATAACGCTCTGTACGGAAGGAAGGCAACCATTGTTGGGGAGGCTTATGCGAAGGACGGCAGCTGTAGCATCCGCCTATGTTGAGCCAACAGAGCTGGGGAGTGAGGTTGAGCGTTGTTGGAGAGAGATTCCTAAGCATTATCCAGAGGTGAGTGTGCTTGCCTTTCAGGTTATGCCGGATCATATACACGGCATCCTCTTTGTGACGCATGAGATGGCTGTACACCTGGGGAAGGTTATTAATGGGTTCAAGGTAGGCTGTAATCGGGCGTATCGGCGGTTGGTGTTGGGGAGTTCTGAGGCAATGCCTCAGAAGCAGGAACAGGAGGACAGAATAGGAAGGCAGAGGCTGGCTGGCAGCGGAGAAGGGGCGAAACAGCGAGGCTGTAAGCACCCAGAGCATGGCATGCTCTTTGCGCTGGGCTATCATGACAGCGTGCTAAGGGGGAAGGGACAGCTGGAGAATATGTTCAGATATATTGCTGATAACCCACGACGGCTGGCGATGAAGCGGGATAATCCGCAACTCTTTCGTGTCGTGAATAGTTTGAAGGTGGGTGAAAGAACTTTCTCTGCTATAGGAAATCAGTGGTTACTGGAGCACCCAATAAGACTGCAGGTGCGTTGTCATAATAATAAGACACCAGAGAATCTGCGCCTTATAGCCTTGCAAAAGGAATACTTCTTTGCACGAGGACGAGAGGGAGGAGTACTTGTTAGCCCCTGTATATCGGCTGGAGAAAAAGAAATAGCACGTGCTGCATTGGAGGAGAAACTCCCGCTTATAGTCTTGCTGGAAAACGGTTTTCCGCCTCTCTATAAACCGCCTGGGAAGTACTTTGATGCTTGTTGTGAAGGGCGACTCCTTATGTTGGCTCCATGGGCATATCATCACGAACGCAGGACTATCTTGCGAGAGCAGTGTCAAGCCCTTAATTCAATGTCGGCAGCACTTAGTAATGAAGTATGGACGACGGCATTCGAGCAGGAGCTGTTAAGATATACTTCTGGCGAAGAATAAGGAATAGCCACCAAGTAAACAGGGCAGAGAACCTTCGTGAGAATGTCTTTTAATAGAAGCGTACACACGTAGCTATACACTTATCTGTATTGTTCTTTTGTTTCTTTTCACGTCTTTATGATTGCTATCTGCTTTTTATTTCGTAATTTTGCAGCGATAGCTTAAAAGAGAAAACTATGTCAGAATCAGATAATATTGTTGTGCGCCCAGAAGGCGAGGGAAGTATTCTTCGTACAGATAAACTGGTGAAGCGATACGGAAAGCGTACGGTAGCCAATGGTGTGAGCATCAATGTGAAGCAGGGTGAGATTGTGGGACTGCTCGGACCAAATGGTGCAGGAAAAACCACGTCGTTTTATATGACAACGGGATTGGTGGTTCCTAATGAGGGACATGTATATATTGACGATCAGGAAATTACCAACTTCCCTGTTTATAAGCGTGCTCGTGCAGGTATTGGCTATCTTCCACAGGAGGCGAGTGTCTTCCGTAAGATGAGTGTGGAAGATAATATTATGAGTGTCTTGGAGATGACAAAGCTGTCAAAGCAGGAGCGCATTGATAATATGGAGAGTCTGATTCGCGAATTCCGATTGGAAAAGGTACGTAAGAATCTTGGAGACCGACTTTCTGGTGGTGAGCGTCGTCGTTGTGAGATTGCTCGTTGTTTGGCTATTGACCCAAAGTTTATCATGCTTGATGAGCCTTTTGCGGGCGTAGACCCTATTGCTGTAGAGGATATTCAGCACATCGTTTGGCGTTTGAAGTTCCGTAATATTGGTATTCTTATTACCGATCACAATGTACATGAGACGTTGAATATTACCGATCGCGCCTATCTTCTTTTTGAGGGACGCATCCTCTTTAAGGGTACTCCAGAAGAGTTGGCAGCCAATAAGATTGTGAAGGAGAAATACCTCGGTACAGATTTCGTCCTTCAGAAGAAAGACTTCCAGTTGCTCGATCAGCGTAAACGTGCGCAGGAAGAGGCGAATGGTTTATAAGAGGAATATATCCTCTCTTTTAGATAGGCTATATTAGCCGTCAGAAAGGCGCAAAGATAAAGTATTCTTTGCGCCTTTGTTTATGCAAGAGTAAGTAAGTTGCGAATTATTTTCATGAAGAAAAATATTTTTCTTCATGAAAATAATTCGAGAAAGGAGCTTTTCAGATATAAAGAGTAAGTGCAAAATAAAAAGCTGTTTACGGTAAAACTCAATATAAGAGTTTGTTGTAAGTAGCTTTGTTTATTAAAAGTTAACCCCTATTGTAGACTTCTTTAGCCAATTATCTTGGTTAAAAAAACAAATTTCCACTTATATATTATAAGGTTATGCGATTTTTTAAGTATCTTTGCACTTCAAAGTCTATAAGGGGTAATTGCGCCCTCTTGTGAACTTATACTTTTGATAAATAATAATAAACATAAATATATAACATCAAAGATGAAAATTTCATTTGAGAATCCCGACAAAGTGAATGGCTTGATGACCATCACTGTTGAGGAAGCTGATTACAAGGATGAGGTAGAGAAAACTCTCAAGGATTATCGCAAGCGTGCCAACGTTCCTGGTTTCCGTCAGGGTCAGGTGCCTGTAGGTCTGATTAAGCGTCAGTATGGTCCACAGGTAAAGATGGATGCTATTAATAAGATTCTTGGTGAGAGCCTCCAGAAATATATCGCTGATAACAAGATTCAGATGTTGGGTCAGCCAATGGGTTCTGAGTCTCAAGAGGCAGTAGACTTGGAGAAACCAGCTCCTTACGAGTTCAAGTTTGATATTGCTGTTGCTCCAGAGTTCAAGATTGAACTGAATGGTAAGAACAAGATTGACTACTACGAGATTGCTGTTGATGATAAGTTGATCGATCAGCAGGTTGAGATGTTCCAGAGCCGTTCTGGTCACTATGAGCAGGCTGAGGTATTCGATCCAGAGCAGCGTGACTTGTTGAAGGGTGACCTCCGTGAGTTGGATGAGAATGGAAATACACTCGAGGGTGGTATCACCGTTGAGGGTGCATCATTGATGCCACAGTATATCAAGGTTGAGGATCAGAAGAAGCTTTTCGATGGTGCTAAGCTTGGTGATATCATTACCTTCAACCCAACAGCAGCTTACCCTGATAATGATATCGAGGTTTCTTCACTCTTGAAGATTAAGAAGGAGGAGGTTGCTGAGCACAAGGGTAACTTCTCTTATCAGATTACAGAGATTTCACGCTTCGTTAAGGCTGAGAACAACGCTGAGCTTTGGAAGAGTGTTTATGGTGAGGATGCTGATATCAAGGATGAGGCAGCTTTCCGTAAGGCTATCGCTGACGGTTTGACAGAGCAGTTGAAGGGTGATTCTAACTACAAGTTCATTCAGGATCTCCGCACTTACTGCGAGAAGAAGGTAGGTGATTTGACTTACCCAGACGCTATCTTAAAGCGCATCATGTTGGCAAACAATCAGGATAAGGGTGAGGAGTTCGTAGAGAAGAACTATGCACAGAGCATCAAGGAGTTGACATGGCACTTGATTAAGGAGCAGTTGGCTAAGGATCACAACATCAAAGTTGATGACAATGATGTTCGTGAGAGCGCTCGCCAGATGGCACGTGCACAGTTTGCTCAGTATGGTATGACCAACGTACCAGAGGATTACTTGAATGGTTATGCTGATGAGATGCTGAAGAAGCGTGAGAATGTAGATTCATTCGTTGAGGCAGCTCTCGATCGTAAGCTTGCTGAGGCTATTAAGGAGGTTGTTAAATTGAACGTTAAGACAGTAAGTCTTGAGGAATTCAACAAACTTGTAAGCGAGTAATATTTTTAGAAAAATCTTCCTTTATATATAGAGGTTATCGATTTTTTTGCTTATCTTTGCTTTAGATATGCAGGCAAGTGTCGCACTGAGTGGCATGGTGTTTGTATAGATGACAATGATAAGGGAGGTCGATAACCTCTATTTTTTGTCATATATAAATTATAAGAAAGGAAAATAATGAACGATTTTAGAAGGTATGCTACAGGGCATCTTGGGATGAATGGTATGGTGCTTGATGACGTGATGAGAGCACAGGCGCAGTATCTGAACCCATATATCCTTGAGGAGCGTCAGTTGAATGTGACTCAGATGGATGTCTTCTCACGTCTGATGATGGAGAGAATTATCTTCCTCGGGACTCAGGTAGATGACTATTCAGCCAATACAATTCAGGCACAGCTGCTTTACTTGGACTCTGTTGACCCAGGTAAGGATATATCTATTTATATTAACTCTCCTGGTGGAAGCGTTACTGCGGGCTTAGGTATCTATGATACCATGCAGTTTATCTCCAGTGATGTTGCTACACTCTGTACAGGTATGGCTGCATCCATGGCTGCCGTATTGCTCGTTGCGGGTAAGGAGGGCAAGCGTTCTGCCTTGAAACATAGTCGTGTGATGATTCACCAGCCATTGGGTGGTGTACAAGGTCAGGCATCTGACATTGAGATTGAAGCACGTGAGATTCAGAAGTTCAAGAAAGAACTCTATACTATCATTAGCGAACATTCTCATCAACCATTCGATAAGGTTTGGAATGATAGTGACCGTAACTACTGGATGACTTCAGAAGAGGCTAAGGAGTACGGTATGATTGATGAGGTTTTGATGAGAAAACCAGTAAGTAACGCTTCAGAAGAAGTAAAGTAAAGGATAATAATGCCCCAAAAGAAATGTAGTTTTTGTGGTCGTGGTGAGAAGGAAGTAAAACTCCTTATCACTGGCTTGAACGGCTATATCTGTGAGGAATGTTCACAGCAGGCTTACAATATTGTCATGCAGACTGGTGCGTTGGCACAGGAACAGAATGGCGATGATGAGGCTTTCAAACTTAAGAAGGTTCCTAAACCAAAGGAAATCAAGCAGTATCTTGACGAATATATCATTGGTCAGGATGAGGCGAAACGCTATCTTTCTGTGGCTGTTTATAACCATTATAAGCGTTTACAACAGCCAAAGGATGATGATGGTGTAGAGATTGAGAAGAGCAATATCATCATGGTTGGTTCTACAGGTACGGGTAAGACATTGCTTGCTCGCACCATAGCAAAGCTCCTTGATGTGCCTTTCACGATAGTTGATGCAACCGTATTCACAGAAGCTGGATACGTAGGCGAGGACGTGGAGAGTATTCTCTCACGTCTCTTGCAGGTGGCTAATTATGACGTGCCAGCGGCTGAGCGTGGTATTGTCTTTATCGACGAGATTGATAAGATTGCGCGTAAGAGTGATAATCCAAGCATTACTCGTGATGTAAGCGGTGAGGGTGTACAGCAGGGTTTACTGAAACTCTTGGAGGGAACAATGGTTAACGTACCGCCAAAGGGTGGTCGTAAGCATCCTGATCAAGATTACATTCACGTTGATACTCGCAATATCCTCTTCATCTGTGGCGGTGCATTCGATGGTATCGAGCGTAAGATAGCGCAGCGAATGAATACGCACACGGTTGGTTACAACTCTGTGCAGAACGTTGCAAAGATAGATAAGAACGACTTGATGAAGTATGTCCTTCCTCAAGACTTGAAGTCATTCGGTCTTATTCCTGAGATTATTGGTCGTTTGCCAGTGCTTACCTATCTTAATCCACTTGATCGTGAGGCATTGCGTAAGATTCTTGTTGAGCCTAAGAACTCTATCGTGAAGCAGTATATTAAGTTGTTCAAGATGGATGGCATTGAGCTAACTTTCACTGAAGCAGCACTTGATTACATCGTAGATAAGGGTGTAGAGTATAAACTTGGAGCCCGTGGATTGCGTTCAATCGTTGAGGCTGTGATGATGGATGCTATGTTCGACGTACCTTCACGACGCATAAAGTCATTTGAGGTGACGGAAGAATACGTTCGTCAACAACTTGATAAGGCTCATATTCAGAAATCGAATACAGTCTCATAAAACCTATATATACAGCCTACTGATGTGAGGAATCCTTCGCGTCAGTAGGCTGTGTAATTTCTACAGAAACCGTAAAGAATCGGAAAATACCCAGCTATTAACATGACACAAGAAGTCAATCTTACCGAAAAACTAAAACACTATTTTGGCTTTGATAAATTCAAAGGCGACCAGGAGGCTATTATCCGTAATCTTCTTGACGGACACGATACTTTCGTACTGATGCCTACAGGTGGTGGAAAGAGTCTTTGCTATCAACTTCCTTCATTGATTATGGAGGGAACGGCGATTGTCGTTTCTCCGCTCATTGCATTGATGAAGAACCAAGTGGACGTCATCAATGGAATTAGTGAGGAGGATGGTGTAGCACATTACCTCAACTCTTCCTTGAAGAAAGCTGAAATCGATCAGGTACGTGCAGACATCGTTTCTGGTCGTACAAAACTGCTCTATGTGGCTCCAGAGTCCTTGAACAAGGAAGAGAATATGGAGTTCTTGAAGTCAGTGAAGATTAGTTTCTACGCTATCGATGAAGCACATTGTATCTCGGAATGGGGACATGATTTCCGCCCAGAGTATCGTAAGATTCGTTGTGCTATCGAAACGATTGGCACTGCTCCTGTCATTGCTTTGACAGCAACGGCTACCGATAAGGTGCGTACGGACATTGTACGTAGCTTAGGTATTGAGGATTGTGCCGAGTTCAAAAGCTCTTTCAATCGTCCGAACCTTTATTATGAGGTACGTCCGAAGAAGAGTGATGACGATACGAATAAGCAGATCATCAAGTTTATCAAACAGCATACCGGTAAGAGTGGTATTATCTATTGTCTTTCACGTAAGAAGGTGGAAGAGTTGGCGGCTATCTTGCAAGCTAATGATATCAAGGCAGCTCCTTATCATGCAGGACTTGATTCTGAGACACGCTCTAAGACGCAGGACGACTTCCTCATGGAAGAGTTGGATATTATTGTGGCAACCATAGCTTTTGGTATGGGTATTGACAAACCAGACGTACGTTTTGTAATACATTATGATATCCCGAAGAGTCTTGAAGGTTATTATCAGGAAACAGGACGAGCAGGACGTGATGGAGAGGAAGGAATCTGTATTGTGTTCTATTCTAAGAAAGACCTCAATAAACTGGAGAAGTTTATGGAGGGTAAGCCAGTTGCAGAACAGGATATTGGACGTCAGTTGTTACAAGAAACAGAAGCCTATGCAGAGTCATCTGTCTGTCGTAGAAAGATGTTGCTACATTACTTTGGTGAGGATTATCCAAAGTGTAACTGTGCTATGTGCGATAATTGCCTTCATCCAAAGACGAAGATTGAAGCACAGAAGCAACTTCTTATTATTCTCCAAGCAGTGAAAACATTGAAGGAGAATTTCCGCCAAGAGTATGTTATTGACTTTGTACGTGGCAGAGCGACCGATGATCAGAAAGATTATAAGCATGATGAGTTAGATGATTTCGGAGAGGGTGAAGACGAGAATCCAAAGATTTGGAACCCAGTCGTACGTCAAGCACTCTTAGCAGGTTATCTTAAGAAGGATGTAGAGAACTACGGTTTGCTAAAACTGACTGCTGCTGGTAAACGTTTCTTAAAGTCGCCAGAGTCGTTTATGATAGTCATGGATACTGAATTTAAGGAGGAGGACGAGGATGATGAGCCAATGATGGGTACAGCGGTCCTCGATCCAGAACTCTTCTCCATGCTGAAGAACCTTCGTAAGAAGATAGCACACAAGTTAGAGATTCCTCCTTATATTATTTTCCAAGATGTTTCTTTGGAGCAGATGGCAATGATGTATCCTATCAATGAACAAGAATTACAAAATATCCAAGGCGTTGGTGCTGGCAAGGCAAAGCGTTATGGTAAAGAGTTTTGTGAGTTGATAAAGCAACATTGCGAAGAGAATAACATTGAGCGACCAGAAGAACTACGCGTTAGAACAGTTGCAAAAAAGTCTATGCAGAAGGTAAAGATAATTCAGAGTATCGATCGAAAGTTACCGCTTGATGATATTGCCACAGCAGAGGGACTTGATTTCGATGACCTACTGACGAAGATTGAAGAGATTGTCTATAGTGGAACAAAACTCAATATAGGCTACTTCCTTGAGGATGTGTATGATGAGGACCAGATAGATGATATCTACGACTACTTTATGGATAGCGAGACAGATAGTCTCGATGCCGCAATGGAAGAATTAGATAGCGACTATAGCGAAGAAGAAATTCGTCTTGTACGCATTAAGTTCTTGTCAGAAATGGCTAACTAATACAATACATCATTATTAATAGGTGTATAGCTCTTTATCTGTAGGGATACACAGCTCGTGTGTCCCTACAGCATATAATAGAAATCTTCTTAATCTATGTCTGAATACAAAGCTCTGATTCTTAATCTATTTATTGTTAACCGTAATTCTATTATAAATCTTAATAATGTAATTAATTCATTCCATTTATTTGGATATATGTAATCTATTTGTTACCTTTGCTTATGAAAGTTGATCGTGATATAAGGATGACGGAAACTTTTGTAGAGTTCCTAAAATCCTTAGAGCCAAAAGTAAGAAAAAAGTATCTATATGTGATACAGGTTCTTAAAACAGAATCAGTTGTTAGTGAAAAGTTTATCAAGCATTTAGAGAATACGAACTTATATGAGATGAGAGTTTCTCTTTCATCAAATGAGTATAGAACAATTGTATTTTCAATTGATGCAGTAAATATAATCTCTGCGACTAAGGTGCTTCTGTTGAATTCTTTTCTAAAGAAAGATACGAAGCAATATAGAAGTGAAATCAACAAAGCTGTAAAGCTATTAGAAGAATGGAGAATTGAGTATGAAGAAGATTAATGAAGAAAAGTGGAAACGTTTAAAATCATTCGATGATATTCTTAATGAAGAAGTTGGATGTGAGGATTCTCCGGAGCGTACCGAGTTTGAGGCACGTGCCAAGGCTTACTATTATGCAGAACTGCTTAAGGAACAGCGCAAGCAGCAGAAGATGACCCAGCAACAGTTGGCTGATAAGATAGGTAAGAAGCGAGAGTATATCTCAAATATTGAGCGTGGAAACAGTGATATGCAGCTTTCTACTTTTATGCAAATTGCGAATGCTTTAGGACTTCGATTTGCCTTGGTGATAGGGTAGTTACGCTGGTGAAAAGTAGCAAGTTGAGTTCGTTTCGGCAATATATTGCAAGGTGTTTAGCACTCAGCACTAATGGTGTTTACCAACAGCACGATGTGTGCGGGGCGTCAGCACGATATGTGCGGAGCAATAATATGTTATCTGAAGATGGGAATATAGAGTGCTAATGGTCAGTATAACGAATATTTTAAGACGATGATGGCAAACTAACATGGGAAGTGTTTACCAGAAAGTTTTTAAAATATCTTTTTGTTTTCCATGTAGCTAAATCAATAAAGAGGCTGAATCAGAAAGTGGTTAGTGGTTAATGAAGAGTGGTACGAGTTTAGTCAATTCTTCGATTAAGCCTTCTGACAAATGCCTATGGCGTGCATTTCTACTTCTGATTCAGCCTCTTGGCTATTTATTCAACGTTTTTGTATTATTCTGCGCAGTTCTGTGAGCTAACAGCAACGAGCATCCAAACAGTCTTTTCCTGGCCAACGAGGAAGTCATTCATCAATGAAACTGTTGTGTCATCGTGTGCCTCAGTAGCAAGGTCAATGATTCTACGCTCACGAGCAATCAGTGTCTTGTAGTAATCGAGAAGCAAGTCGAGAGCTTCTTTGCTGCAACTAACAACGTCAGCCTCTTTGATTTCAGATGTTTGCAGATATACACTGAAACGGCTCTCTGGTGTACTGCCCAACTGAAGGATACGCTCTGCTACCTCATCAACCTTCTCTGCTGCATCGTTGTAAAGTTCCTCATACTTGCTATGCAATACAAAGAAACCATGTCCCTTTACGTTCCAGTGGAAATTACGGAGGTTGCTGTAGAATACCTGAAAATCTGCCAGCAAAACTGAAAGTTCATTTACTATGTTCTCTACTTTCTTTTCGTTTAATCCTAATACTTCTAATTTTTTCATCTTGAATATGTTTTTAAGTTGTTGTTTCTTGTTTACGAGTGCAAAGTTAGTGGGTTTTTCAATCTACCACAACAGATAAAATCTATGTACTAATTGATATAATCTATATTTGCTTATTATTGATTGATAATGAGGAGATTATTGTCGATGTATAGACTTTTGTAAAGTGTGGATTTGTACTTAGTGTTTTATAGTTACTGGCGAAAAGCAGGGAATATGTTGAGGAATAAATATTAAATACTTTTAATAAGGTGTGAGAAAAACTGGAAAAAGCCAGTCTGTTTGATTTTAAATTGCTAAATTTGCATGCAATAAATTTCTAAAATACAATTATGTCATCATTTGTTGCAGACAAAATCACGATGGACGGCTTAACCTACGATGACGTCCTTTTAATTCCAGCTTATTCAGAAGTACTGCCTAAAGAGGTAGTCTTGAAAACCAAGTTTTCACGTAACATTGATCTTAATGTGCCTTTCGTTACAGCAGCTATGGACACCGTTACAGAGAGTTCTATGGCGATTGCGATTGCGCGTGAAGGTGGTATCGGTGTGATTCATAAGAATATGAGCATCGAAGACCAGGCACGCCAGGTGGCTATTGTGAAGCGAGCTGAGAATGGTATGATTTACGATCCTGTTACTATCCTTAAGGGTCGTACAGTGAAGGATGCACTTGAGATGATGGCAGACTACCATATCGGTGGTATTCCTGTAGTAGATGAAGAGAATCATCTCGTGGGTATTGTTACCAATCGTGACCTCCGTTTTGAGCGTCATTTGGATAAACTCATTGATGATGTGATGACCAAGGAGAACCTTGTAACAACTCATCAGCAAACTGATCTTACTGCAGCTGCGCATATTTTGCAAGAGAATAAGATTGAGAAATTACCAGTAGTCGACCGTGAGAATCGTCTCGTTGGTTTGATTACTTATAAAGATATTACCAAAGCCAAGGACAAGCCAATGGCATGTAAGGACGAGAAGGGTCGTCTTCGTGTTGCGGCTGGTGTTGGTGTGACTGCTGATACAATGGAGCGTGCACAGGCACTTGTTACTGCTGGTGTTGATGCTATCGTTATTGATACTGCTCACGGACACTCTGCTGGTGTGATTGGTAAGCTGCATGATGTGAAGAGTGCCTTCCCTAACCTTGACGTCGTTGTGGGTAACATTGCAACTGGTGAGGCTGCTAAGTTCTTGGTTGACAATGGTGCTGATGCTGTTAAGGTAGGTATCGGACCTGGTTCTATCTGTACAACACGTGTTGTTGCAGGTGTTGGCGTTCCACAGTTGAGTGCTATATATGATGTTTGCAAGGCATTGGAAGGTACAGGTGTGCCATTGATTGCTGATGGTGGCTTGCGTTACTCAGGCGATGTTGTTAAGGCATTGGCAGCTGGTGGCAGCAGTGTGATGGTAGGTTCATTGGTTGCTGGTACAGAAGAGTCTCCTGGTGATACAATTATCTTCAATGGACGTAAGTTCAAGAGCTATCGTGGTATGGGCTCATTGGAGGCAATGGAACAGAAGAATGGTTCACGTGACCGTTACTTCCAGAATGATGTAGGCGATGTTAAGAAGCTCGTTCCAGAGGGTATCGCTGGTCGTGTTCCTTACAAGGGAACTGTTCAGGAAGTTATCTATCAGCTTGTCGGTGGTCTTCGCTCAGGTATGGGATATTGTGGTGCAGCTTCTATCGAAGACTTGCATAATGCTAAGTTTACTCGTATCACCAATGCTGGTGTATTGGAGAGTCATCCACATGATATTTCAATTACCAGTGAGGCACCAAACTATTCGCGTCCAGAATAATATAAAAGACGATAAATCATTCGCCCTCTTTCCTGTTTTTCAGGGGAGAGGGTCCCTGCGTTAAAAGAATAACAATGAAATTCAAAGTAATTCTGTCAGCCCTCTTGCTTTCAACGACAATGGCATATGGGCAGACTGACCCAACAATAATGACTATTAACGGACAGCCAGTGAGCCGTTCGGAATTTGAGTATTCGTATAATAAGAATAACGCTGAAGGTGTGATTGATAAGAAGAGTGTGGATGAGTATGTTGATCTCTTTATCAATTACAAATTGAAGGTACAGGCTGCACTCGATGCGCATCTTGATACGCTCAGCTCTTTCAAAAAGGAGTTCCTTAGTTATCGCAACCAGCAGGTGCGCCCAACTTTCATCACAGATGCTGACGTTGAGGCGGAAGGACATAAACTTTATCGTGAAGCTCAGCAGCAGGTCGAGGCTAATGGTGGTATGTGGAACTGCGCACATATCCTCATCGGTTTATATCAGAATGCTGATAAGGAAGCTGCAGAAGCAGCAAAGCAGTTGGCAGACTCTCTCTATAACGCTCTTCGTGGTGGAGCAGATTTTGCTGAACTTGCTAAGAAATATTCTACAGATGTTAACTCTGCCATGAATGGTGGGCAGTTGTTACATCTTCAGAAAGGACAGACAGTACCTGAGTTTGAGAAGGCTCTGTTTGCTTTGAAGCCAGGTGAGATAAGTGCTCCTGTACTTTCTCCTTTTGGTTATCATATCATTAAGATGGGTGGTCGTGAGAGTTTCCCAACTTATGAAACTCTTCGTCCAGAGATCATGCAGTATATCGAGATGCAAGGTTTGCGTGAGCAGATTATTGATCAGAAACTCGATTCTATTGTAGAGAGTGAGGGCAAGACGGTCACACAGGATCAACTGCTTGATAGAAAACTCGCTTCTTTGGAGGAGAAAGATGCAAGCATGAAGAATCTTATCCGTGAGTATCATGATGGTTTACTGATGATTGAAATGAGTAACCGTGAGGTTTGGGATAAGGCTGCTAAGGATGAAAAGGCACTTGAAGCTTATTTCCGTAAGCATAAAAAACAATATAAGTGGACTGAACCACGTTTTAAGGGTATTGCCTATCACGTGAAAACAAAGGAAGATGTTGAGGCTGTGAAAGCATGTGTGAGGGATGTTCCTTTCAATCAGTGGGCAGAGAAACTGCGTGATAAGTTCAATGCTGACAATACTATCCGTATTCGTGTGGAGAAGGGTATCTTCCGAAAGGGTGATAATGCGCTGGTAGACCGTGATGTTTTCGGTGCGAAGACGACTGTAAAACCAGTTAATGGATATCCTATTGATGCCGTGTTCGGTAAGAAGATAAAGGCTCCTGAAGGTATGGAAGATGTGCGCGATCTTGTTGTTTCCAACTATCAGGAGGACCTTGAGAAGGCATGGGTAGAAGCATTGCGCAAAAAGTATAAAGTAGTTGTTGATAAGAAGGTTCTTTCAACAGTCAATAAGCATTAAGATAATACAGCATTTCAATGAAAATAAATAAAGGAAAGACAATAGTCCTGCTTGCAGGAACAGTTCTTACAGCAATGGGTTTGCATGCTGGCGCATTCCGTGCAAGCGGTCCTGTTGCTCTGTCAGACTCTGTAAAGACTGAGACAGCTGCCGTAGATAAGCCAAATAGCGTTGTTGATGAAGTTATTTGGGTAGTCGGTGATGAACCTATCTTGAAGTCTGAAGTTGAAATAATGAGACTGCAAAGCGAGGCTGAAGGTACGAAATGGAATGGCGACCCTGAATGTATTCTACCTGAACAGATAGCTGTTCAAAAGCTTTTCCTCCATCAGGCAGCCCTCGACAGTGTTGAGGTGAGCGAGTCAGAGATTGCACGTGGTATAGATGATCAGATTAATTACTGGATTTCTCTTCCACAGATTGGCTCAAAGGAGAAGCTCGAGGCGTTCCAGAATAAGAGTATGACTCAGATTCGCCAAGACCTGCATGACGATTATAAGAACCGTTTGCTTGTACAGAAGGTACAGCAGAATCTGGTTAATGACGTGGCTGTTTCGCCTGCTGAGGTACGCGAATACTTTAAGAAGTTGCCAGTGGATAGTATTCCAATGATTCCAACAACGGTTGAAGTAGAGATACTTACGCAGACTCCAAAGATTGAGACAGAGGAGATAAATCGTATTAAGAACCAACTGCGTGACTATACTGACCGTGTGACGAAGGGCGAGACTTCTTTTGCTACATTGGCACGTCTCTACTCAGAAGACCCAGGCTCTGCTCGTCAAGGTGGCGAGTTAGGTTATATGGGACGTGGTGTACTCGACCCTGCATTTGCTGCTGCAGCCTTTAATCTTACTGACCCAAAGAAGATTTCAAAGGTTGTTGAGAGTGAGTTTGGCTACCACATTATCCAACTTATTGACCGTCGTGGTGATAAGGTTAATGTCCGTCATATCCTCTTGAAGCCAAATGTTTCAATAGCTTCTATCGATGCAGCTAAGGAGCGTTTGGATTCTATTGGTAAGGATATCAAGAGTGGTAAGTTTACATTCGAGGATGCAACGGCTTATCTTTCAGATGATAAAGATACGAAGAACAATCATGGATTGATGGTTAACTCTGTAGAGAACAGTCGTACTTCACGCTTTAAGATGAAGGAACTGCCAACAGAGGTGGCTCGTGTCGTTGATACGATGAAGGTTGGCGAGGTCTCTATGCCATTCCAAATGGTTAATGCTCGTGGTAAGGTTGTTTGTGCTATCGTAAAGTTGAAGGCACGTGTACCAGAACATCGAGCTACGATAACAGAAGACTTCCAGACGATGCGCGATATTGTTACAGCTAAACGCAGAAAGGAAGTACTGCATGATTGGGTTGTAAAGAAGGTAAAGGAAACCTATGTGAGGATTAATCCTCGTTATAGAAGTTGTAATTTCCAATACGAAGGTTGGCTTAAATGACAATAAACAACAAGTATAAAAACATATTTTGCGGGCATAGAATCTTGATTACTATGATTCTATGCCTGTTTGGGCTATGGCAATCCCAGTCGCTCCGAGCACAGAATGCAACGGAGAAGAAAGGAGATAAGTTCTATATTGACCATGCCGACAATCTGCGTCATAACCAGTTGGAAATGCCTGATGTGATGATTGCTAAAGGCGATGTTCGTTTCCGATATAAGGGTATGACACTTAAGTGTGATAGTGCTTATTTCAATGAAAAGTCTAATTGGTTCAAAGCTTTCAGCCGTGTACATATCACTCGCCCTGGCGGAGTGAACCTTGACTGCCAACGCTTACATTATGATGGCTTTGGACAAATGGTTCATGCACGCGGTAAGGTGGTAGTAAGAGAACCTGGTCGATCTCTCCGTTGTGATAGCTTGGACTATAACACAGCCTCTAAGGTAGCTAATTACTTTGGTGGACGTGGTACATTGGTTTATAATGGTAACACAGTTGTTGCCGATCAGGGTGATTACAATACGGAAACGCATGATGCCAACTTCTTTGGTAACGTTGTGATGTTTACGCCTAAGTATCGTATTACAACACCAGAGGCACATGGTAACACGGAAACTGGTCTTGTTCATGTTGTTGGTAAGTCGGTTATCAAGACTGCCAAGGGCGAAGTTGTGCATACCAATGATGGTACTTATAATAGCAAGACCGACCAGATGGAGCTTAATGGACGTTCTACTATCACTTCCCCAAAGCAGGATGTTGAAGGCGATAATATTGTCTATAACAGTTCAACAGGAGAAGCAGAAGGTCATGGTAATGTGAAGATTGTGGATAAAGCAAACAATCGCACTATCATCGGTCAGGATGTGTTCTATAACGAGAAGACTGGTCATAGTAACGCACGTGGTAATGTTAAGATAGATGACCGTAAGGCACAGCGTGTTATTACAGGTGATGAAGTGACTTACAATGCCAAGACTGGTTATAGTGCAGGACGTGGCAATGTGAAGATTGTAGACAAGTTAAAGCAGCGCACCATAACTGGTCGTGACCTTACCTACAATAGTAATACACATGAGGGAACTGGTGAAGGCAACGTTTACTACATTGACTATAAGGGTAAGCACGCTTTCTATGGCGATTATCTTCATTATACTGATTCCGCAGCGATAGCCTTTGGTGGTAATCCGGGCCCGGTAGCAAAGGATTTCTCACAAGGTGATACGCTCTTTGTTCATGCTGATACTATTAGTATGAAGGGATTTCATATGAATACTCCACAGATGTATCGTGAGATATATGGTGTGAATAATGTTCGTGCCTATCGTACAGACGTGCAGGCGGTATGTGGTTTTATGGTAGCTAACACCAAGGATTCTTGTCTAACGATGTATGATTATCCAATCGTATGGAGTGGTACACGTCAGTTGGTGGGCGATTCTATTAAGGCATATATGAACGACTCAACCATCCGTCAGGCGTTTGTGTATGGCAATGCTTTCTCTATTGAAAAGCTTCCTGAACCCAAATACTACAACCAGATATCCTCTAATGACATGCGTGCTGATTTTGTCAATGGTGCTGTTCGTCGTGTTGATGCGTGGGGAAATGTTGAAGTAGTCTTCTATCATACCGATAAGGATAGTACGCTCATTGGGCATAATTATACAGAAACAGATACGCTTCGGATGTTTATCTCACCTGTTCGAAAGCTACAGAAGATATGGATGTCAAAGTCGAATGGCGTTATCAGTCCGATGACACAGATACCACCCGACAAGTTGACACTGCCTCGCTTTGAACTTTTCGAAGAGGTAAGACCTAAGGATAAGAATGATATATTCCGCCTTGCACCACGTAAGACGAGTGCAACCGTACGTAATTCACGAGTATCATTACCACCACGTCAACAAATAGAGTGACGTTGATAGGTGTCATATACAGCCTCGTCAGGTTTTTAGTAAGATAACATCCTACAATAACAATGCTATTCTTCCACTCATCACGCCCCCGTCGTTTCCATCATGAATATATGTATGTGGACGAACGCAAGGAACTGCTCAATGATATAGAGCAGCGTGCTCGGCGTGAATTGAATGGTGAAGAGGTGCCTGAGGGTAAGTATCGGGAGGAACTACAGCGCAAAATCAGTGGTTCGCTGAAGCCTGAAGTGTTGCGCCATAGAGGTAATCGTTTTACGGCAATGTGGGTGTCGTTGATTCTTTCAGCAGGTGTCATAGCTCTTCTTACCTTATTTTTATTTATTGCTTTATAGAATCCTTCATGAGTGATATCATACAACTTTTACCAGACAGTGTAGCCAACCAGATTGCAGCCGGTGAGGTTATTCAACGTCCTGCCTCTGTTATTAAGGAGTTGGTGGAGAATGCCATTGATGCTGGGGCAACGCATATTGATGTGTTGGTGGTAGATGCTGGTCGCACTTCTATTCAGGTAATCGATGATGGAAAGGGTATGTCAGAGACGGATGCACGCCTTTCCTTCGAACGTCATGCCACTTCTAAGATTCGTAAGGCTGA
This sequence comes from Prevotella melaninogenica, assembly GCF_013267595.1. NCBI lineage: Bacteria > Pseudomonadati > Bacteroidota > Bacteroidia > Bacteroidales > Prevotellaceae > Prevotella > Prevotella melaninogenica. The sequence goes on along the minus strand of NZ_CP054011.1, from coordinate 1,249,337 downwards.
CGATCTCTTCTCTCTTCGTACGATGGGTTTCCGTGGAGAGGCGTTGGCTTCTATTGCTGCGGTGGCTCAGATAGAGTTAAAGACTCGTATGGAGAGCGAGGATTTGGGTACACATTTGTCTATTGCTGGCAGTCGCTTTATGGGTCAGGAGCCTTGCTCTTGTCCTGTGGGAAGTAATTTCTTGGTAGAGAATCTCTTCTTCAACGTACCTGCTCGACGTAAGTTTTTAAAGTCGAATACTACCGAACTCAATAATATCATTACTGCCTTTGAGCGCATCGTATTGGTTTATCCACAGATATCTTTCACGCTGCACAGCAATGGTACAGAACTTTTTAGTCTGCGTGCTTGTAGCTATCGTCAGCGAATTGTGGAGGTTTTTGGTAAGCGTCTCAATCAGGATCTTCTGCCGATAGATGTTGATACGAGCCTTTGTCATATCCATGGCTTTGTTGGTAAGCCAGAGTCTGCACGTAAGAAAGCACCTCATCAGTATTTCTTCGTCAACGACCGCTATATGAAACATCCATATTTTCATAAGGCTGTCATTACGGCTTTTGACCGATTGATACCTCAGGGAGAACAGGTACCCTACTTCCTTTACTTTGATGTACCAGCAGAGAATATCGATGTGAATATTCATCCGACAAAGACTGAGATAAAGTTTGAGAACGAACAGGCTATTTGGCAGATTTTGCTTGCTGCTGTAAAGGAGGCTGTAGGACGCTTTAATGATATTCCTGCTATTGACTTTGATACGGAGGGGAAACCTGATATTCCTGTGTTCAATCCCAATGTCGGAATGTCCGCACCAAAGGTAGACTTCAATCCTGCTTATAACCCTTTCAAGCAGACATCTCAACCTGCTAAGCCTTCAGTTCCAGATGGATGGGAAGAACTCTATGCTGACTTGGGTACTGGTGGTGAAATTCGTCAGTCAAAACTTGTTGAACAGCGTGAGGATGAGATGATAAGCAGTAGCTTGAGTTCTGTAAACGATACCGTTGAAGAAGGGACTATCATCCCTTCAGCAGCAACACAGTCCGCAGCAGAGTCGTTGATAGAAGACAAGGCACCCTCTCATTATCAGTATAAGGGCTGTTATATCATGACAGCTGTGAAGTCTGGACTTATGATTATTGACCAACATCGTGCACATATTCGTATTCTTTATGAGGAGTATTTGCGCCAGTTGTCTGAACATAAAGTACATTCCCAGAAAGTACTCTTCCCCGAGATGGTTCAGTTCTCCGTCTCCGACCAAGTGGTTCTCGACCAGATTCTACCAGAAATGGCAGAGATGGGCTTCCAACTCGATAGCCTTGGTGGGGGTAGTTATGCTGTTAATGGAGTTCCTGCAGGTATAGAAGGACTGAATGTCGTTGCGCTTATCAATGACATGGTAGCTTCGGCAATGGAGAGCGGAACGAGTGCGAAGGAAGAAATCGACCAAGCTTTGGCATTGAGTCTTGCACGTAATGCAGCCATACCGCAAGGTCAGGTGCTGAGTAGTATGGAAATGGATAATATTGTCAACGAACTCTTTGCTTGTAGTAATGTCAATTACACCCCTTCTGGCGAACCAGTAATTGCGATTATGAAGCAGCAGGATATTGAGCATCTTTTCGATAGTTGATAGTCTTTTTATGACTGTTTGTCTTATAAGCCCTATTAGCCCAATCGGACTAATAGGGCTTGTTGTTTGTGTTAATAGGTAAACTGTTTATTCATTAGCATTTTACTCTCTTCATAATGATGAGTCTAATGCCCCATTCTTCCTATCTTTAGCCTACGTGTTGATGCCCCGCACATGTCGTGCTGTTGGTTAACACCAATGGTGCTGATGGTAGGAATCTTTCTAAATATCGCTAAAATGGAGTCAGTTTGTTGTTAGTTTTATTAACTCAATACGATATTCTTTCTTTTTAAAAAACGACTGAGTAAGAAGAATCTACTACCTTATCTTTATAATACAGCAGTAACTTACATTAATGTTCAACGTTAAATAAATAGTATTTTTTTAGAAAAAATCGACCCTGATAGATTTTAATTATTATCTTTGCAGTATGACTCCAAACTGAAAAATAACAGGTTTAAAGGTGAAGTGACGGAGAGTTTTGTCAAGATACGACCAGAAAACATGATGGCGGCTCTGGAGTTATTGGATAAGATTGATAGTATCAAGTGTCGTGCAGAGGTTACGGTTGACACGATGACTGGTAAGATTAACAGGGTGGTGAACTTTGAAGAAATCAAGAAACGATGGGAGGAATACCGTGCGGAGATGTTCTATACTATCAATTCTACAATGGAACAAGGTTCTGATGAAGGTAAGCAGGTAGAGAAGTTTACTGACCTTATCGACAAGCAGTTCATTGATGAACCGACTTTCAGAAAAGAACTCTCAAGTAAGTTGTTTTATGATGTTTTCTTTGATAAGTATCTTTTAGGGAGAAAGCTGGAAGATGAGAAGTTCGAGCAAACCTTCTATTCTTTCCTCTTTGACCAAACTCCGATTAAAACTTCTCTTACGCAAGAGTTAAGCACTGATGAAGAGTCGGGGCTGAAAAAGATATCACGTTATATCTCAGCCGACGACCAGCGTACAAAGTTTGTCAATGAGTATGGTATCATGAAGACCTATAAGGAACGCTACCAGCCGATTATCAAGTATAGCTTTACGCAATATAATTATGAGTTCTATCATGACGTCCTCCTTGCAGATGACGGACTACCTCAAGAAATCAAAGTGAATATCATTGAGGAGGTAAAGAATAATATTGAGATATTGGTAACTTATCGTATTCACAGACTGAAATAACTATGGCACAATCATATATACCTGCTGGCACAGATGTTATCTGTACGGAGATGTTGTCTACATTGCCCAGCCAAATCATTACGGAGAGAGAAGCTAAAGTCTTGTATGGTAAGGAAAGTAAAGCATTACTCAATACTTGCGACAAGAATTTAAGCTGTCAGTTTCAGTGCCGTATTAAGCAATCTTTCTTTTCTGGACTTGGAGGACTGCTTGCTGGTCTTGCACTAGGAGCATTGGCTGTTGGTTTGGTAATAGCTACAGCAGGTGCTGCTGCGCCTCTTGTTGCTGCAGCAGCAACTGCAGCAGCAACTACAGCTTATTATACATCAGGTGTTCTGATAGCAGGAGGAGTTGCTTCATTTATTATATCTAAAAATTTAGCGAACGAGTGCAACAAATCATTCAGTAAGGAATGGGAAATGGTGCATGAGAGAGTTAAGATAGAAAAGTATAAAGCTCTTTTGGAACGTTCGATACTGCCTTGTAATAAAGGTGGTGTCGTTTCATTGGTCATGGATCATGCAAAGGCTGTAGAGTTAGCTAAGATGATTAGTGATGCTAATAATAGTATTTTGACTATTAATACTTGTTCTAAATTTACTCAAGGATTTATAGGAGCAGCAGCAAATGCTTTCAAAGCAGAAGGTCTTTCAGATGTCTGTGGTCTTATTATTAGTTCAAGCCTTGCTATTTATGACCATGTTAAACATGGTTATAAGGATGATAATACCAAAAATCAACAAAAATATGCTTATGAGACACTCTCTAATCGGCAAGCAGAATTATTGGCAGATGGTGAACTGTGGACAAGTGAAAATACTCGTGATACAGGTCTATCAATTTACCAAACGACATTCGAAGGTGTTATGCCTGTGATAGATAGTAATCGTGAAACTCTCAAGACCATGTGTCTTTGGTTTAGGGACGAAATGACAAAAGGTAATGGGCTTACTCGTGCTTTTTGGAGATATTTTGCCGGACAAAAAGCAAAAGATATTAGTAAAGAAATAGGTGGAGAATTATTTACAATAAATAATGTGCAAAAGTTGGGTTTTGGAATAGTATCTTCTGTTATCAGTAATGGTATAGAATGGAGTTCAAATAAAGATGAAAATGATTTATATAGAAGTATGATGCAAGAAATAAATTCTCTCCGTGGCGAAAAGGGTATAAATACATCTAATATTTTAGCACAATTATTATGAAGAATATCATAAAAAACATACCAATGGCTTTTTTAGGACAGATAGTAGGTTCTTGCATTGTAATACCTATCATTGTTTTTCTTATTAATAATTTGTATTATGCCCATAAGTACAATAATGAAGCTGAGAAATATTATGTAGCTTATATTAAGCGTTCATATAATGTACAAGTGACAACGCCTCCTAAAAACTCTAAGAATTATATTAAGAATGTAGATAAAGATTATAAAACATTAGAAGTCTTTCGAGTAAAGATGAATGGTAATGATTTTTCTAATCCTGAGGCATGGTATAATCCTTTTTATTCTACGGAGTACAAAAAGTATTTTAGTATAATGTACTTTGTTGATATAAACCAGATGCGTTGGCCTTATGGTATGAAGGTTATCCTGACAGTTAACAGGGATGATATGAATAATCCTGAGTATGGCACAAAGGATAATCCTGTACCAGTGTTGAAGGATATTGGTGTGGATGAGTCTATCCGAGATTATGAAAAGGACTATGATAAGGCGTATATGGATAGCTTCTATCGTGAGAATGTCATACGTTATTTGAAATATAAGATGTCAAAGGAGGAGTTTGAAAGACGATTCAAGAAAGGAAAGTAGAACGTGATGACAAAGGTTAAGTTTATAGGTTTTATCCCTTGGGTAACTATCGGGAGTCTTATTGGTTCACTATTTATTGTACCGATGATGCCCAAGATAGTTGATGCATTGTATTATAAGAACAAATATAATAATGATGCTTCACAAGCTTATCAAAGATACATTGATAGCAGCTATAATATCAAAATAGTAATGCCTAACGCAGATTCTAAGCTTTATTTACATAATGTTGATAGAGAAAAGTATCCTCTTTGTGAAGTATTTGATACAACTTATGACTCTCGTAATTTTTTCAATAACCCAAGTGCTGATTACACTTCTTTCTATTGTAAGGAGTGTAAAAAATATATGAATATTATAGCATTCAAGGATGTTAATGGGAGTTATGGAGAGAAAGAACTTTACCTTACAGTCAATCGTGACGATATGAATAATCCCGAGTATGGAACAAAGGAAAATCCTGTACCCGTGCTGAAAGCAGTAGGTGTGAGTGAACCGATATGGTTTAGTGGCAAGGATACTGATTCTGTCTTTATGGATAAATTCTATCGGAACAATGTCATTAACTACTTGAAATATAAGATGCCAAAGGAGGAGTTTGAAAGACGATTTAAGAAAGGGAAGTAGAACGTGATGACAAAGGTCAAGTTTATAGGTTTTATCCCTTGGGTAACTATCGGAGGTATTATCGGTTCACTATTTATTGTACCGATGATGCCCAAGATAGTTGATGCGCTGTATTATAAGGACAAATATAATAATGATGCCTCACAAGTCTACCAAAAATACATTGATAGTTGTTTTACGATTAAAGTAGTAATGCCGTCATATAAATCTGATAAAGTTTTACATAATTGTGATAAAGAAAGATTTCCTTTGGGCGAGAGATTTAAGGTAACCTACGATTCAAAAAAGTATTTTAGTAATCCGAGTGCTGACTATTGTATCTTTTTCTGCTCAGAATATAATAAATGTATGAACATTATTTCTTTTCAAAATGTAGATGGGAATTATTGGGGAAAGGAGGTTGTATTAACTATCAACCGTGACGATATGAATAATCCCGAGTATGGTACAAAAGATAATCCTGTGCCTGTACTGAAAGCAGTCGGTGTGAGTGAACCGATATGGTTTAGCGGCAAGGATACTGATTCTGTCTTTATGGATAATTTCTATCGGAACAATGTCATTAACTACTTAAAGTATAAGATGCCAAAGGAGGAATTTGAAAGACGGTTTAAGACTAAAAATAGATAGTGATGTCTAAAATGAAATTTATAAGTTTTATTCCTTGGGTGTTTATTGGTAGTCTTATTGGTTCAGTATTTATAGTACCTATGATATCAAAACTCGTAGATAAGCTCTATTATAAAAATAAGTACAATAATGATGCTATTTATTGTTTTCAACAGTATATAGACTCAAGTTATACTCTCAAGGTAGCAATGCCTTCTGGTAATTCTAAGTATTTTCTATATAATGTAGACAAGGAGAGATACCCTCTTTTTGAAAGGTTTGATACTACTTATAATTCACAAAATTATTTTAATAATCCTTGTGCCGAATATACTTTTTTCTATTGTCGTGAATACAAAAAATATATGAATATAATTACGTTTAAAGATGTCAATGGAAATTACGGGAACAAAGAACTTTACCTTACAGTTAATCGTGATGATATGAATAATCCCGAGTATGGTACAAAAGAGAATCCTGTACCTGTACTGAAAGCAGTCGGTGTGAGCGAACCGATATGGTTTAGTGGAAAGGATACAGATTCTATCTTTATGGATAAGTTCTATCGGAACAATGTCATTAACTACTTAAAGTATAAGATGCCAAAGGAAGAGTTTGAAAGGCGGTTTAAGACTAAAAAATAGATAGTGATGTCTAAAATGAAATTTATAAGTTTTATCCCTTGGGTAACGATCGGCAGTATTATAGGCTCATTTTTTATAATTCCTATGATGCCTAAGATAGTTGACGCATTATATTATAAGGATAAGTATAATAACGATGCATCACATGTTTATCAGAAATACATTGATAGCAGCTATAATATTAAAATAATAATGCCTACATACGATTCTAAGGATTTTTTAAATAATGTTGATAATAAGAAATTCCCTTTAAGTGAAAGGTTTAAAGTCACCTATGATTCGAATAAATATTTTAGTTACCCAAAGGCCGTTTATTGTATCTTTTATTGTTTGGAGTATAGAAAGTGTATGAACATTATTTCTTTTCAAAATGTAGATGGGAATTATTGGGGAAAGGAGGTTGTATTAACTGTCAACCGTGACGATATGAATAATCCCGAATATGGTACAAAAGATAACCCAGTACCAGTACTGAAAGCAGTCGGTGTGAGTGAACCGATATGGTTTAGTGGAAAGGATACTGATTCTGTCTTTATGGATAATTTCTATCGGAACAATGTCATTAACTACTTGAAATATAAAATGCCAAAGGAGGAGTTTGAAAGACGATTCAAGAAAGGAAAGTAGAACGTGATGACAAAGGTCAAATTTATAAGTTTTATCCCTTGGGTAACGATCGGAAGTGTTATTGGTTCATTTTTTGTTGTACCAATGATGCCTAAGGTTATTGATGCATTATGCTATAAGAATAAATATAACAACGAAGCTGTAATATTTTATAAACAGTATATGGATAAATATTATAGAATAAAGGTAATAATGCCACCGGAAGATTCACAGTTGTATCTAAATAACACTGATGATGAAAAGTATCCTTTAAGTGAAGTTTTTGATACAACTTATGACTCTCGTAATTTTTTCAATAACCCAAGTACTGATTACACTTCTTTCTATTGTAAGGAGTATAAAAAGTATATGAATATTATTGCATTTAAGGATGTTAATGGAAGCTATGGAGAGAAAGAACTTTACCTTACAGTCAACCGTGACGATATGAATAACCCCGAGTATGGTACAAAAGATAATCCTGTGCCTGTACTGAAAGCAGTAGGTGTGAGTGAACCGATATGGTTTAGTGGCAAGGATACTGACTCTGTCTTTATGGATAAATTCTATCGGAACAATGTCATTAACTACTTGAAATATAAGATGCCAAAGGAGGAGTTTGAAAGACGTTTCAAGAATAAAGAGTAAGGTTATTCTGCAATGAGTAAGATTCGTTTCAGCAAGTAGGGGAGAATGAAAATCCAAGCACACCAGTTATGAGAAATATCTTCAAGTATATTCCAATGGTTACCTTAGGACAAATCTTAGGTACCGTTGTCGGTTTCCCTTTGCTGTGTTTCCTTATCAATATATTTTATTATTCAAATAAGTATAATGATGATGCAGAACAGTATTACAAAGAGTATATGAATAATTCTTATGACATAGAGGTTACTATGCCAGAAGATAACTCTAAATATTATTTGGAGAATCAAGACGAAGATGTAGAGACAATGGAAACCTTTACGACAAAAATCGATGGTAATTATTTTGCAAATCCAAGTGGATCGTATAATCCCTTTTATTCTGTAGAATATAAGAAGTTTTTAAGTATAATGTATTTTGTTAATATAAGTCAGATGCATTGGCCTTATGGACGGAAGGTTATCCTGACAGTCAACAGGGATGATATGAATAGTCCAGCGTATGGCACAAAGGAGAATCCTGTGCCAGTGTTGAAGGATGTTGGTGTGGACGAGTCTATCCGAGATTATGATAAGGATTATGATAAGGCGTATATGGATAGCTTCTATCGTGAGAATGTCATACGTTATTTGAAATATAAGATGCCCAAAAGTGAGTTTAAAAGACGATTTAAGAATAAAGAGTAAGGTTATTCTGCAATGAGTAGGATTTGTATCAGCAAGTAGGGGAGAATGAAAATCCAAGTACATCAGTTATGAGAAATATCTTCAAATATATTCCAATGGTTATCTTAGGACAAATCTTAGGTACCGTTGTCGGTTTCCCTTTGCTGTGTTTCCTTATCAATATATTTTATTATTCAAATAAGTATAATGATGATGCAGAACAGTACTACAAAAAGTATATGAATAATTCTTATGATATAGAGGTTGCTATGCCTGAAGAGAAATCTCAGTGTTATCTTAAGAATCAAGATGAAGACGCTCTAACATCGGAGACCTTCAGAACAAAAATGGATAATAATTATTTTTCTAATCCAGGAGGTACCTATATCCCATTTTATTCTGTAGAATATAAGAAATATTTTAGTATTATGTGTTTCCTGAGTTCAAGGGATATGTGGTGGCCTTATGGAATGAAAGTTATCCTGACGGTGAACAGGGATGATATGAACAATCCAGCGTATGGAACAAAGGAAAACCCTGTGCCAGTATTGAAGGATATTGGCGTAGATGAATCTATCCGAGACAACGACCAAGATTATGATAAGGCATATATGGATAGTTTCTATCGTGAGAATGTCATACGTTATTTGAAATACAAGATGCCAAAGGAGGAGTTTAAAAGACGATTCAAGAATAAAGAGTAAGGTCATTTTGCAATGAGTAGGAATCGTATCAGCAAGTAGGGGAGAATGAAAATCCAAGCACATTAGTTATGAGAAATATCTTCAAATATATTCCAATGGTTACCTTAGGACAAATCTTAGGTACCGTAGTTGGTTTCCCCTTACTGTGTTTCCTTATCAATATATTTTATTATTCAAATAAGTATAACGATGATGCAGAACAGTACTACAAAAAGTATATGAATAATTCTTATGATATAGAGGTTGCTATGCCTGAAGAGAAATCTCAGTGTTATCTTAAGAATCAAGATGAAGACGCTCTAACATCGGAGACTTTCAGAACAAGAATAGATAATAATTATTTTTCTAATCCCGATGGTGTTTATATGCCTTTTTATTCTGGGAAATATAAGAAATATTTTAGTATTATGTGTTTTCTTGGGCTTCAAGATATGTGGTGGCCTTATGGCATGAAGGTTATCCTAACAGTCAACAGGGATGATATGAACAATCCAGCGTATGGAACAAAGGAGAACCCTGTGCCAGTCTTGAAGGATGTTGGTGTGGACGAGTCCATCCGAGATTATGATAAGGATTATGATAAGGCGTATATGGATAGCTTCTATCGTGAGAATGTCATACGTTATTTGAAATACAAGATGCCAAAAAGTGAGTTTAAGAAACGGTTTAAGAATAAAGAGTAAGGTTATTCTGTAATGAGTAAGAATCGGTTTAGCAAGTAGGGGGAGAGTGAAAATCCAAGTACATCAGTTATGAGAAATATCTTCAAATATATTCCAATGGTCACCTTAGGACAAATTTTAGGTACTGTTGTCGGTTTCCCTTTACTGATTTTCCTTATAAATCAGTTTTATTATTCCAACAAGTATAATGATGATGCAGAACAGTATTGCGAAGATTATATGAATAATTCTTATAACATAGAGATTTCAATGCCTGAAGAAAAATCCCAGTATTATTTGGAGAATCAAGATGACGAATTTCGCATGTCAGAGACTTTCATTACAAAAATGGACAAAAATTACTTTTCTAACCCTCGAGCAGTTTATATTCCATTCTATTCTGTAGAGTATAAGAAGTATTTCAATATTATGTATTTCTTGGGCTCTAAGGATTTGTGGTGGCCTTATGGTATGAAGGTTTTCTTGACAGTAAACAAGGATGATATGAACAATCCAGCGTATGGAACAAAGGAGAACCCTGTGCCAGTATTGAAGGATATTGGCGTAGACGAGTCTATCCGAGACAACGACCAAGATTATGATAAGGCATATATGGATAGCTTCTATCGTGAGAATGTCATACGTTATTTGAAATATAAGATGCCAAAAAGTGAGTTTAAAAGACGATTTAAGAATAAAGAGTAAGGTTATTCTGCAATGAGTAAGAATCGGTTTTGCAAGTAGAGGAGAGTGAAACCCTAAGTATATCAGTTATGAGAAATATTTTTAAATATATTCCAATGGTAACATTAGGTCAGATATTAGGTACCGTAGTTGGTTTCCCCTTACTGTGTTTCCTTATCAATATATTTTATTATTCAAATAAGTATAACGATGATGCAGAACAGTACTACAAAAAGTATATGAATAATTCTTATGATATAGAGGTTGCTATGCCTGAAGAGAAATCTCAGTGTTATCTTAAGAATCAAGATGAAGATGCTCTAACATCGGAGACTTTCAGAACAAGAATAGATAATAATTATTTTTCTAATCCTGATGGTGTTTATATGCCTTTTTATTCTGGGAAATATAAGAAATATTTTAGTATTATGTGTTTTCTTGGGCTTCAAGATATGTGGTGGCCTTATGGCATGAAGGTTATCCTAACAGTCAACAGGGATGATACGAACAATCCTGAGTATGGAACAAAGGAGAACCCTGTGCCAGTATTGAAGGATGTTGGTGTGGACGAGTCCATCCGAGATTATGATAAGGATTATGATAAGGCGTATATGGACAGCTTCTATCGTGAGAATGTCGTACGTTATTTGAAATATAAGATGTCCAAAAGTGAGTTTAAAAGACGATTTAAGAATAAAGAGTAAGGTCATTTTGCAATGAGTAGGATTCGTATCAGCAAGTAGGGAAGAATGAAAATCCAAGCACATTAGTTATGAGAAATATCTTCAAATATATTCCAATGGTTACCTTAGGACAAATCTTAGGTACCGTTGTTGCTTTCCCTTTGCTGTGTTTCCTTATCAATATATTTTATTATTCAAATAAGTATAACGATGATGCAGAACAATATTGCAAAGAGTATATGAATAATTCTTATGACATAGAGGTTACTATGCCAGAAGATAACTCTAAATATTATTTGGAGAATCAAGATGAGGATGTCAAGACGGTGGAAACCTTTACAAAAAAAATCGATGGTAATTATTTCGCAAATCCAAGAGGATGGTATATTCCATTCTATTCTGTAGAATATAAGAAGTTTTTAAGTATAACAATAGTCCGTTAAATATTATGCTGCATCAGCAGCGAAACTAAATATATCATTTATCCTTTCTTTATTTAATGGCGTGTTCGGGTTCTTCTCGAACACGTCAATAATTCGTTGTGCATAGTAGGCATTGACCATCTGCGCTTTAAGTCGACCGATGGACGTGCCAAGTTCCTTGCACATGATTTTGGTCACATTGAGTGCTGTGAATGAAGAGTTGAAAGCAAATTCAAGTTTTCTCTTGTCGCGTGCCTGACAATCGGTAAGACCGAGGAATTGCTTTGCGTCGCGAAAGCAAAACTCCTCTTGGAAACGTGTGGTATAGTACTCCATCACATCGCGTCCACTCATGCTCTCATCCGTAGAGAAGTACAAACGGCGGACACCGTTGGGCAACTCGTGGATGACAATCGACACGACCCTATGCAAGGACTTGCACCACGCCTTGAGCGCATAGGCTTTGCCTTTGGTCTCTCCTAAATCAAGCTCATTGCCTTTGGATATGTCGATGTTCCTTACGTCAATCTTGTCACCTTTGATACGAGGACGGCCGGGCTTTCCCGTGGGTTCCCCATCCCATGTGTAGAACAAGGCTGCGTCATGACGCAAGCGGCTCACAACATGGAAGCCCATCTTCATTACCTTGTCGATGAAAGGTCTTTTGGAGAAGGCTGAGTCAGCGACAAGAACCTTGCAAATACGCTGTAAGGTTACCTTGTCGTCCTCCAACACCTTGGTATACCAGTCGTATAGACTCATCTCTTTTTTCTCCTCCCCTTTTTCCAATGTGGTCTGCACAGCCTTGAGCATCATACACTCATGCAAGTCCACGTCTATCACACCGATGCCGAGGATCTCAAGACCGTGCTTTACCGCACCTGCACAGCCCGACCAAAACGTACCCACGTATGGGGTATGCTTCCCAGCCTTCTTGATGAAGCTTGGATCAATAACGATGGCATTGAGCCCTTTACCCTGCTTGAAGGCGAAAGCACTCAGCCACATATTTATTTCGAGCCAGTTCACGCTGCGCTCTGCCGTCTGCCGATAGCATTGTTCGCCACGCTTTCCATAGCGTCCCATCTGCGTAAAATTACATTTCCTTGGGATGACCATCAAAAGAAAAAGCATTTCCATGACGTTTGTTTGAATACTTTTGTTTAACTTTGCTCCATCTTCAGCACTAAATGCTGCTTTGCAGAGCTTCATATATCGGCTAATCAAGTTGGTTATCAGCATAAACTTTATTGTCTTTTTACATCTATAAAGTTACTGAAATTCAATGAGATAGCCGATTTTATTATGTTATACTTTGTTATATTCTATTGCCTAATTATCTCTTTCTCAGAGACTTATCATGTTTTCTTTCTGCCACAATTCCTGTTGGCTTTTGGGTAAAAGCTTCGCAAACTGCGAAAATTTAACGGACTATTGTATAATGTATTTTGTTGATATAAGTCAGATGTACTGCCTTTATGGACGGAAGGTTACCCTAACTGTCAACATGGATGATATGAATAATCCTGAGTATGGCACAAAGGAGAATCCTGTACCAGTATTGAAGGATGTTGGTGTGGACGAGTCCATCCGAGATTATGATAAGGATTATGATAAGGCGTATATGGACAGCTTCTATCGTGAGAATGTCGTACGTTATTTGAAATATAAGATGTCCAAAAGTGAGTTTAAAAGACGATTTAAGAATAAAGAGTAAGGTCATTCTGCAATGAGTAGGATTCGTATCAGCAAGTAGGGGAGAATGAAAATCCAAGCACATCAGTTATGAGAAATATTTTTAAATATATTCCAATGGTTACCTTAGGACAAATCTTAGGTACCGCTGTTGCTTTCCCTTTGCTGATTTTCCTTATCAATATATTTTATTTTTCAAATAAGTATAACGATGTTACAGAACAAAATGCTGATGCGTATATAAAGAGATCTGTGATTAAAGAAATTACTATGCCCGCTTACGATTCTGGAAAGTATATTGGGAAGCATTTGGTTGGGCATCTCTCGTATGCGTTAAATGCTCAAAGTGATGGATTGAGTAATACTTTAATAGCAAATACAATCACTTTCTTTTGTGATAAGTATCAAAAGTATTTTATAGTGATTTGCTTTAAAGATTATAGTATTGATGATTGGGAAAACGAGAGAGTTTTTATATGTGTTAATAAGGATGAGATGCTAAATCTACAATATGGAACGAAAGATAACCCTATACCTATTTTGCAAATAAAAGGAATAGATAAATCTATTCGAGTAAATAATTTAGATTTCGATAAAAGTTATATGGATAAGTTTTATGTCTATAATGTCATTCAATATCTTAAATACAGAATGCCCAAAGATGAGTTTGAAAGGCGATTTAGTGGCAATGAATAATATATGGATTTGCTGTTTTGTTGGTAGAAATCTGTTTACTCGTTATTTATGAAAAGAAGCTTTAAACATATTCCAATGGTATTGGCAGGGCAAATTATAGGAGGAGTGTTGGTTGTCCCTTTGATATACTTCCTTATCAATAAATTGTATTTTCCATATAAATATAATGATAATGTCGAAGTTTATGCTGAAGAATATATAAAAAAATCAAGGCGTATCAAGGTTTATATGAATGACTATGATTCTAAGATGTATTTGTCTAATCTTGAGCCAGAAACAAAAACATTAGAGACCTTTATGGTGAAGATGGATGGTAATTATTTTGCTAATCCTGAAGCACGTTACATCCCTTTCTATAGTCCTGAGTATAAGAAATATTTCAGTATTATGTATTTTGATTTTCCTAAAGTCTATGGTTATGACAATAAAGAAGTATACTTGACAGTAAATGAGGATGAAATGAGCAACCCAGCGTATGGTATTAAGGACAATCCTGTTCCTGTTCTAAAGATGGTGGGAGCTCATGAATCCATTAGAGACAATGACAGAGATTATGATCAAGCATATATGGACAGTTTCTATCATAACAATGTCATACGTTACTTGAAATATAAGATGCCAAAGGAGGAGTTTAAAAGACGCTTCAAGAATAAAGAGTAAGGTTATTCTGCAATGAGTAAGAATCGGTTTAGCAAGTAGAGTGGAGTAAAAGTCCAAGTACATCAGTTATGAGAAATATCTTCAAGTATATTCCAATGGTTACCTTAGGACAAATCTTAGGTACCGTTGTTGCTTTCCCTTTGCTGTGTTTCCTTATCAATATATTTTATTATTCAAATAAGTATAATGATGATGCAGAACAGTATTACAAAGAGTATATGAATAATTCTTATGATATAGAGGTTACTATGCCCGAAGAGAAATCTCAGTGTTATTTAGAAAATCAAGACGAGAATGTTAAGACATCAGAGACTTTCAGAATAAGAATGGATAATAATTTTTTTGCTAACCCACAGGGACAATATTATCCTTTCTATTCCAAAGAATTTAAAAAATATTTTAGTATTATGTGTTTCCTTGGCCCTACTGAAATGCATTGGCCTTGTGACATGAAGGTTATCCTAACTGTCAACAGGGATGATATGAATAATCCAGAGTATGGAACAAAGGAGAACCCCGTGCCAGTTTTGAAGGATATTGGCGTAGATGAATCCATCCGAGATTATGAAAAGGACTATGATAAGGCGTATATGGATAGCTTCTATCGTGAGAATGTCATACGTTATTTGAAGTATAAGATGCCCAAAAGTGAGTTTAAGAAACGGTTTAAGAATGGGGAATGATAATATTCTAAAATGACTTACAGGGATATTAGTACGAGTGGCTCAAGGAATCGATTGATTGTAAGACCTTTGTAGGCTTTATATGTATGTGAATGGACTTCGTTCATTAAGGTGATACACCATCCGCACAATATGTGTGGAGCGTCAACACAAGATGTGCGGGGCATACGCACATCATGTGCTAAGCGTTTAATACCCTTTATTAGGTTCTTCCAAAATATGGAGTGAAATACTAACGCTCTTAATAGTAAGGCACACGGAGGTTCAACGAGGACGGAGCTAAACATGTTGTCACGGAGGAGTCGGCGATAGAAAGAACGAAAGAGGTGTAGCGTACAGCTTCCTGATAATTTTTGAGATAAATACTTTGAAAAGAAAGTGTCTAATATAACTGGTAAACAACCTCCGTTGCTCCACGCACAACAGTGCCTCCGTGCCTCTCAGCGTTGTGTTTTTAATAATCCTCCGTATTCTCCATTTCTCTGTGTGACATTTCGTTAAAGTCCTAAACTTATCCGGCACCCTTATCACTTCAAATTTCTGATGAATCAATTATTAGACCATAATACGTATCATCTCTTAAGCCTCTATGATTTGGGTTTAATCATTGTGAATTAAGATAAGGAGTTATAAGAGTAATTTTTCTATCAAAAGTAAATTTCCTGTCACTGCTGTCATTATTAGATGCTATTTAAATGATAGATTTACAGTCAGTTATGCGAATTGTTAAAAATGACAGCAAATTAAAAATAAAAATCTTTAGTATATTAACCCCTAATCGGTCATTAGACCACAATATGTATAATTCTTCTTACTATGGTATTGTTTCCTAACATCCTTTATTTTCTTATCGGTATCTTGTTAGTCTTTGTAACTTGACGTAGCCCGCTACGACTGCGTTACAAAGACTAACAATCTGCTCGATAATAAAACAAAATCTGTTTAGGCTCTAATGAGCAATCTTGGTTTAATAATCCAACGTTAAATAAATAGTATTTTTTAGAAAAAACCGACCCTGATAAATTTTAATTATTATCTTTGTGAACAAACTTAGTATTGCAGGGAATCACAGTCAGCAATAAAGGAGCAGAATAGGTTAAGATCGTTAAATAATAAGATTATGAAAAAGTTATTGATAGTTTTGGCATTAGCTGGTGTGTCTATGACCAGTTTTGCCCAAGATGAGGTGCTCACTGAGAAGTATAGCGTTGCTACCAACTCGTTTTGGAGCAACTGGTTTGTACAACTTGGTGCAGACTGGAACGCATGGTATTCTAACCAAGAGCATGGTCGTGATGCAGCAATCAGTCCGTTGAAGGACTTCCGTTCAAAGCCGGGCGCAGCTTTCGCTATTGGTAAGTGGTTAACACCCGGTATCGGTCTTCGTACAAAGATACAGGGTATCTGGGGCAAGCGTGTAGGTGCTGACAGCAATCCTGCTTCTCAGCTCGATAACAGCAACAAGTATTGGATTGCACAGGAGCAGGTGATGTTCAATTTGAGCAACCTCCTTTGCGGTTACAATGAGAACCGTGTTTGGAATCTGATTCCTTTTGCTGGTGCTGGTGTTGGCCGTTCGATGTCAGCTAATCATTATGCTATGGGATTGAGCGCAGGTCTTCAATCTTCTTGGAAGGTGAGCAAAGGAATGCGTGTCTATCTTGAAGCTGGTTGGAACCGTTATGAAGGCGACCTTGATGGTGCTGCATACGCAAACAATGAGCGTCGTGGATGGGAGTCACACGATAATAATCTTTATGCAGAAATTGGTTTGAACTTCAATATTGGTAAGGGTACTTGGAAGAAGAGTCCAGATATGGAAGCAATCAATACACAGCATCAGGCGGCTCTCGATGCACTGAATGCACGCCTTCAGGATGCAGAGGAAGAGAATGCACGTCTTCGTAATGAATTGGCTAATCAGAAGCCTGTTGAGACCGTGTCGGAGTCTGTGAAGCAGTTGGTGACAACTCCTGTTTCAGTCTTCTTCGAAATCAACCAGTCTACAATTGCTTCTCAGAAAGACCTCGTAAACGTACAGGCATTGGCGAAGTATGCTAAGGACAATAATAACAATCTCCTTGTGACAGGTTATGCTGACAGCGCAACGGGTTCTGCTGATTACAACCAGAAGTTGTCTGAGCGTCGTGCAACAGTAGTTGCCAACGAACTTGTTAAGATGGGCATTGAGAACAATAAGATTACGACTGTTGGTAAGGGTGGAGTAGAAACCTTGTCTCCAATCTCTTTCAACCGTCGTGCAACGGTTCAGATTACGGAATAAGATAAGTTCTATCAAGATATTTCTTAAATGCAAGTAGGGATACACGAGCGTGCATCCCTACTTTTTGTTATGATGATAGGAGTAATTGGGCTTATTAGGCTTATGGGGCTAATAAGCCCAATACCAGTTCATTTGTTATTGATCCTTTGTACCCTTCATTGTGTAAGTTATGGCTTAAACTCCTTCAGCAGCATGATAAGACGAACGGACAAGCGGGCCACTGACTACATGCTTAAAACCTTTCTCTAAGGCTATCCGTTTATATTCAGCAAACATTTCGGGTGTGATATAGGCTTTAACGGGCAGGTGTTCGGCAGTAGGTTGGAGATATTGACCGAGTGTGAGGCGTTGGCAACCTGTTGAAAGAATATCGTCCATGGTCTCTAAGATTTCGTCGTGGGTTTCACCTAAGCCGAGCATAAAACCTGTTTTGGCAGTGATGCCACAGTTGGCAATCTCTCGTAGTACTTCTAAACTACGTTCATAGCGTGCCACGGAGCGTACGGATGGTGTGAGGCGACGTACTGTCTCCATGTTGTGTCCTGCTACGTGGGGGTGTGTTGCCATGACTTGACGTATGAGTTCAGCCTTTCCCATAAAGTCTGGGATAAGTAGTTCTATCTTTGTGTCGGGGTTCAAACGGCGTATCTCTTCGATAGTCTTTATCCAGTGGGCTGCACCATAGTCGGGTAGATCGTCACGATCAACGGAAGTAATGACGGCATAACGCAGCTTAAGAGCTTTCACTGACTCAGCTACACGACGTGGCTCGTCAGGGTTGAGCAGTCTGGGTCTGCCACTTAACGTGTTACAGAAACGGCACTTTCGAGTACAGATGTCACCGCCAATCATCAAAGTTGCCGTACGAGCCATCCAACATTCCGAGCGATTTGGGCAGAGTCCACTCGTACAGATAGTGTTCATATGATGCTTGGCAAGGATACCAGCTGTCTCTCCTGTCGACTTCTTCGATGTAAGGTCAATCTTTAACCAGTCTGGTTTCATCACGTGGGGTTCACGTCCGAAGAGCAGGCGGAGGAACTGTCGCAGCTTCAAACCGCGGATAATAGTGGATAGATCTATGTTTTCCAACCTCTCTTCTACCGCCTCTCTCGTGAACTCACAGCCTTTTAGTAGGGTGAGGAAATCATGGTCGATATCGCCAAGAAGGAAGTAATCACCCACTATATTGATACTCCCAATGATGTTGTTCTTCAGTTCGATATGTGCTTCCAGTGTTCCGACACCTTCAAAACGATGCTTTCGGATGAGGGAGTATTTGGGATTTTTACCATAAACAAAGTCGTCAGAAGCCAGTTCTTTCTCTATCTCTACAACTTCTTTCATGTCTTCTTCCGTTAGCTCGAGCACCTCAGTACCACACATTTCCTGTCGTACATAGTCCATAAAAGCCAAGATATCTAACTGTATATAGGTCGCAACATTCGTTACTCTTTGTCTGACAGACGCTACACCCTTGCTTTGTAGTTTCTCTTTTGCAGGAGTGAGTGCATTAGACAGGTGGTCAAGTTGGGTGTCAAAGAGTAGGGAGTTGTGCAGAACACTACGGTTAGATAGTTGATAGAAAGCACAACCCGATACTTTTGTTCCGTTAATGAGAATATCATTTCGACCCGATAACTGTGCGTCAATCTTCAGTCCTTTTAGTAAGTCTGCCATTCGTTGCATATAAGCAGCAAAGGCTTCATTGGCATTGACGGCACGTGAAATATAAGAAAATTGTATGCAACCCTTGTCGGCATAGATACATCCGCCACCACTTTTCCGTCTGAAAATATTAATCTTGTGTTCTTTACAGTAGTCTGTATTGACCTCATTATCAATCAACTGATTGCGTCCTAACATCACCGTGGGGTTCACACGCCAGCCCATAAAGTAGTCGTCATTGGTATAATGCCGTGCTACATATTCTTCTACTGCAAAGTAGAAGGGCAGTTGATGAATGGTATCTGGTTTAGGTAGTAGTATATATTTCATCGTTGGTATTGATTGTTTATGGGAACAAATGTACAAATAAAATAATTAAAGAGAGAAGAAAGTTGGGAAAATAGTGAGGAGGGAACTATTTGTCTTATTAGCCTTATTGGTCCAATAAGGCTAATAAGCAACTCTTAAAAAATACAAAAAGCAATCATTACTCTTATACTTTTTCGTACATTTGTAGTCGAATTTATCAGTTAAAAATAAAGGTAATAGGTTATGTTAAAAAAACAATTCGTATCAGTAGCAGCCGTAGCCGTATTAACTACAGGCGTTGCTTTTGCTGCAGTGCAGCAGGATAAGGTGATGTATAAGCAGGCAGATGGCACCTACGTTGTCAATACGACCAGCCTCTGTTCAAATGTGAAGGGATTTAAGGGTGCAACACCTGTAGAGGTTTATATCAAGAATAATAAGGTTATCAAGGTTGAGGCTTTGCCAAATCGTGAGGGTCCTAAGTTCTATGATAAGGTGAAGCAGGGACTTTTCCCAATGTTCAATGGCATGAAAGTGTCAAAAGCTGCAAAGGCAGAGAGTCTTGATGGTGTAACCGGAGCTACCTATACATCACGTGCTGTGAAGGAGAATATAGCTGCTGCCGTAGCTTACTATAAGAAGAATAAGTAAGAGTTAGTTAACTATTAACATAGAAGATATGATTAGATTAAATGCTTTTTTCAAGGTAAAGGCTGGTGTAACAACTGCCCAAGTGAAGGCTCTTACAGATGAATTAGTAGAACTTTCACGTAAAGATGAAGGAAATAAGGGTTACGACTTGTTTGAGAGTACAACCCAACCAGGTGTTTTCCTGTTCTGTGAATCATGGGCGGACAAGGCTTGTTTAACTCGTCATGCTCGTTCAGAACATTTTACTCGTATTGTTCCTGAATTAGAAAAGTTGACAGATGGTGGCTTAAGCATTGAGCAGTTTGAGCGCTAATCACAAATAATCTTCTCTCTTCATTATTCTTTAGTCGTTGACTATTTAGTCGAAGAGTGGGGTAAAGAAACTAAATTAAAAGAGCGTATCAAGGAGTCTTTAATCTTCTCGATACGCTCTTTCTTTATGTTTAGCAAACCCTTTCCCCTTTCGGAATCTACTCTTCTCCCTTTAGGAGAGAAGTCCTTGGAGAGGAACCGGTCCTTACTTTACATCCCCAACCTTAATCAAATACTCCGCAATCTGTACTGCATTCAATGCAGCACCCTTACGGATTTGGTCGCCAGTGAGCCAGAGTGTATTACCATTGTCATCGGCAAGGTCCTTACGGATACGACCCACATAGATGTCATCGTGACCAGCACTCTCGAGTGGCATAGGGTAGACATAGTTCTGTGGATCGTCAACAACCGTAACACCAGGAGCAGCCTTCAAAGCCTCACGAATCTCCTCAACAGAGAGTGGACGCTCGGTCTCGAACCATACTGCCTCTGAATGACTACGGAGAGAAGACACGCGAACGCAGGTAGCAGAAGTGCGAACATCAGAGTGCATAATCTTACGTGTCTCGTTAAACATCTTCACCTCTTCCTTTGTATAGTCGTTCTCTGTCATCTTGTCAATCTGTGGAATGACATTGTATGCCAACTGATGTGGGAACTTCTCGATGGTCTTCACTTCGCCAGTCTCAACAAGTTCCTTGTACTGTTGTTGCAACTCTGCCATAGCAGCAGCACCTGCACCAGAAGCACTCTGATAACTGCTGACATGTATTTTCTTGATATGGCTGAGCTTATCGATAGGATTTAATACGACAACCATCATAATGGTAGTACAGTTAGGGTTGGCAATGATGCCACGTGGACGGTTCAAAGCATCCTCAGCATTGATTTCAGGAACAACCAATGGTACGTCATTATCCTGACGGAACTGGCTTGAGTTGTCAATCATCACAGCACCATATTTGGTGATGGTTTCAGCAAACTCGGCTGATGTACCACCACCTGCACTTGTGAAGGCGATATCTACATCCTTGAAATCATCGTTATGCTGGAGCAGTTTTACTTCGTATTCCTTACCCTTGAATGTGTATTTCTTACTCGCTGAACGCTCTGAACCAAAGAGAACGAGGTCGTCTATTGGGAAATTTCTCTCAGCTAAGATGCGTAGGAATTCCTGACCTACGGCACCACTGGCACCAACAATTGCTACTTTCATATCTTTTATCTTTAATTGTTTACGAACCTATTCGTTGTTGCAAATATACTATTTTTCCCTAAGACAAACAACGGTATGTTAGTCTTTTTTCTGTTTCGATAGATATAATCTGTTGTGTATCGTTGTTTTCTGTCATTTTGTGAGGATTATATAGGTTTATTAGGATTCTTCCATTAAAGGCATAGATAGGAATAGAATAAAGGTTTATACACTTTTTAAAGACAATACCACTTGTTTTCACATCTTTGGTGTTTGTAAACTATTTTCGCGTGACTTAAAACCAATACATGCTCTTTTGGC
The DNA here is from genome assembly GCF_013267595.1 of Prevotella melaninogenica. Taxonomy (NCBI): domain Bacteria; kingdom Pseudomonadati; phylum Bacteroidota; class Bacteroidia; order Bacteroidales; family Prevotellaceae; genus Prevotella; species Prevotella melaninogenica. The sequence goes on along the minus strand of NZ_CP054011.1, from coordinate 1,227,272 downwards.
TTCTTAAAGACGCCTAATTGACTTGCAAGAGGTGCCCTTTAAGACCCTTACTAACGCCCTTTTGAAGTCCAATTAAGCACCTTTTACTTTGCTGCTTTATAACTATTTGATTCTCTGTTGGTTGTAAAGTCGCTTTCTATGTGGCTTTTTACTTGATTTTGAAGGAAGTTTAATCGAGTTAATGTAATGATTTTTCAGAGTCTTTTCTGTGTTTTTGACGGATTTAGATGAAAAGGTTTTCTGTGTCGGAGGACGATAATATAGAAGGAAGTTGAGAGTCTTAGCTATGTTCTTGTTAAATGAGTAACCTCGGTTCTTTCACTAAATGAGTGGACGCTTTTCCTATAGCTTCAACGAAAGAACTCTTATTAGAGAGGTATTATTAGGTGGTTGCCAAAGTTTTTTCGTAACTTTGCAGACAGTAATTTTATAGATACGCATGCTGAATTTATCTCAATATTTCCCGATAACCGACCCGACATTGATTTTCTTTGTTGTTTTGCTGATGATATTGCTTTCGCCTATCATCATGGGACGACTGCGCATTCCACATATCATTGGTATGGTGTTGGCAGGTGTCCTTGTTGGAAAATATGGACTGAATATTCTTGGGCGTGATGCCTCGTTTGAACTTTTTGGACGTGTAGGACTGTACTATATCATGTTCCTTGCAGGTCTGGAAATGGATATGGAGGGACTGAAGAAAAACCGTAATAGGGTGATGGTCTTCGGTATGTTGACCTTCCTTGTCCCCTTTGCAATGACCTATTTGATGGGTGTCAGTCTTTTGGGCTATCTTCCTTTGGCATCGCTTCTACTTGCGGCAATCATGGCTTCTAACACGTTGATAGCCTATCCGATAGTGGGACGATACGGATTGACACGACATACGAGCTCGACGCTGAGTGTGGGTTCATCTATGATGGCTCTCTTTATGGCTTTGATAGTCATGGCTTCCATCGTCAATTCGTTTTATGGCAATGGCGGTATACTCTTTTGGCTACTATTCATTCTGAAGTTTGTGGCTTATTGTGTGGGCTTGATTATGGTGATACCACGTGTGACACGTTGGTTCCTTCGTCGATATTCAGACGCTGTGATGCAGTTTATCTTCATCCTTGCAGTGGTGTTTCTCTCGGCAGCATTGTCAGATGCTGTGGGTTTAGAAGGAATCTTTGGAGCGTTCATGTCAGGTTTGATATTGAACCGATTTGTGCCAAAGGTGTCTCCATTGATGAACCGTATAGAGTTTACTGGAAATGCACTCTTTATTCCTTACTTCCTTATCGGAGTAGGAATGCTGATTAATGTACGCTTGCTTTTTGCAGGAAGTAAGATACTTTGGGTTGTATTCTGTATCGTCTTCTTCGGTACTTTGGGTAAGGCTGTAGCAGCTTATTTGGCAGCTCGTATCTTCCGTATGTCTTGGTTGGCTGGTCACATGATGTTTGGTTTGACCAGTGCCCATGCTGCTGGAGCTATTGCGATGGTGATGGTAGGACGTAGGTTGCAGGTAGCACCGGGTGAATACCTCTTTGGTGACGAGGTTTTGAACGGAATTGTGATAATGATTCTCTTCACCTGTATCATCTCAACTGTCATCACAGAGCGGGCAGCACAACGGCTTCGTCTGCAGGAGAAAGAGGGACATGACATGATGAAGAATCTCGATGATGAGAAGATTCTGATTCCAGTGAAGTATCCAGAGTATTCTGATAACCTTGTAACCATGGCTACACTGATGCGCAACCCACGTTTGAAACGAGAGTTGGTGGCGTTGAATGTGGTTTATGATGACGTGAATATGCGCCATAATCAGGCGGAGGGACAGCGTTTGTTGGACCATCTTTGCCATTTAGCGAGTGCATCAGATGTACCGATGGTGACGCAGGTACGTGTTGCAGCAAATATTGCCAATGGTATTAAGCATGCTTTTAAGGAGTTTCAGGCATCAGAAATTTTGATGGGATTACACTTCCATAAGGAGATTAATCGTAGTTTTTGGGGAGAATTTACGCGAAGTCTATACAATGGTTTAAGTCGTCAGATTATTGTGACACGTATCTTACAACCACTGAATACAATTCGCAGAATACAGGTGGCAATCCCTTCTCGGGCTGAGTTTGAACCTGGTTTTTATCGTTGGTTGGAACGATTGGCACGTATGGCAGGCAACTTGGAGTGTCGTATAGCATTCCATGGACGTAACGAAACGTTGCAACTTGTCAATGAATTTATTCGCAATCGCTTCCCAAGTGTTAGGGCTGAATATGAAGAGATGGCGCATTGGAAGGAATTGCCAACGCTTGGTTCGCAGGTTCGAGAGGACCACCTCTTTGTCATAGTGACAGCACGTAAGGGTACGATATCTTATAAGACGGCAATGGAAAGACTTCCTGAAGAACTGAATAAATTTATTAAAGGTAAGACAATCATGATTATCTTCCCAGATCAGTATGGTAGTGAGATGGATGATATGACCTTTGCTCAGCCACAGCATACGGAGGAACGCAGTGCTTATGAGGCTGTAAGAGAGTGGATTCATAATAAGGTGTAAGAGGTTATTAGGCCAATTAGGCTAAGATGGCTAATAAGCCTAATAGCCCCAATAAAAGAATAGAATATGATAGATATTAAGAACATAACTAAAAGCTTTGGCTCGCTTCAAGTGTTGAAGGGTATTGACCTTCGTATTGAAAAGGGAGAGGTTGTCAGTATTGTTGGTCCATCTGGAGCTGGTAAAACCACCTTGTTACAGATACTTGGAACGCTGGACAAGCCCGATAGTGGCTCTGTTGTTGTGGATGGTATTGACGTGGGTAGCCTGTCAGCTGGTAAGTTGAGTGATTTCCGCAACCAGCACTTGGGCTTTGTCTTCCAGTTCCATCAGCTTCTTCCTGAGTTTACAGCTCTTGAGAACATTATGATTCCGGCTTATATTGCTGGCAGAAAGACAAAAGAAGCACGCCAACGTGCCGAAGAATTATTGGAATTTATGGGCTTGAGCGATCGTGCTAATCATAAGCCTAATGAACTTTCTGGTGGTGAGAAGCAGCGTGTAGCTGTAGCTCGTGCGTTGGTGAACAACCCTGCTGTCATCCTTGCTGATGAGCCTTCGGGTAGTTTGGATAGTAAGAACAAGCAGGAACTGCACCAACTCTTCTTCGATCTCCGTGATAAGTTCGGTCAGACTTTCGTTATCGTTACACACGATGAGGGGCTTGCACATATAACAGATAGAACGATACATCTTAAAGATGGCTTGATACAGAATGACGTTTGTCAAGAGACAAAATGATGTTTGTTGAAAGCCAGAATGACATAAAGACATATTTTTTAATGACATATTCTTTATAGAGTATGTTTGTAGACGATTAACTTAATAATTACTAATAGCCTGATGAATATAGAAGAAGTTATAAAGCTGATAATCAATAAAGCCTATGAGGTGCGGAGCCATTTTGTTGCTGGGTATTTAGAGAGTGTTTATAAAAAAGCACTGCTGATAGAACTTAGAGAAGCCGGATTGATAGTAGAGGAAGAGGTTGAGATGCCTGTGACGTATAAAGGTCATGTGATAGGTGTTTTTCGTGTAGATATTGTCGTGGATAAATGTGTTATCATAGAACTAAAAGCTGTTGCTCAGTTATTACCAGCACACGCAATTCAGCTTGTAAACTATCTCTCTGTGTCTGGAATAGATAATGGGCTGCTTATAAATTTTGGCTCGACTGAACGGCTGGAGATTAAACGTAAGTATAGGGTTTATAACCCTCATAACTAAAAGGTAAATCGAGCGAAAGCTCGATAAGAAAATATGTCATTGAAAGAATATGTCTTTATGTCATTCTGGCTTCAGACAACTTAAAAATAGGAATATGTCTAAAATAAAACTTGGAGCATACAATACGCTCACAGTACAGAAGGTTGCCTTACGTGAAGGCAATGGTGATCCATTCGGAATCTACCTTGATGGTGGACCGGCTGGTGAGATACTCATGCCTCAGAAGTATGTGCCAGAGGGAACAGAGATTGGGGATGAACTGGAAGTATTCGTTTATCTCGACCAGGATGAACGCCCGATTGCTACTACTGAGGAACCTTTGGCGCAGGTAGGCGACTTCGCTTACTTGGAGTGTTCATGGGTAAATGAGTATGGTGCATTCCTCTCTTGGGGTGTGATGAAAGACCTCTTCTGTCCTTTCCGTGAACAGAAGAAGCGTATGACTATTGGCAATAGCTATATCGTTTATATTCATCTTGATGAAGAGAGCTATCGCCTTGTTGCCTCTGCAAAGGTAGAGCATTATCTTGACGAACAGCCACGAGGTTATAAGCATGGACAGGAAGTTGACTTGTTAATATGGCAGAAGACGGACCTTGGCTTCAAAGTTATTGTTGATAATCAGTATCCGGGTCTTATCTATGAGGATCAGGTGTTCCAATATGTTCATACTGGTGACCGCTTAAAGGGTTATATCTCAACGGTTCGTCGTGATGGTAAGATTGATTGTACACTTCAACCAACAGGACAACAGCATGCGGAAGGCTTTGCAGAGGTCCTGCTTCAATATCTGAAAGATAATGGTGGAGTATGTGATCTTGGTGATAAGAGTGAAGCAGAGGATATTAAACGTCGTTTTCAGGTGTCGAAAAAGGTGTATAAACGCGCTGTTGGCGACCTCTATAAACGTCATTTGATTACGGTTGACCCCCTGTCAATACGCTTAGTAAAATAAGGTTCTCTCTCTTAAATCATTTTTTTATTGTATCTTTGCAGTATAAATAAAGTATAATAAAATACGATGCAGAATCAATTTTCAAGAACCCAACTTCTTCTTGGCAAGCCCGCTATCGATACACTTAATGGTAGTCGTGTCGCTGTCTTCGGTGTAGGAGGTGTTGGTGGATATGCAGTAGAAGTATTGGCACGTAGTGGCGTGGGAGCTATTGATGTTATTGATGACGACCGTGTTTGTCTAACGAATGTCAATCGACAACTCCTTGCTACCACTCGAACAGTGGGAAAGCATAAAGTAGATGTCGCTGAAGAGCGCATTCACTCAATCAATCCACGATGTATCGTGCGGAAATACCAGACATTCTATTTGCCTGATAACGCCGATCAGTTCGATTTCTCTCATTATGATTATGTCATTGATTGTATTGATACTGTAACAGCTAAGCTTGATCTTATCTATCGTTGTCATGAAATAAATATCCCATTGCTTTCTTGTATGGGTGCTGCTTATAAACTTGATGCCACACAGTTCCGTGTGACTGACATCTTCAAGACTATCAACGATCCATTGGCAAAGGTGATTCGTAAGAAACTCCGTAAAACAAAGATTAAGCATCTTAAAGTAGTATACAGTCCTGAAGAACCGCTTGAAAGTATCGAACAACCAGAGATCTCTTGTCGTTTTCACTGTATCTGTCCCGATAAGGATATGCGTAAGTGTACTGACCGGCATACTATTCCAAGTTCTAATGCGTGGGTACCAGCTGCGGCTGGACTTATTGCAGGTGGAGAAGCAGTGAAAGATCTTGTCAATCTTGCCAACACTATGCGTATCCGTCCTGAAGATGAGGCTACAAGCGAGCCTGCTCGTATCGCCCATGAGCGTGCTGCAAAGATGCTGGAGGAACATAAACGCCTTAAGGCTGAGAAGGCTGCAGCAGATAAGTAATGTTTTATGAAATTGGCGTAGAAAATAGCTCCATAAGTTAGAGTTTTTTTTATTTAGTTTGCTGTCATTTTTAACACTCTTGGTACTGTGTTTATTATCAGTACTTTATATCTAATAATAGAGTGATAGAAATGACAGCAAACTTTTATTTTATAATGTTGTCTTTTTAAAATCTAGCTTCATTTATAATCATGCTATGTTAATGAACCCCTGAATACCTATGAGTGAGAGTTATCGTTATGTTTTATAAGTTTGCTATTTTAGTAGTTAAGAACTGATTTGAATTCAAGATCCTGTTTTGTAAACTCACAACTTTGTTTTACCACCTAAATTGATAATAGTGTTGTCTATAAAATTGTTATTTTATCAACCTTATTGTTAAATAACACGAAAAAAGTAATGATAACTTGAAGATTATTACGATGTTACCGTTGGGTAACTTACCTTTGCGGTTACCAATTGGTAACATAAACAAATAATAGAATGAAGAATCGAGAACAAACAGAAAGTAGAATACTCGAAGCTGTCGCAAGTATCGTAGAAAGCGAAGGATTCGAGAAGCTTGGTATCAATACAATAGCTTCAAAAGCTAATGTTTCGAAGATGCTTATATATAGGTATTTTGGTGGACTTGAAGAGTTAATTGCACAGTTTATAATGCAGAAGGATTATTGGGCTAATACAGGTACTGTTATTATCAATCCTCAATCTGTAGGAGACAGTATAAAGAATATGTTCCGTAAGCAGATCGAGCAATTACGAAACGATGTAACTCTACGACGTTTGTGTAGGTGGGAACTGTCCTGTAACAACACAAGCATTGAGCAGCTTAGAGATAAACGTGAAGAAAATGGATGCAGTCTAATCAAACTGGTAAGTACATTAACAGGTTGTCCTAATACAGAGGTTGCCTCTTTAGCCAGTATACTCTCGGCTGCTATCAGCTATTTAGCTTTGATTGAAGACCAATGTTTGTCATATAACGGTATTTCTTTGCAAACTGATAAGGGCTGGGACGAGATAATGAAAGGGGTCGAAATGATAGTTGACTTATGGATAAAAAGTATTCAGGAATGAGAAAATTAATTATTGTATTTGTTATTTTTATGGGATTTATGGAAAATATAATGGCACAGAATCCAGACTATCTGTTTATGATTGAGAATGCTTGCAAGGCTCCTTCTGGGCATAACACACAGCCTTGGTTGTTTAAAATCAGAGAGTCAGAAATTGATATATACCCTGATTTGTCAAAAGAGTTACCTGTCGTCGACTCAAGTCATCGAGAGTTATTTGTTAGTTTAGGCTGCGCGACAGAGAATCTTTGTATTGCTGCTCAAGAAAAGGGATATCAGACCGAAGTTAAAGTTATTAAGGACTCCTTTATTCGAGTTCTACTTACAAAAGATAAGAAAAAGCAATTTGATTCTTCATTGTTCTCTCAAATCGCAGTAAGACAAACAAATAGAAGTGTTTATGATGGAAAAGAAATTCCTAAAGATAGCATTAATCTACTTAAAGCCACTTCTAATGACCCCTCTATTTCTATTTATTTTTACAAAAGGGGAACTGTTGATTATGAAAAGATTGCTAATATGGTTTATGCTGGGAATAGCTTACAAATGAATAATGAAGCTTTTAAATCAGAGCTGACAAAGTGGATGCGTTATAATAAGAAACATCAGAATAATACAAGAGATGGATTGAGTTATGCTACTTTTGGTGCACCAAATGTTCCTCTATTCTTGGCAAAGTTTATCATGTCAAAGGCTATCAACGCGAAAACGCAGAATAAAGGTGATCGGAAAAAGATAGCTTCAGCATCTCATTTTGTACTTTTCACAACAAAAGATAATACAGTTGAACAGTGGGTTGCACTTGGCAGAACCTTGGAACGGATATTACTGCGTTCAACGCAGATGGGTATTGCAAATGCTTATCTCAATCAGCCTAATGAGGAAAATGATATTACAAAAGAAATGGTAAAGCAACTTCAAATCTCTAACGAGTACCCGACTATTCTTATAAGGTTAGGCTATGGAAAGAAAATGCCTTATTCGCTAAGACGCGATTATAGGGCATGTATTCTTCCTGCAGATTAAAGTCAAGAAGCATGAAGTAAGTTTTTGATATAGGTGAATCATCAAAATCTTTGGCGTGGTGGATATTTAGTAGGTTAGGATTGTCTGCCTAACATTTGTCTATCACGCTTGTATTTATAATCAAGGTAATTCCCAATTATTTTTTTTATTTAGTTTGCTGTCATATTTAACACTCTTGGTACTGTGTTTATTATCAGTACTTTATAACCAATAATAGACTGATAGGAATGACATCAAACTTTTATTTTATAATGTTGTCTTGTTAACCTCCTCCTTCATATCTCTAATTTGTAGAATAGTACAATGTTAATAAAAACGCTGTATGCCAATGACAAAGAGCTATAATACGAACTTATAAGTTGCGTGTTAATGCTCAGCACTTGTGGTGTTAATGCCCAGCACATATTGTGCGGATGCTTAGCACCAATGGTGCGGAGGATAAACTCCCTATGCAAATGGCTCTTTGTGATAGGGAGTAACTTATAGAATAACCTGTGTCTTCAGTGAAACTGAAGGGTAATTATTATGGATGTTATTACCAGTTAATTCCAAATCCGATACTTGCAAAGATGACAGTTCGGTCTTTGTAGAGATTTGTTCGTGAGTTGTAATGGCGGACGCCCAATCCGAATCTTGGCTTGATTTTGCATGTTCCTAAGTCGGTGAATGCCATTGCCTCATAGTAGTCATATTTCCAGTCACTATTTTTTCGTTTCATATTACTGCCATATCCGATTTGTGCACCAATATTACAATTCTCTGTGTGATAGACTACGTAGCCAAGATTTAAACCTACAATGTGACTATGAGCATAGTCTTTTACACTATTTTCTTTAAAGAGGGCGATAGCGTTCTCATATCTAAGGTCTGCATATAGGTTATCGGTAATATTATAACCTAAGTCGCAACAGAGTTCGTAGGGCTTAAATTCTTTAGAAAGTCCTGTTCCTTGAACCTGCATTAAGGTCCTAAATGTCCCTTTCTGTGAGAATGCTGCTATTGGAATTAGTAATAGGAAAAGAAAGACAAGTCTTTGTTTCGTTTTCGAAACAAGGAACTCTGCGTAAGATAGTTTTCTCATTGTAACTGGATTTAATTAAATAATTAATACTCGTTACAAAAATAGAAAATATAATGTTTCATGTCAAGTCTTTTTGGAGATAAAGTTTGAAAGATTTTTTAGGGTCTTCTGGATTTTGGAGTGATAAGGTTTGCCACTTGTGTTTAGGGTTTGAAGCAATGTCACACGGAGAAAAGGAGAGGACGGAGGATTATTAAAACAAAGCAATAGAAGTCACGGAGGCACCTTCGGTACTTGGAGCGACGGAGCTTGTTTGCCAATTCTATTAGCAATTTATATACAAAGCGTTTATCCCAACAGAGTTATCAGGAATCTGTACGCTACACCTCCGTCCCTCTTTGTGCCGTCGGCACCTCCGTGCCATTACGTTTACCTCCGTCCCCTCCGTGACTCCGTGTGCCTATTATATAGACTTTTAGTTTATCACTCTATATTTCGGAATAATCTTTTTTTAACGAAGTTCGGTTGTCGATAGGTAAGTGATACGTAGATTAGATGAGTTTGCATGTGAATAAGTTTGCTGTCATTCCTGCCACTCTCTATGAGTTCTTAAATTCTTGATATATAGGATTTTAATGAGAAATGTTAAAATGACAGCAAACGAAATTATACTTATATTTGGGTTAAAGCTTAACTCTGTGATAGTATTATGGTATAACGAAGAACACTCCCAACGAATAATTTATCTTGCAGATGGAGTTTCGAATTCGTAAGTAACCTTTACGGCTTTGTCACGAGACAGTTGTCCTGGGTTGGTTCCTGGTTCTCCTTCTGGTACTTCACGATGATAGAAGGCATAGAATTGAGTCCACGCATCTAAGATTTTTCCGTTATTATCGTGGAAAGACATTGGGATTGTTGAAAAAATAGGAAGACCATGGTGTTCGACAAATGATTTCTGAATCAATTCGCTACAATAGATTTCTTTGTCATCAGGCATGTAGAAACGATCGTATGGTCGACCAAGGTAGCTTAATGCTCGCTTCGTAGAAGTATTCATGTCACAATCAACGATGACTCTGCCTACTGCAATGAGTGGCTTTCCTTCTTTTCCTTTGGCACGATTGAGGAAGTTGGTAAGAGGAGTAAGTGACACCGCTTTGCCGTAGGCTTCTAAAGCATAATCGGCACTATCCGTATGATGGAAGATAGCTACGTGGTCAATCTTTAGTCCATTAATACCTTGTGTTGCATCTGTGATAGGGTTGCTTGTCTCCTTCACAACGAACATGAGGTCGCCTTCGTGTAAGTTACGTAACGATATGTCTTCATCTTGTAAGGAATCTGTAGAGCAGCCAACTAAGAAAATAAGGCACAGTAAGATGAGGTTTGATAGGATTTTCTTAAGTTTCATGATAATTTATTTTTATGTGTGTGTTATGTTTAACCCAAATCGTTCATTAGACCACAAAATGTATAGTTTTTATTACTATGGTATTGTTTCCTAACATCTTTTATTTTCTTATCGGCATCTTGTCCGTCTTTGTAACTTGACGTAGCCCGCTACGCCTGCGTTGCAAAGCCAAACAATCTGTTCGATAATAAAACAAAATATGTTTAGGCTCTAATGACTGATTCGGGTTTTAAGTTTCGTCGGGAGTGTTCTTATAGGTAAATAAAAAGGCGACTATCTGTGTGGATAGCCGCCTTTTGTTCTTATGTTTAGAACTCTGCGTTCTTAGGAGTACGTGCGAATGGGATTACGTCACGGATGTTTTGCATACCAGTAACGAAGAGGATGAGACGCTCGAAACCGAGACCGAAACCACCATGTGGGCAGGTACCGTACTTGCGAGTATCGAGATACCAGTCGTAAACCTCACGTTTCATACCACGATTATCGATCTCTGCAAGTAACTTGTCGTAATTCTCTTCACGGACAGAGCCGCCAATAATCTCACCGATATGTGGGAAGAGAACGTCTGTTCCCTGCATTGTCTTGCCATCAGGGTTCTTCTTCATATAGAACGACTTGATTTCGCTTGGATAGTCGGTCATGATAACAGGACGCTTGAAGTGTTCCTCTACGAGATAGCGCTCATGCTCACTGCTGAGATCCATTCCCCAACCAGTAATAGGGAACTCGAACTTCACACCATCAGCAACTGCTTTCTGAAGAATCTCTATACCTTCTGTGTAAGTTAGGCGAACAAACTCTTCCTTGAGTACACCCTCCAAGCGAGCAATCAGTCCCTTGTCAATCCTCATATTGAGGAACTCAAGGTCGTCCTTACAGTGCTCCAATGCCCAACGAACACAGTACTTGATGAAGTCTTCCTCAAGATCCATCAGTTCGTTCTTGTCGATGAAAGCAACCTCAGGCTCAACCATCCAGAACTCAGCCAAGTGGCGTGGAGTATTTGAATTCTCAGCACGGAAGGTTGGACCGAAGGTGTAGATAGCACCGAGTGCAGTAGCACCTAACTCTCCCTCTAACTGTCCTGATACAGTAAGGTTTGTACGCTTTCCGAAGAAATCAGCACTATAATCAACCTCGCCACCCTTTGCAATGCGGTCAAGGTCGAGTGTAGTCACCTGGAACATGTTACCTGCACCCTCAGCATCACTACCTGTAATCAGTGGAGTATGGAAATAATAGAAACCATGCTCATGGAAATACTGATGGATAGCGATTGCCATATTGTGACGAATACGGAATACAGCACCGAAGGTATTGGTACGAAGACGCATGTGACCATACTTGCGCATGTACTCAAAACTCTGTCCCTTCTTCTGCATTGGGTAGTCGCTTGGGCAGAGACCGTAGATTTCAATCTCCTTACACTGAATCTCTGAGGTCTGACCAGCACCCTGACTCTCTACGAGCGTACCAACAACGCTGATACAAGCACCCGTTGTGATGCTTTTCAGCTCTTCTGCATCGATAGTCGAAGGGTCAACAACAACCTGGATGTTCTTAATCGTAGAACCATCATTCAAGGCGATGAAGTCAACAGCCTTGCTGCTTCTATGAGAACGAACCCATCCCTTTACGTTGATATCCTTACCAAAATCGGTGCAAGCAAGTGCATCGACGATTTTTGTTCTTTTCATTTGTTATATTGTAATTAGGTACTCCCCAAGTCTTTCAAAAGGAGAGGAATGTTGTTTGCCAATCTGTTTAATGCTTTAATAATAGCATTGCATGGTCTCTCACATCCACTTCTTTTGAGAGGTTTGGGGAGGTTTCTATTTTATTCAAACGCACCCATACGCAGCATGTCAACCTCCTTCTCAGTGAGGAAGCGCCAGTCACCACGACGTACGTTCTTCTTTGTCAAACCAGCAAACTGTACACGGTCGAGTTTTACGACGCGATAGCCGAGGCTCTCGAAGATACGACGTACGATACGGTTTTTGCCACTATGAATCTCAATACCAACCTGAGTCTGATCCTGTGGGTCAGCATATTCGATTGCGTCAGCCTTGATTTCGCCATCTTCCAACTCAATACCGTCAGAAATCTTCTGCAAGTCATTAGCTGTAACAGCCTTATCAAGGAATACGTGATATACCTTCTTCTTCAAGAACTTAGGGTGAGTAAGCTTTGAAGCAAGGTCGCCATCGTTAGTAAGGAGCAGTACACCTGTTGTGTTACGGTCGAGACGACCAACTGGATAGATACGCTCTGGACAAGCGCCCTTTACAAGGTCCATAACAGTCTTACGCTGCTGTGGGTCGTCGCTTGTGGTAACATAATCCTTTGGTTTGTTCAGAAGGACATAAACCTTCTTCTCCAATGAAACCAACTTGTCCTGGAAATATACCTCATCAGTACGCAGAACCTTGCTACCGAGTTCCTTAACAACCTCGCCATTTACGGTTACTGCACCAGAAAGGATGAATTCATCTGCCTCACGACGTGAGCAAACACCAGCGTTAGCAAGGTACTTGTTCAAGCGGATTGGCTCATTAGGATCGAAGTTCTCCTCCTTGTATTCAATGCGCTTCTTGAGTGAATACTTTGCATTTGGATCATAATCAGCACTGTGTTGACGGTAACCACCCTGGTTGTATCCGCCACGGCTGTTGTAACCTCCACGATTATTGTTGTATCCACCACGGCTTTGGTATCCACCGCGATTGTTATTATATCCACCACGGTTATTGTTGTATCCACCACGGCTCTGATAACCACCCTGCTGACGAGGCTGGTATCCACCCTGACGTGGCTGATAACCGCCCTGATTTGCCTGATAGTTTGTTTTCTCCTCGCCCTCAGCACCATTGTTGGCATTGTAGCGTGGACGATAAGCCTGTGACTGATAGCCATTCTCATCATTGTTGTAACGTGGACGATAGCCACCCTGCTGTGGACGACTTTGGTATCCACCACGGTTGTATCCACCCTGCTGGCGTGGCTGGTAACCGCCTTCCTCACCATTACTGTTGTAACGTGGACGATAACCACCCTGCTGTGGACGGCTCTGATAACCGCCACGATTGTTGTTATATCCGCCACTATAGCTATTCTGACGTGGACGATAGCCACCCTGTTGTGGACGACCTGCACTCTGTAAGCCAGAGCCGAAGCCCTCAGGACGGAATCCGCCTTCGTCATTGCTGCTATTAGCCTTGTCGCTACTATAAGCGCGCTGGCTGTGAATACGTGGACGTTGTGTACGTCCTGTGCCACGGTACTCTCTTTGATAGCTGCCTTGTTCGGCTGCTGAATAGCCGTCGCGGCTGTTCTCATTCTGCTCAGACTGAACTTCTTTGTTCTCGAATTCTTCTGCCATAATTGTTTTACTTTTAATTTGATACTACCAGCCTCACGGCCAATTTGTTATTACTTTGTTGTTGTTTTATTAAAATATCGAACTCCGTTTGATGGAGATACTCAGTTAAAATTCTTCTTCTTTGACTCTATAGGAGTCGTTAAATTCCCGTATAGTTGTATGGAGTGATAGCCATCAGTTCAGCTTTCACGCTGTCGCTGACGTTGAGTGTCTGCACGAATGCGTGTATTCTCTCCTCTGTCATCTTCTCGTTTGTGCGAGTGAGTGCCTTCAATGCCTCGTAAGGATGTGGATAGGCTTCACGGCGTAAGATGGTTTGAATGGCTTCTGCCACAACTGCCCATGTGTTTTCAAGGTCCTCTCTCAACTTCTCTTCGTTGAGGATGAGTTTGCGAAGACCCTTCAATGTACTCTGTATTGCAATAACGCTATGTCCAACAGGAACGCCAACATTACGCAAAACTGTTGAGTCTGTAAGGTCACGCTGCAGGCGACTTACTGGCAACTTCTGTGCCAAGAACTGTAAGATTGCGTTTGCTATACCGAGGTTACCCTCACTGTTTTCGAAGTCGATTGGGTTTACCTTGTGTGGCATTGCACTTGAACCAACCTCTCCTGCCTTAATCTTCTGTTTGAAATACTCCATTGAGATATACATCCAGAAGTCGCGGTCGAGATCGATGATGATGGTATTGATTCGGCGAATCGCATCAAACACACTACCTAAGTGGTCGTAGTTGCTAATCTGTGTAGTCCACTGCTCACGTTCTAACCCTAATTTCTCACTGACAAAGCGATTGCCAAAGACACGCCAATCGTGCTGTGGATAAGCTACGTGATGTGCATTAAAGTTGCCTGTAGCACCACCAAACTTAGCTGTCATCTTGCAGCTACGCAAAGTTGCGAGCTGCTCGCTGAGACGATAAACATATACCTCAACCTCCTTGCCCAATCGAGTAGGAGAGGCTGGCTGACCGTGTGTCTTTGCCAACATTGGTACGTCCTTCCATGCTTCAGCGTATTCCTTCAGTTGCGCAATCAGTTCCTCAACCTGTGGATAGAATACTTCTTCGAGGGTTTCCTTTACAGACAATGGCACACTTGTGTTGTTGATGTCCTGTGAAGTTAGTCCGAAGTGGATGAACTCCTTGTAGTCATCGAGTCCGCCAATCTTATCAAACTCCTCTTTGATGAAGTATTCAACTGCCTTTACGTCGTGATTGGTAATACTCTCAATCTCCTTCACACGTGCTGCTGCAGCCTCATCGAAGTTGCGATAGATGTCGCGTAACTGTTCAAAAAGTGCGCTGTTAAAGCTTTTCAGTTGTGGTAAAGGTAATTCGCAAAGTGTGATGAAATATTCTATTTCTACGCGAACACGATAACGGATAAGTGCATACTCTGAAAAATAGTCAGCAAGACATTCCGTTTTGCTTCTATATCGTCCGTCAATAGGTGATACGGCTGTTAATGCGTCAAGGGTCATAATCTTATTTATTAATATGGTGCAAATTTAGCAATAAAATCAGTAATAGCGCAAATAATAATAATAATAATATCAAAAAGGATGCAGATAAAAGCTGAATAAAACAAAAAAGACTTCACAACAATGTTGCAAAGTCATCCATTTCAAGTTTTAAAGGTGGGCGTTGACGGATTCGAACCGCCGACCCTCTGCTTGTAAGGCAGATGCTCTAAACCAGCTGAGCTAAACGCCCTTTAAAAATCCCCTGCAACCCCAAGAGATTACAGGGAAACACCCCTTGGTGGGCGTTGACGGATTCGAACCGCCGACCCTCTGCTTGTAAGGCAGATGCTCTAAACCAGCTGAGCTAAACGCCCCTTACTTTTTGTAAGGCGAGTGCAAAGGTAAGGAAAGTTTTTTATTCTCGCAAACAAATGGCAAATAATTTAGTTGAAAATCTCATTTTAGCTTGCTGTAAAGAGACTTTCTTATTCAATTCATTTATATCTAATGAATTATTTTCATGGAAATAAATTGATGGTAATGGCTTGTTGTGTCGGTAATGTACTTTATAATTTGGTAGATTCTCTTATGAATGGGTTGGCTGTTGGTTGCTTTTCCGGTTCTTTCTTTAAATATATAGCGTGTTGGGAGGATAAAGACTTATACACTTGCATGGTATTACTATATCAAATTATACAGACTTTCAAAGGAGGATAAAGTTGGCGATAAATGCAAATTGATACTATTTTATTTGTCTTCTACGAACAGCTTATTCCCTTATTGTTTACTATTTGTAAACTCTTTTCATACAACTCAAAACCAATATATGCTCTTTTGGCTTCTTAAAGACGCCTAATAGACTTGCTAAAGGTGCCCTTTTGGGCTCTTACTAACGCCCTTTTGAAGTCCAATTAGGCACCTTTCATTTCTCTGTTTTATAACTAATTGATTTCCTGTTGGTTGCAAACTTGCCTTTTATACGCGTTTTTATCCTTATTTATAGATGTTTTATTTGAATTATGTAATAATTTTTCAAAGTCTTGTCTATGTATTTGAGGTGTTAAAATAAAAGGGTTTTCTATGTCAGAAAGTGATAATAAGATAGGTAGTTTGATAGTCTTAGCTATGATTTTTATTAATGAGTAACTTTAGATTTTCCGTTAATAAACTACGAAAAGCATCCACACATTTAACGGAAGAATCTATTTTTACTTATGATATGATTGTTTGTTTTGATGGTAGAAGGCATATGTTGTTTTCATAAAATAGTTTATTTTGTTTTGCGTGAATTGTTTATTTTGATTATATTTGCATTGTGTTATATAATAAGGAACGAAAAGTAGAAGATTATGTCAGTAGAAATAAGATTGGAACAGAGTAAGTTCAAGGATAAGAAAGGAGCTGGTAAATGGTATGCTCGTACTGTTAGCACTGGAGTTGCAACGACCGATGACCTTGCCGATTCTATTCAGGAGAATACCTCGTTCTCACGTGGTGATGTGCGAGGACTTGTTATAGCTTTGATTGACGAAATCTCTTATCGTCTTCGTCAGGGCGAGACTGTAGCACTTGAAGGCTTGGGTCGATTCCATCTGACAGTAGAGAGTGAACCCGTTGACAATCCTGACGACTTCGATATTAAGAAACATGTTAAGAATGTAAAGTGTCGTTTCGTTCCTACCAGTACACGAAATGCGCGTACAGGAAAGAAAAATCAGACCCTTGCTTATGGTGCACGTGTGGAGTGGGCAGAGCCAGAATATGATGATGAAGACGATGATTAATCCCCTTCTATAAAATGTTTTGGGGTTAACTTGCATTTTTATAAGATTTCTCTTGGCTTTATGTATAAAGTCAAGAGTTTTTGTTTTCTCCAGTGATAAAGGGATTAGGCAGAAGCTTGTTATACTTTTGGATATTCGTCTTTCGTTTATGTAGATAATAAGCAAACTGAAAGATGATATCTATCATTTAGTCTCCAAAATATTTGACATTCCCTCTTTGTTATTCTTGTTTTCGTAAGATTTGTACTGTTTTTCTTTGATATTAAAAGTATTTTGTATATATTTGCACTCGGTAATATAATACTTCCTCTATACATACGATTGGAATAGAGTGTGTATAAGGTTAGAATTTGTTTATCGCGGATATAATAAGAAACTTAAGACTATTAGGGATAATACTCTAAGATTCGTTTTATATAAGGACATTTTTTCGATTTTAGTTATTCTGTTAATCAGAAATAATAAGCTGATAGGTTTTTATAACCATTCTTTTTGTAAGATGTCCTCAATCTAAATAAACTTATTTTTTTAACATAACAATTATTAGAAATGAAAAAACTTTTACTTTTAGTATGTGCTGCAGTTATGAGTCTTTCAGCTTCAGCGCAGGCAGGTGATAAGGCACTTGGTGCACAGCTCGTATTTGGTTCTGAGACAAACAGCATCGGTGTTGGTGTTAAGGGTCAGTACTACTTCACAGACCAGATTAGAGGTGAGGGTTCTTTTGACTACTTCCTCAAGAATAAGGGTATCTCAATGTGGGATATCAATGCAAATGTTCACTACCTCTTTGATGTAGCAAACAAGGTTAAGGTATATCCACTTGCAGGTCTTGGTTATACAAACTGGTCTTATAAGTATGAGTTTCCTGGTCTCCCTGTAGTTGAGGGTTCAGATGGTCGTCTTGCTGTTAACCTCGGTGGTGGTGCTGAGTATGAACTTACTAAGGACTTGAGCGTAAACGCCGAGTTGAAGTATCAGATTATCAGCAACTACAACCAATTGGTACTTGGTGTAGGTGTAGCTTGTAAGTTCTAAAGATATAAGGCAGGTCCTAAAAGCTCCGTGTTAGGCTATAGCCTCTTGGCTAAGGTCAACGGATGGGCTTTTAGGGCCTGTCTGTTTAGTTTAAGATAAACTACGGTGGTGGTTTTTCTTACCCATAGAGGGGTAAGTTTTTATGCTTTTGGCTTTTCTATAGCAATATAGACATTTGAAAGATATAGTCCTTTATCTTTATATTGCCAATAGAATACTTTTCTTTGTAGGATTTTGCTGAGTATGTTGGAGGTAGTATAGCTTTCTTCATTTTCCATTCTCGTCTTGGAAAGGATGATGAAAGGAGGCGTCCATTTGTCCATTGTTCCTAAACTTAATGTGTCTGGAATAAAAGGTTTACGTCTGTTTTTCAGGGCAAAACCAATGTAAACGAATATGCGATAGTCTGTACTCCTGATATATTCAATACAGCTTTCAGCTATAAGAAAGCCCTTCTTTATCCATTCTTTTTTGTATATCTCCTGTTTTGAGAAGTCTGTAATGTGGCGGTCGGTAGTGTGAACATCAGCTGTCTGAAAACTGTCTATCCACTCCAGAAGGCTTTGTTTATATACCATCTCGTATTGAATAAGATTTTATAAAAGAAAGAACCGGATAATTGATTACTAATTATCCGGTTCTTATTTCAGTGCGCCTAACAGGACTCGAACCTGCACAACGTAAGTTACTAGATCCTAAGTCTAGCGCGTCTACCAATTCCGCCACAGGCGCATAACGACTGCAAAGATACGCAATGTTTTGGATATAGCCAAATGTTTGGGAATTTCTTTTCTCTTATACACCTTTTCTGCCTATATGATTTTTGTTAGTAAATAATCTTATACTATTTGTTTATGAGTGAAATTAAATATATATCTTTGCGAAGAAGGTTTGGTTGCTGAGTAAAATATCTCCTTGAGTTCTAATGTTATCACGATTCCTTATGAGCATGAAAGGTCTGGTTTTGCAAATAACCGACTATGTATTTAACAATATTATTTCTTTAACTAACTAACGATTGACAATGAGAAAGACATTATTAACTGTTTTATGTATGGGAGCTTTGTATGCATCTGCTTCTGTAGTTTACAATGGTGCTGGTGGGACTGGCGTAATGATGAGTCAGAATACAGTCTCCGTTAAGGTTACTCCTACCAAGAATGCTTTGAGTAAGGATGAGCGTGCAGCTATCTCACTTATTACGTCTATGTATAACACAAAAGGCTTTGATAATACTGCATACCTGAAGAGGCACTGTACGAAGAAGTTACTGAAGTTGTTGAAGGCTACGTATGATTATGAATATGATGCACAACCAGATGCTTATGCAGGATGGGTGTTCCGTTCTGGTGCTCAAGATGGACCGTCTAATGCACATAAGGTTCTGCGTGTTGTGAGCCTTGGTAACAACTGGTATCAGTACACCTTCTTGGATATGGGTTTAAAATGTACCAATAAAGTAAAGGTCATCAAGGTTGGTAATAAACTGTTATTTGACGAGATTAAACAAGGTAAAATATAAAACTTAGAGTTTCTTCAGAACTTCCCAGTCCCTCCTTTTAGAGGGATTGGGGCTTGGGAAAGGTCTTTATCATCTTCCTTGCAAACTCTATAATAGAGTCCTTGCCTCGTGCGAAGTCGTCGGAAGTGAGGGAAACTTTATAGTCTGGGTCAATACCGAACTCCGTCATTTGTTTGTCACGGTCGTACATTGGACAAGCCGAGAAGCGGACTGACCATCCATTAGGAAGCTCGGAAGAGAAGGGTAGGCCAGCACCGCCACCCGTACGGTCGCCCACAATGGTAACATTTGGGCAACACTTCATATACTTTACAAACTCGTTGGCAGCAGAGAAAACGCTACGATTGGTCAGTACGATAACTGGCTTTTGCCATCGGATACCCTTTCCAGGCTTGAGATATTCAGGTTGTAATGCAGAGAAATCGTTATGACCTTTTCCCGTTTTATGCTGTATGTAGCCAACGAGTCGTTCCTCGTTTGTGAAACGTGCAGCAAATGCTTCGGCGTTTGTAAGATTACCACCACCATTGTTACGCACATCGATAATCAGTCCGTTACAAGGTTGAAGATGAATGAATATATCGTCAAGGTTACCAGCGCCAATCACATTTTGGAAGGTTTCACAGCGTATATAGCCGATGTTATCATCAAGGACAGTATAGTCTAAGCCGCTTGCAATGAGGTAATCAGTCTTAAGATAAAGACGTTGAAGTGAATCAGAGTAGTTCTTTGGATAATCTTCATGCCATGACCAATAGCGACCTACGTTGAAAGAGGTATATAAATTGACGTGTCCGTCCTTTAGTTCTGAGAGCATATTAGTCATTACTTCGAACTGTTGTTTGGCTGTCATAGAGTTGTCAAACTGGCGTGCATAACGGCTGTGTACCTCTTGCCAGTCTATCCCTTTCTGTGAGAAGAAACAGTAATGCTCATCGATAATTCGCCACAAAGCTTCAAAGTTGCCTTGAGGACTATCTGATTGCTGATCGTTGGTGACGCAACTTGTCACAGTACTGAGTAGGGTCAGTGCTGGAATCAGTAAGTTAAGGAGGAAATGATATAGTTTTCTCATGGGATGAACTTGTTGATTGAGAATTTACGAACAATACCGAATACGAAGAGATTACTCCATACATGCTGGCGCAATTGGTTCACTTTTGCTTGCTGATAATCGCCAAGGTAGCCAACGCGGAATGTCGTATGGCGAAGCGTAAAGTCGAGAGTTAGCATCTGGCGGAGTGATGGGGCTGACACAGGTGTTGTGACAACAAGGTTATGATCGTAGTTGTCGCGGGTAAAAATCTCGTAATAACTCTGTCCGTAATTAGGTGAGAATGTTAGTCCGAGAAGTGGAGCTTGTACCTCATAACGTAATTGGAAAGGAATGTTTCGAAGGCGGAAGCGATAAGCAGCAACGGTATTCGGTGAAATATTTAGCTGTGCGTAAGCCTGTGCAGGGTTGTTAGAATTACGCATATTGTAGAGGAATCCGAGTCGTGTATCAATTCCTCCACCTGCCTTTAAGCGTAGTTCTCCCTCTCCAACGTTCCATTGTCCTAAGGCATATTGCCAGTTGTATTGGAAGTTGTAGAAGGCACCTAATTCATTGTTATTCTCCTTTCTATTATGTACTGATAGTATCTGTGCTTGGTGAATGAGTTCTCTTGATAGCTTGGTTCCGTTCTCACGCACAGAATGAGAGATATAACGAAACTCTGTCCCTGTATATTCTTCGGGCGAAAGGTAGGTGTCAAGAGTGTTTACAGCACCTATTCCCAACATCTGTATATTGGTAATCACCTTGTTACTACGCAGTGTATCCTGTGCAAGTGTAGGTGATGATAAAGCGAAAAGAATTATTGCTGAAAGGGAGAAACAGCGAAATAAGGATTTTTTTATGTTCATAGGCGTAATGGAAAAGTATCAATAAAAGTGTAAGTCAAATAGATGTTTGGTGTTAACCTTTGGGTGATAAGGTCCCAAGCGTTTATAAATAGTCTTTGAAGGAGGGGACATACGGGCGGTATGTCCCCTTTTTCAATTCGTTATTTATCGTGTTGTTTATTCATTGTCGAAGAGGTTTAGCTGACCAGTAATCTCATCGATGACCTGCTGTTGAGACTTACCTGCATCCGGATCAAGGTTCTCTTCCTTTTCTACAGCTGCAGAGTTCTCATCTTGTACATCATCTTCATTGCTCTCGTCATCTCCTTTCTCCTCTTCAGGGAAGCGTGTTGGCTCTAACTCTTCAATCTTGTCAACTGTCCAAGTTGTCAATCGTTTACCCTTTGCCTTGAATCCCTTCACACCAACAAACTGCTCTGCATCAATCTCCTCAGTGCCACGTGCCGCATCAGCACCACCATAAGTAATCTGTATGCGAGGGAAGGCAACATCAGTCAGCAGTACCATCTGCGAATTAGGATTATCACCAATAAAGTTCTGATGACGCTTACTTGCTTCCATCTGGAATCGCTTCAAGTAAGGATAACCTTGATTGTCGGCATCGAAGATGACAGCTGTCCAAGGCTTATCAGCATCAAACTTCTCTATACGGAGAATGTTATCTTCGTAATGGTTGGATGAATCGAAGTTGGTGATATAGAACTCTCCGTTCTTAAGTATCACAAGGATGCTGTCTTGATCAGAGAACTCTCCAAGGTAACGACCATGGTCTTCGTAGTTGATACGGTTGACATCTGGGTCGAACCACACCTTTCGTCCACCCAATGTAGAGTGTCCGTGGCTCTTGAGTGAGATGCGGTGAATACTCTCTTTGGTCAGCAGATTACCCTTTGCAGCGCGACCCTTGATAAGAATACTTGCAAAGTCACGCTCCATGAAGATGTTTTGCTTCTTCTTATCTGGATTCGGATCGAGTGTAATCTTTATCAACTCAGCCTCGCCATTAGGGTTGGCTGTGAAGTAGTTAATCTTTGAACCAGGCGTACCGAGAGTTACGTCATATTCCTTATCGCGTGTGATAGAAGTCACATTGAAGCGTTTGATATAGTAAGGTCCCGTCTTTCCGTCACGATAAACAACGTTATAAATCGTACGCTTGTCGTTCTTCTTAAACACCTGTACGTGAAGTACGCCCTTACCCACAAACACCTTGTCGGCAATTCGGATAACCTTATACTTACCATCACGGTAGAAGATAATCACATCATCGAGGTCAGAGCAGTTCTGAACGAACTCTGCCTTCTTAAGACCTGTACCAATGAAACCTTCCTGACGGTCAATATATAATTTCTCGTTGGCATCTACCACCTTAGCAGCAACAATCGTATCGAAGCTCTTAATCTCTGTACGACGTGGATGGTCGCCTCCGTATTTCTCTTTCAGGTGTGTGAACCATTCGATAGTGACGCGAACCATCTCGTTAAGGTCCTTGTCAATCTCGGCAATCTCTGCCTTAATCTTCTGAATCAATTCGTCAGCCTTATCCTTATTGAACTTCAAAATACGTTGCATCTTGATTTCCAAAAGGCGGATGATGTCGTCACGTGTCACCTCACGGATAAAGGTCTTCTTATAAGGTTCGAGTTTGGAGTCGACGAAAGCAACGACTTCATCAATATCCTTAGCCGTCTCGAACTTACGCTCCTTATAGATACGGTCCTCGATGAAGATACGTTCAAGCGAGTTGTAGAACAACTGTTCCTCTAATTCATGCTTGCGAATCTCTAACTCTAACTTCAATAAAGCCTTCGTATGTTCGGCAGAATTGCGCAATACATCTGATATCGTCAAGAACTCTGGTTTGTTGTCTCGGATGACACAGCAGTTGGGCGAAATGTTTATCTCGCAATCAGTGAAAGCATAGAGGGCATCAATAGTCTTGTCACTTGACGTACCCGGTGTAAGATGAAGTTGAATCTCCACCTCCGAAGCTGTCATGTCCTCTACTCTTCGAATCTTTAGTTTGCCTTTCTCAACAGCCTTCGTAATAGACTCTTGAAGCGTGTTAGCGGTCTTTGTAAAAGGAACCTCACGGATGACGAGGGTTTTATTATCGAGCTTCTCTACCTTTGCACGCACCTTCAGAACGCCACCACGCTGACCATCATTATACTTCGATACATCAATGCTACCGCCTGTTGGGAAGTCCGGATAGAGGTTAAACTCCTCACCACGCAGATAGCTGATAGCTGCATCACAGATATCGTTGAGGTTATGTGGAAGAATCTTGGATGACAAGCCTACAGCGATACCTTCAGCACCCTGTGCCAAAAGCAGTGGGAACTTTACAGGGAGCGTAATCGGCTCTTTGTTTCTGCCGTCATAAGAAAGTTGCCATTCTGTTGTCTTAGGATTGAATACAGTCTCTAAGGCAAACTTTGATAGGCGCGCCTCAATGTATCGTGGCGCAGCAGCACGGTCGCCAGTGAGAATGTTTCCCCAGTTACCCTGCATGTCGATGAGTAGGTCTTTCTGTCCTAACTGCACCAAGGCGTCACCAATAGAGGCATCACCATGTGGGTGAAATTGCATCGTATGACCTACGATGTTTGCAACCTTATTGTATCGTCCATCATCCATTCGTTTCATAGAATGGAGAATACGGCGTTGTACAGGCTTCAAGCCGTCCTCGATATGAGGTACGGCACGTTCCAAGATTACGTAGCTGGCGTAATCTAAGAACCAGTTTTTGTACATGCCAGAGAGATGATGTACGGCAGAGGCATCAAACCTATCGGCAGGTTTATAATCGGAATGGGAATCCTGTTCCTGAGTCTCTTCCTCAGGAGTCTGTCCATCCAAGTCTTTTATTTCGTCATCCATATAGTTCTTGTTTTATCACTTAAAGAAGCAAGCTTCATAAGACTGCAAATGTACGAAAAAAAAAGTAAATAGGCAAATTATAACTTATTCAAGTGTTGGATTTGGTTTTCTGTTTGTAGTCTGTTCTTGTTCCTCTCGCATCATAGCCCTTTTTTCAATCCAAATGGGTTGTTATCATCTGAATAGATAAGCTCTCTCAATGATTGAACTGAGCCTCCGCACCATTGGTGTGGGGCGTTAGCACGCATGGTGCGGAGGCTTAACACCATTCGTGTTGGGCATTAATAAGTCTGTTGGAAATGTAAGAAAAGTTCGTGGTTGTCGGCACATTACTATATCGTGAGGTGTTATTTACGAGATAGCATAACCTCAAGTAAATCAAAGGACAGACTCATGAATAATCGATTTAGGATAAAGTTTCGTGATAAACCTGTTCTTATTCGGCTAAAAAAGCGTAACTTTGCGGTAAAAATTAAGGTATAAATAGATAATTATGGCACAAGAGGATGTTTTCAAGAAGATTGTAAGCCACTGTAAAGAGTATGGTTTCGTCTTCCCAAGTAGTGATATTTATGATGGTTTAGCAGCTGTTTATGACTACGGTCAGAATGGTGTTGAGCTGAAAAACAATATCAAGCAGTATTGGTGGCAGTCAATGGTATTGCTGCATAGCAATATTGTTGGTATCGATGCCTCTATCTTTATGCACCCTACAGTATGGAAAGCAAGTGGCCACGTTGATGCTTTCAACGACCCATTGATTGACAACCGCGATTCAAAGAAGCGTTATCGTGCTGATAACCTTATCGAGGATCAGATTGGTAAATATGAGGAGAAGATAGAGAAGGAAGTAGCTAAGGCTGCTAAGAAGTTCGGCGAGTCTTTCGATGAGGCTAAGTTCCGTGAGACTAACCCACGCGTTCTTGAAAATCAGAAGAAGCGTGACGATCTTCATGCACGCTATACCGAAGCTATGCAAGGACCAGACTTGGAGGCTTTGAAGCAGATTATTCTTGACGAGGGTATAGTAGACCCAATCAGTGGTACAACTAACTGGACAGACGTTCGTCAGTTCAATCTTATGTTCTCTACTGAGATGGGTGCGTCTGCCGATGCTACTAACAAGATTTATCTGCGTCCAGAGACAGCACAGGGTATCTTCGTAAACTTCCTCAACGTACAGAAGACTGGTCGTATGAAGTTGCCTTTCGGTATCTGTCAGATTGGTAAGGCCTTCCGTAACGAGATTGTTGCACGTCAGTTTGTCTTCCGTATGCGTGAGTTTGAACAGATGGAGATGCAGTTCTTCTGCCAGCCAGGAACCGAGATGAAGTGGTTTGAATACTGGAAGAAGCATCGTTTGGCATGGCATGAGGGTCTTGGTATGGGTGATGAAAACTATCGTTTCCACGATCACGAGAAGTTGGCTCACTATGCTAATGCAGCAACAGATATTGAGTTCCATATGCCATTCGGTTTCAAGGAGGTTGAGGGTATTCACTCACGTACTAACTTTGACCTTTCTCAGCATGAGAAGTACTCTGGCCGTCAGGTAAAGTACTTCGACCCAGAACGCAATGAGAACTACACTCCATACGTAGTAGAAACATCTATCGGTGTTGACCGTATGTTCCTTTCTGTTATGTGTCACAGCTATACAGAGGAGGCATTGGAGAACGGTTCAAGTCGTGTTGTCTTGAAGTTGCCAGAGCCATTGGCACCTGTTAAGTGTGCAGTTCTTCCTTTGGTTAACAAGGATGGTCTGCCAGAGAAGGCGCAGGAGATTGTGAATAGTCTGAAGTTCCATTTCAATACACACATGGAGGCTAAGGATTCTATTGGTAAGCGTTACCGTCGTCAGGATGCTATTGGTACTCCTTTCTGTGTGACAGTAGATGGCGATACTTTGACAGACAACACAGTTACATTGCGTTATCGTGACTCTATGAAGCAGGAGCGTGTACCAGTTGAGAAGCTGCGTGAGATTATTGAAGATCGCGTATCTATCACTGCTCTGTTGAAGAAGATTGATATTGACTAATTAAAAGAAGGATAGCAGAGTAGGCTTTTTAGAAGCTAATAGAGTATCAAAGTTCTCTATCGTTTCTAATAACCCCACTCCGCTATCCCTTTCTGATTTAAATAAAAGACTATGACAAAGAAAATAAAGATGCTTATTCGTCGTGCAACAGGTGCTCTCTGCTTGGGCGGAATGCTGCTTTCTGCAGGTCTCTTTACCTCTTGTACGGAGAAAGATAACACTGTAGAGGAGTTTACTAATTGGCAGTCGAAGAACGAAACTTATTGGAATAAGCTTTATACTACAACGCAACAGAAAATTAAAAGTGGGGACACCTCTTGGAAGATAATACTTAATTATACTTTCCAAAATCAGAAACAGACTTCTGGTTCTGCACTTACTTATAGTCCTGAGGATTATATCATTGCACATGTAGAGCAGGCTGGAGCAGGCACAGCAAGTCCGTTGTATTCTGATTCTGTGTCTATGCACTATATGGATCGTTTGATTCCATCTATGACTTATACATCGGGGCTTATCTTTGATAAGTCATGGTCAAGCGATACTTTTAATGCTGCAACATCTCGTCCGAATCATAGTTACATAGGTCTTAGTTATGATTCTAAGGGGAAACCGATAAGTCTTGTAGATGGATTTACGACAGCTTTGATGTCAATGCATCGTGGTGACCATTGGACAGTATATATCCCTTATCAGTTGGGTTATGGTGCGAGTGCTTCGGGTATAGTGCCAGCTTACTCAACGCTTATCTTCGACTTACGATTGGTTGATTTCTCTCACCCTGGTACAAAGTTGAAGGATTCATAAATTAAGGTGTATTGTCATAGCCTTTTTGAAAGGTCTGAATGACCTTTAGTCTTATAGGTAGGGACACAAGTTCCCGTGTGTTCGACTCAATTATAGCAGTGGACAGACGGGAGCAAGGTCCCTATTTTACTTTTAATAATTCGATATTCTTAGCGAGAGGCTTTTGTTTACTATCTCTCTTTAAGCTCTCATTATTTATTATTCAGTTTCTCATTTATTCCAAATTATAGTTTCCCGTGCGTATATCCTTTAGTAAGTCTGTTACTGAAAGTCTTCTTGCCAAGATTCGTAGTGGTGAGATGATGAGCAGGAATGAGAAGTTTAATCTCATTATCCAACTCAGTATCCCATCTATCTTAGCGCAGGTGACAACAGTTCTAATGTTCTATATTGATGCGGGAATGGTGGGTTCGTTGGGTGCTGAACCATCAGCAGCTATTGGACTTGTTGAACCAGCGACATGGCTTTTCTTCTCTTTAGTGAGTGCAGTGACAATGGGTTTTTCAGTTCAGGTAGCTCACTTTATTGGCGCTAACGACTTTGCAAAGGCGCGTGCGGTGATGCGTCATGGTTATATTTTCGGACTATGCTTTGCATTGCTTTTATTGCTGATAACTTTTCTTATCGGTTCTCGCCTTCCTGTATGGTTGGGTGGTGGTGCTGACATCCAACATGATGCAACTGTTTACTTCCTTATCTTCTCTCTAATTATTCCCTTCCACCTTATTGAATATATGTCAGCAGCTATGCTGAAGGTGTCGGGTGATATGCGTCGTCCGAGTTTTATGGCGATATTAATGTGTGTGTTGGATGTGATTTTCAATTACTTCTTTATTTTTCCTACACGCACAATTTCTCTTTTTGGAGTAGAGGTGACGATGCCGGGTTTGGGTGAAGGTGTGGCTGGTGCAGCGCTTGGAAGTCTTTTATCTTTCGTTTGTGTAGCACTTCCATTGGCTTATTATGCAATCTTTCGCAGTCCTATCTTAGCTTGGAAACAGGATGTCGAACGTTTTGTCTGGCGTTGGCAATATATATGGAATGCAATGAAGATTGGTGCACCGATGGCATTACAATATCTTCTGATGAATGGTGCGCAACTTGTTTCGACAATGATTGTAGCTCCTTTGGGTAATATCGCTATTGCTGCTCATTCGTTTGCTATTACCGCAGAGAGTCTCTGCTACATGCCAGGACATGGTATTAGTGAGGCTGCCACAACATTGGTGGGGCAGAGTGTTGGGGCAGATAGGCGTGATCTTCATCGTAGTTTTGCATGGATGACAGTGTCGCTTGGTATGGTAGTTATGGCATTTATGGGTGTTGTGATGTATATCTTTGCTCCAGAAATGATTGGCTTATTGTCTCCTGTGGCTGACATCCAGGTTTTGGGAACTTCTGTTCTTCGTATTGAAGCCTTCGCCGAACCATTCTTTGCTGCAGCTATTGTTGCTTATAGTGTCTGTATAGGAGCAGGCGATACGCTGAAGCCATCCTTAATAAACTTGGGTAGTATGTGGCTTATCCGTCTGACCTTGGCTTATGCACTGGCAACGCAGTACGGTCTTCGTGGTGTCTGGTTTGCTATGGCTGTTGAACTCTCTCTCCGTGGAATGATGTTTATCTTCTATCTTTTCAAGCGTCTTCGACGAACATAACTATCATAGGATGAGGGATAAAGATGGGTAGTAGTCTTTCTTATAAAGTCTTTTCTCTTTTTATAAAAGTGAAGGATTGCGATTTTTCTTCATGAAAAGAAATAATTATTTTCATGAAGAAAAATATTTCTTTTCAGGTTAATAATTTATTGTTTTCATGACTGTAAATTACTTATGATGGTAAAAATAAAGGTTACATACCCCATACTTCATGAAAATGCTTGGTAAAAACCTACTGATTTCATCTCTAATCTGTGTGGAATATGCGAATCTTTGCATATTAGTTTCTTCTATATATATAATAAGGTGAAGTAATCCAGCTATAACCGATTTGGGTTAAAACAGCAATAAAATATGGTGTAGAATAAGTGTTTTTGATCCTATTTTAAAAGGGAATGTTAAAATGCAAATTTACCTCTTTAGGGATATTTTATTGCCCAAAATAGTTAAAAAGATATTGAAAAACCACTTTTTTACCTAAAAATTAGATTTTTTCTATGAAATGATGTAGTCTATTCAAAAAAAGTGCTATCTTTGCAAACCGAATATAATTAAGTCGCTAAAATTAACAGAATTAATATTAAGCATTTATGAAAAAGTTTTTGATTGCACTTTCGATGCTCGCTATGGGTATCACAAGTACACAGGCTCAGGTAGCTTACGAGAAGGCTAAGGCATTTGACAACGTTTACCTCGGTGTAGAGGGTGGTGTTGCTGCTCCTCTTGATTTTAGTCGCGTAACTCCTCTTAACGCAGCAGCTGGTCTTAAGCTCGGTAAGCAGTTTAGCCCAGTTTATGGTGCAAACCTCGAGGGTCTTGCATTCTTCGGTGATAACCGTTGGCAGACAGGTTCTTTAGGTTTCTCTAACAGTCACACAATTGTTCGTGCCATCAACCTTGGTTTGAACGGTACTATCAACTTCACAAACCTTTTCTGCGAGTACAACCCAGATCGTCGTTTCGAGGTAGGTGCTGAGGCAGGTATCGGTTATTGGATTACTTACGGTGACAAGCACATCATTCAGACTAATAACACTGGTGATGATACAGAGTTGACAGCTAAGACTGGTCTTACTTTCGCTTACAACCTCGGTGAGAAGAGAGCTTGGCAGCTTTATGTAGAGCCAGCTATCCTCTGGAATCTTACACACGGTCCTGGCGATGCTATTCAGTTCGGTAAGCACGCAGCTCAGCTCGGTCTTTTCGTAGGTCTTAACTACAAGTTCAAGACTTCTAACGGTACACACAACTTCAAGGTTTGGAATGTTGGTCAGTTGAACGATGAGATTAACTCTCTCCGTGATCAGCTTAACGCTAAGCCAAAGGAGGTTGTTAAGGAGGTTGTTAAGGAAGTTGTTAAGGAGGTTCCTGTACAGACAACTCAGACTCTCTGCATTGACAACTTGGTATTCGTAACATTCGCTCAGGGTAAGTACTTCCTCACAAACGAGGCTAAGAAGGCTCTTGATGATGTTAAGGCAGGCCGTCACGTACAGATCGTAGGTACAGCTTCTCCAGAGGGTCCAAAGGCACTCAACGATCGCCTCTCTCAGAACCGTGCAGACGTTGTTGCTAAGTATCTCCAGAGCCGTGGTGTCATCGTTGATGAAGCTAAGGGTCAGGGTGTACAGGGCGTAACTTCTAACCGTTTGGCTGTTGTTTACGTTAAGTAATTAAGCTACCAATTAGCTAACCTTAATAAGGTTGGTTGACTGAAATAATAAACAGGGATGAATCTTTAAGGTTTGTCCCTGTTTTTTATGTCTTATTTTATTCGTTTCTTACCTAATTATACTTTATTTATCTGTGTAAGAAAAAATATATCGAGCTGTGAAACAGAGCTTCATTTGTAAATTAGACCATAAATAATAGAATACCTCTCTGTTTTATTTTGCCCTTTAATCTATTTAGCGTACCTTTGCATTGATTTCATGTTATTTGATAATGTCAAAGGAAAATAGATTCGGCCTTTTAAATAAAATACAATCGCCTGCAGACTTGCGTAAGCTTTCTTTGGATGATTTGCCAAAGTTATGTCAGCAGTTGCGGAAGGATATCATAGAAGAGGTTGCCGTTAATCCAGGTCATCTTGGCTCCAGCTTAGGTGCAACTGAAATAACGGTGGCGTGCCACTATGTTTTTAATACTCCAGAAGATCGTATCGTATGGGATGTCGGTCATCAAGCATACGGCCATAAGATTTTGACGGGTCGTCGTGAGAGCTTCTGTAATAACCGTAAGTTAAATGGTTTGATGCCATTCCCTTCTCCTTTTGAGAGTGAGTATGATACCTTTACTTGTGGACATGCCTCTAACTCTATCTCTGCTGCCTTGGGCATGGCTGTTGCTTCTAACCTTACGAAGCAGCATCGTCATGTCGTTGCTATTATTGGCGATGGAGCCATGAGTGGTGGTTTGGCTTTCGAGGGTCTGAACAATGTTTCCAGCCAACCTAATGACTTACTTATCATTCTTAATGACAATGATATGTCTATTGATAGGGCAGTGGGTGGTATGGAACAGTACTTGTTGAAGCTTGATACCAACGAGACATACAATCGTTTACGCTTCAAGGCGTCACAATGGTTGCATGATAAAGGCTTATTGAATGATGAACGTCGAAAGGGTTTACTGCGTTTTAACAATGCTCTTAAGTCAGCCTTAGCACATCAGCAGAATATGTTCGAAGGTATGAATATTCGTTACTTCGGACCTTTTGATGGGAATAATGTTGAAGAGTTGGTTCGTATTCTTCGTCAGTTGAAGGATATGAAGGGACCAAAACTACTCCATTTACACACCAAGAAGGGTAAGGGATATGAACCTGCTGAGAAGAGTGCGACGGTATGGCATGCTCCAGGTAAGTTTGATCCAGAGACAGGTAAGCGTATAGTGCAAGATTGCAGTAATGAACCACCTAAGTTTCAAGATGTATTTGGAAAGACATTGTTAGAACTTGCAAAGAAGAATCCTCGCATTGTAGGTGTCACGCCAGCTATGCCAACGGGTTGTTCTATGAATATAATGATGGATGCTATGCCTGACCGTACCTTTGATGTGGGTATTGCGGAAGCGCATGCAGTCACCTTCTCTGCTGGTATGGCAAAGGATGGTTTGCAGCCTTTCTGTAACATCTATAGTGCCTTCTCACAGCGTGCATATGATAGTATTATCCACGATGCAGCTATACTTAACCTTCCTGTTGTCCTTTGTTTAGACCGTGCAGGCTTGGTGGGTGAAGACGGTGCAACACATCATGGTGCTTTCGATATGGCTTTTTTGCGTCCAATTCCTAATCTTACCATTGCCTCTCCGATGGACGAACGTGAACTTCGTAGATTGATGTACACGGCACAGTTGCCTGATAAGGGAACTTTTGTGATTCGTTATCCACGTGGTAATGGTGTTTTAACTGATTGGGAGTGTCCGCTGAAAGAGATAGAGGTAGGAACAGGACGTCGTCTTCATGATG
Organism: Prevotella melaninogenica; assembly: GCF_013267595.1. Lineage (NCBI taxonomy): Bacteria > Pseudomonadati > Bacteroidota > Bacteroidia > Bacteroidales > Prevotellaceae > Prevotella > Prevotella melaninogenica. The sequence goes on along the minus strand of NZ_CP054011.1, from coordinate 1,195,079 downwards.
GTTGGGATGTAGCTATCTTGAGTATCGGACCTATTGGTAATGATGTTGAAAAGGCTATTAAACTGATAGAGAGTGCTGAATCTCCAAAAACAGAAGGTCATTGTCCATCAATCGCACACTATGATATGCGTTTCTTGAAACCATTAGACGATAAACTTCTTGAGGAGGTTGCAAGTCGTTTCTCACGTATCATAACGATAGAGGATGGTGTACGTAATGGTGGATTAGGTTCTGCTGTAACAGAGTGGATGAGCGATCATGGCTATACACCACAGATAACTCGTATGGGTATGCCTGACCATTTTGTAGAGCAGGGGACGGTACAGCAGTTGCGTGAAATCTGTGGAATAGATATTGAGAGTATCAAGAAAGAGCTAATTAAGGCTAAATGATATATTATCACTCATCATCATTCAAACGAAAAAGAAGAAGAAATGAAAATTATTATAGCAGGAGCATACGCCATAGGAACCTATTTGGCAAAGCTACTTTCTCGTAATATGCAAGATATTGTACTCATGGATGAGGATCCAGAGAATCTGGAGAAAATCAGTAGTGAGTATGACTTGCTAACTATGGAATGTTCACCCACAAATATAAAGGGACTAAAAGAAGCTGGTGTGGAACATACCGACCTCTTTATTGCTGTTACTCCAAGTGAATCAGCTAATATCGCATCTTGTGTTATGGCACATCAGTTGGGTGCTAAGAAGACTGTTGCACGTGTGGACAATCCTGAGTATGTTGAAGAACATAATAAGGAATTGTTCCGTCAGATGGGTATTAGTGATATTATTTATCCAGAGATACTTGCTGCAAAAGATATCATCAATGGTTTGAAGATGTCATGGGTACGCCAACGTTGGGATGTGCATGATGGTGCATTGGTGATGTTGGGTATTAAACTGCGTGAGACTTGTGAGATACTCGACCGACCTTTGAAGGATATCTGTGGACCAGATGATCCTTATCATGTCGTTGCTATCAAGCGTAATGATGAGACAATTATCCCTGGTGGTAATGATACCTTGCAGTTATATGACTTGGCTTATTTTATGACCACAAAGCAGTATATTCCGTATATTCGTAAGATTGTCGGTAAGGAACAATATGTTGATGTACAGAATGTTATCTTTATGGGCGGTGGTAAGACTGCTGCACGTGCCGTAAAGATGCTGCCTGAATATATGAATGCGAAGATTATCGAGTTGAACCCTGCTCGTTGTGAGGTTCTGAACGATGCCTTTAGCGAAGATAGATTGGTCATTAATGGTGATGGACGTGATATTGGATTGTTGCAAGAAGAAGGTATTCGTCATACACAAGCCTTTGTGGCTTTGACCTCTAATGCTGAAACAAATATTTTGGCTTGTCTGACTGCTAAGCGACTGGGTGTTCGCAAAACTGTTGCATCGGTAGAGAACTTTGATTACGTGAATACAGCTGATGGACTTGACATTGGTACGATTATCAATAAGAAGGCTCTTGCTGCCAGTCATATCTATCAGATGATGCTGGATGCAAATGTAGCAAATGTGAAGTTTCTTATGTCTATTAATTCTGATGTGGCAGAGTTTGTGCCAAGTCTTGATTCAAAGATTACGAGAAAGGTTGTAAGAGAACTAAACCTTCCGAAAGGAATGACTATTGGAGGACTTGTAAGGAATGGAGAAGGTATGCTCGTTTCTGGTAATACACTGATTGAAGCTGGCGACTCCGTTGTTGTCTTCTGTTATAATGTTGATATGAAAAAGGTGGAGAAATTGTTTATTTAACTATGCTCAATCTGAAACTCATTTCCAAGATTCTTGGTTCCTTGTTATGGATAGAAGGCGTACTGATGCTCAGTAGTCTATTTGTCGCATTATTTTATCATAGCATTGATATAATGCCCCTTGTCTGGAGTATTCTTATCACAATAGTTGCTGGAACAGCCTTTCGATTGTTAGGTCGGAATGCAGACAATCTTTTGGGACGGCGTGATGCTTATTTTGTAGTAACGATATCTTGGATACTCTTTACGGTTTTTGGAACACTTCCTTTTATGATTGGTGGCTATATAGGGAGTTTTACTGATGCTTTTTTCGAAGCAATGTCAGGTTTTACTACAACTGGTGCTACAATTATAGACTATCCAGAACATCTGCCTAAAGGTATTCTTTTCTGGCGTTCGCTAACACAATGGATTGGTGGCTTAGGTATTGTATTCTTTACCATAGCCATCCTTCCTTCTATGGTGGGCGGCTCGGTAAAAGTCTTTGCGGCTGAGGCAACAGGTCCTATAAAGAGTAAGTTACACCCACGACTAAGTACAAGCGCTAAGTGGATATGGGTGGTTTATTTAGTGCTTACCATTTCTTGTATCCTTTCTTATAAGGTCTGTGGTATGGGATGGTTTGATGCTTTCAATTATTCCATGACCAGTACGGCAACGGGTGGATTCTCAACAGAGAGCGGTTCTATAGCAACCTTTCACTCTCCAGCGGAAGAATATGTCTGTGCATTGTTCTGCTTCCTTTCTGGTGTCAACTTCACATTGTTGTATGCCTCAGTGGTAGGATTGGATATCAAGAAGTTATTAAAGAATAGTGAGTTCCGTTTCTATACCATAATGGTACTCTCGTTTACTATTTTTATCTCCTTTGAACTTGTTTATCGCAATCATTATGAGATAGAGCATGCCTTCCGTAGTGCGCTCTTCCAAGTTGTTTCCTTTATAACAACGACAGGACTTTTCAGCGATGATGCTGCCAAGTGGCCTCATGTAACATGGGTTGTCTTGGCTGCATGTATGTTCTTTGGCGGCTGTTCTGGTTCTACCAGTGGTGGTATCAAGAGTATTCGTGGTGTGATGTTATTAAAGGTGGTGCGCAATGAGTTCCGTCAGATACTCCACCCTAATGCTGTCTTACCAATGAAGGTTGATGGAGTGAATATACCACAGTCAAAGCGTGTAACACTTTTAGGTTTCATCGGACTTTATCTTATTTTGACACTCTTCTGTGCCTTTACGATGATCGCGGTTGGTATTGATAACACGAATGCTATCACGATTACGTTGAGTTCTTTAGGTAATGTTGGCCCTACTTTGGGTATGGAAATTGGTCCTACAATGTCTTGGGCACAGCTACCAGACTTGGCAAAGTGGATTTGTTCCTTCCTCATGCTCGTAGGTCGTTTGGAACTTTTTACGGTCTTAGTACTCTTTTCCCCAGCTTTCTGGAAGGAAAACTAAGGTAGTAAAAGCCTGAGTTTGAGTTATAGTTCTATCTATATTGATACCTTCTAAAGGCTTTTAGCATTCCTTCATTTCCAACGTTGGTGAATTATTTTCATGAAAATAAATAATTATTTTCACGAAAGAAAATATTTCTTTTCATGAAGAAAAATGTTTATTATCGTGAAAGTAAAGTGTTGATAGCTGAGCATGCTTTCTATCTCCCCTAACTTCTCTTTTAGTTATATAGCGTATTATATGTTATCAAAAGCACTTTATTTTGTCTACAAACAGGGGTAAATTCTTTAAAATAAATAACATAAACGAATCATGCAACTTTCTTATTACTCTTTTAACAGTAATTGTGTTGGAAATAAGTTGATAATGTGTAAATTTGTGACCAATAAACTTAAATATAATAACCAAAACGCACTATAATGAAAAGAAAGAACTTATTTTTTTTAGTAATTGCATTCTTTGCAACATTCTCATTAGCCTCTTGTCTTAACGACGATTATGAGAGCAAGGCTAAATTGCCATCAGTAGAAGAATTGAGGGCTGCAAGCCATACTATTCAAGGCCTTTATCGTGGTAAACTTTCAAGATATGGCCTAAATGAACGGGAACAACTTGAAAGGAAAGATTCTGTGAATACGACTTGGGAAATCAAAGATGACACAACACTTATTATCAAAAATATCCCAACTAAGATGTTGACAGCAAGTATTATTGATACTGACTTGAAGCAAGCTATTGAGGCTTTGCCAAATCAGGAAATCAAATGTGCTATTAGCGTGTTCAACGTGAAACCAATCCTCTTTTATATTGCTCCTTATCGTTTGGATTTAGGCAAGATTACTTATGGGGGTAAAACTCATGATGTAGCTATAGCTTTCCTTTTCAAGAATAATTATACCTATGGCGGTTATGATGCAGATCGTAAGGTGGTTGGTGCTCGCCTTTTAGAGGCAGGAATGGTTGTTGATGGTGTCTTCGACAAGTCTGTTAGTAAGGGTGTTGACTATTTCTTTCTTGCTTCTGAACCAAGAGTATAATATGTATATAATAGAATAAACGAAAGTCTGGAATTTTTTTTCAGAGATTCTCGGACTTTTGTTTTCTATAATGGCTAATCGTAACTATTCAGCGATAAGATGTATAAACTATTATTGATTATCAGTAAGTTACATAAATAGACACAGACAAATTCTAATAAATAATGTCTTTTCGAGCCTTTTTGCCACAATATTAAGTTCATAAGTTCTTGATATTCAACGTTTATTATCGCTGGATAGTTACCGTTAATTTATGATAAAATTAAAGTATGTTTTTATATTTTGTCAACTTTAATTTGTAAATTTGAGAACTAATAATAATTTAATCATATGAAAAAGTCTATTTTTACAATGTTGTTCCTGCTGTTAGGTATGACAACATCTTTTGCACAAAAAGTATCTGTTCCAGAGCCAGAGTTTGCAGACCAGACTTACCTGCTTACTTCCGACACAGAGTATCAGAAGTTACCACGTGAGTCAGGTATTATTAAAAGTAAGGCTGGTGCTTCGTTGTATCTTGTTGGTATTGGAAAAGTAAAAACACGTATTACTTTGAGTGGTCCTACTTCATCTGTAACAGTACCTGCTGGTAAGGATGTCCGCCTTATTATTAAGGCTGCAAATAACTCAACCGATCCAGAGTCATTTATTAATATTTTCCCATTCGAGGTGAAGGGTAAGGAACGTAGAGCGCAGTTGGCTGAAGCTGGAACACTGTCTGCGACCAAGACAAACTCTCTCGGACAGATTTCTTTTAAGGCCAAGAAATATAGACAGAGTTCTTACTATATCGTTATTGAGAATCTAAAACCAGGTGAGTATGGTATCTCTTTGGGTGATCCTGACAAACGAAATGAAAAGAATGATATGAAAATAACAACCTTCAGTGTAAAATAAGGCTGTTGTATTTGGATATAATGTGGCTGTGTCAACATTCTTGTAATGAGTGTTGGCACAGCCTTTTTATTTCTTGATTAAGTAGGATTTATCATACTTAAAGGATATAATTACGCGGGAATAATTGTATATGTTGTCGCTAATTCTGCCATTCTGTCAGTCTGACTCTGTTGGCACATCATTTGTCTAATAATTGGCGAATGACGCTGTTAGTAACAGTTACAGACGATATAAGTCTGATGATACTGTGATGGACAGTTGTCAATAACTGAATACGAATAATAATAAAAAATATACAATTATGGGAAAGATTATTGGAATTGACTTAGGAACAACAAACTCTTGTGTTGCTGTATTTGAAGGTAATGAGCCAGTGGTAATCGCTAACAGCGAGGGTAAGCGTACTACACCTTCTATCGTGGGCTTCGTTGAAGGCGGCGAGCGTAAGGTGGGTGACCCTGCTAAGCGTCAGGCTATCACAAACCCAGAGAAGACGATTTACTCTATTAAGCGTTTCATGGGTGAGACTTACGCACAGTGTCAGAAAGAGGCTGAGCGTGTTCCATTCAAGGTTGTTAATGAGGGTGGTTATCCACGTGTACAGATTGACGACCGCAAATATACTCCACAGGAGATTTCTGCAATGATTCTGCAGAAGATGAAGAAGACCGCTGAGGACTATCTCGGTCAAGAAGTAACTGATGCAGTTATCACCGTACCTGCTTACTTCTCTGACTCACAGCGTCAAGCAACAAAGGAAGCTGGTCAGATTGCAGGTCTTAACGTACAGCGTATTGTGAATGAGCCTACTGCTGCAGCACTTGCTTATGGTGTTGACAAGGCTAATAAGGATATGAAGATTGCTGTATTCGACCTTGGTGGTGGTACTTTCGATATCTCTATCCTTGAGTTCGGTGGTGGTGTGTTCGAGGTACTTTCTACGAATGGTGATACTCACCTTGGTGGTGACGACTTCGATCAGGTAATCATCGACTGGCTCGCTGATGGCTTCAAGGCTGAGGAGGGTATCGATTTGAGAAAGGACCCAATGGCAATGCAGCGTTTGAAGGAAGCTGCAGAGAAGGCTAAGATTGAGTTGTCAAGCTCTTCTTCTACTGAGATTAACTTACCTTATATCACAGCTGAGGGTGGCGTTCCAAAGCACTTGGTTAAGACCTTGACTCGTTCACAGTTCGAGCAGTTGGCACACAACCTCATTCAGGCTTGTCTCGTTCCTTGTCAGAATGCTATCCGTGATGCTAAGTTGCAGACATCAGATATCGATGAGGTTATCCTCGTAGGTGGTTCAAGCCGTATCCCTGCAGTGCAGACATTGGTTAAGAACTACTTCGGTAAGGAGCCTTCAAAGGGTGTTAACCCTGATGAGGTGGTTGCTGTTGGTGCAGCTATCCAGGGTGCTATCCTTAATAAGGAGAGCGGTGTGGGCGACATCGTATTGCTTGACGTAACTCCTCTTACCCTCGGTATTGAGACAATGGGTGGTGTGATGACAAAGCTTATCGATGCTAACTCTACTATCCCTTGCAAGAAGAGCGAGGTGTTCTCTACTGCAGCTGATAACCAGACAGAGGTTACTATCCACGTTCTGCAGGGTGAGCGTCCAATGGCAGCACAGAACAAGTCTATCGGTCAGTTCAACTTGACAGGTATTGCTCCAGCTCGTCGTGGTGTGCCACAGATTGAGGTAACATTCGATATTGACGCTAACGGTATCCTTAACGTATCTGCTAAGGACAAGGCAACTGGTAAGGAGCAGAGCATCCGCATCGAGGCTTCAAGTGGTTTGAGCGAGGAGGAAATCAACCGTATGAAGGCTGAAGCTGAGCAGAATGCAGCAGCCGACAAGGCAGAGCGTGAGAAGATTGACAAGCTGAATCAGGCTGACTCAATGATTTTCACTACCGAAAACTTCTTGAAGGACAATGGTGACAAGATTCCAGCCGACCAGAAGTCAGGTATCGAGTCTGCTCTTCAGCAGCTCCGTGATGCTCACAAGTCAGCTGATGTTGCAGCCATCGACACAGCTATTAACAACCTCAACACCGTTATGCAGGCAGCATCACAGCAGATGTATAGCCAAGCAGGTGCACAGGCAGGTCCTCAGCCAGGCGCAGATGCTGGTCAGCAGGAGCAGCCAAAGCAGGATGACACCATCCAAGATGCAGACTTTGAGGAAGTGAAGTAAAATAATGATTATAAACGTGCCCCAATGGTAGAAATACTATTGGGGCTTTTTAGATTAATCAAACACTATGAAAGAGAATAAAGGCGGAATATCAAAGGAAGATTATATCAATAACTTTGATGAAAAGAAATTAGAAGAGGCATTCCAAATAGCACTTGATACAAGAAAATTTGAGATAGAGTTATATTGGAAGCGCACAGGCTACTTCGTGCTTTTTATTGGTGCTGTTTTTGTCGGATACTATAAAGTGTTGCCAATAAGTGGACCATCTGGTAGTGAAAAAGAATGGCTACTTCTACTTCTTTCTTCTTTAGGTTTCTTGTTATCCCTCTTATGGTATATGGCAAACAGAGGAAGTAAATTTTGGCAGGAAAATTGGGAAGCTCATATTGAAGATTTAAGTATAAAATTAAGAAAACCTATTTTTGGCATTATAAAAATTAACGAGTATACTATTTACAATCCGAAACAATTTAATAAATCGTATCCTTTTTCTGTCTCGAAGGTGAATCAAATGGTTAGTTTAATCATTACATTTAGTTGGTTACTAATCTTATTAAAAGATTTAGGAGTCTTTCTTAAATTTGAAAATAATAGTTCTATCGTCTGGGATATAGCAAAAGTAGGGGTAGGTGTTTTAGACTTTATACTGTCTTACATTATACTTAGCTCTTGTAGAAGTTTTGTTACTAATGTAAATATAGTAGAGTCTAGTGATACTAGTAAAAACAACAAAGAGAAGGTGTACTATTTTTATAATTATGATAGAACCGAGATTAGACAAGAAGATAAGTTAGGTGTATGCAATGAACTCCAAAATATCACTTCATTCTTAAGAAAAATATGCGGAATATTTAAGCGATAGTTCTATGACCATTGAACAATACAATCAACTACCCTACGACTACGCACACAGTGCTGGCACTCACTGCGAGAAAGCCAGCCAGTGTTTGTAACATACAGTCTATACGATGTGATAAATGGGTAGAAGATAGTAGTATATGATAGTAAACTTAAAAGTGATTACGAACTTCCAATTTTATCAGCTCTTTAAATCAGTTTGTAAGGAACATTTTTCATGAGGAAATATCACGAAGCTATGATGACATGTGGGTCTGATTTAGATTATAAAGAAAAACAATAATTTATGGAAGATATTAAAGAACTATTGCATAAGATTCGAAGGTTTATAGATGAAGATGAAATCTTGAAGAAAGAAAAAAGTAAGCGTGGAGAAGACTTTAATGTTTTTAAGATAATGCACGTTGAAAGTGATGAGGTTCGTACGCACTCAGCTATGCTTGCAGCATTGATGGACCCAAAAGGTACGCACAGTTGTGGAACAGCATTCTTAGAGTTGTTTTGCCAGCAACTCCAAAACTTCGTTTGCGATAGTAAATACTCTAACTTTGTTTTTGATTCAACCAATGCTACTGTAAATTTTGAAAAGTCGATAGGTGGTATCTCGAGGGATAAAGAAGAAGGTGGAAGAATGGATATTCTGATAGAATCAGGCACGGTACAAGGCGATAAGTCAAAAGCTATTATCATAGAAAATAAGATTTATGCCAGCGATCAAACTAAACAACTCTATAGGTATTATCAATTTGCTAAGCAAAAGTATGGTTTGGAGAATTCCCTAATTTTATATCTGACCTTAGATGGACATTCTCCTCATGATATATCCGTTACCGGAAGCAGTAGGAAGATGAAGAAGAACGAAGATTACTTTTGTATTTCTTATAGAGATTTTATACGTCCGTGGCTTCAGAAGTGTACCGAGAAGGCTTTTGATAAGCCCTTAGTAAGAGAGACAATTATACAATATAGGAACTTATTATCATTATTAACGTATCAGAATATGGACGAGCAAAAACAGAAGGAGTTGATAGAATTACTTGCGAACTCCGAGAATATCTTTACTGCAATCCGAATACATGATAACTATAATCGAATCCTCAATAAGGTTATTGGTGTAGAGTTAAGAAAGCAAGTTGAGGAAATAGCCAACGAGTTGAGGCTGGAATTAGAGTTTCGGACAGAGGACGGTTATTGGCAACAGCAGTACAGTCACTTCCTTCTTTGGAAGAAGGAATGGAACTATGCAAAGATATGCTTTGAATTTAAGAATGCTAATTTCAATAAGCTAAGCTATGGGATAAGGTATAATAGTCCAAAAACGAGAGAAGATAATGAAAATATTAAACAGATAATCCAAGAAAAGATTCATGATGGACGTTCTGAAGAATGGTGGGCTTATATAAAAGATTTTGAATATAATGACTGGAGACGAGAATATGTATATAGAAAACTGTTTAACAAGGATATTCAAAAAGAGATAAAAGAACGCGTGCAGGACTTAATGAATTTGACAGAAGGTATAACTATGTAAATATATATTTTATAGAACTATGAATTATTTTCTATTAATGCTTAATAGGATTGGTATGTTCACAAAAATAATTACTTTTAATATGGCATAACGCTATAATTAGGTAGTTATACATTACCTCAGAAAAATCCTTCTAATCTCCCCTTTTATACCATTTTCCTGACGACAGGAAAATGGTTAATCTTATTACTCTTTATTTCTTTAATTGACTGAGCATTTACGGATATATAAGGAGAGCAGTATATCCGTAGCATTGTTTTATCTACTACACAAAGTTTGAAAATCGTTTGCTGTCATTTTTAACATTTGCTGTAGATGCTTGTTTGTCAGTGTATTATAATAGGTGAAAGGCTGACAGGAATGACAGCAAAATAAAAATAATCCGTGAAAAACTTGACAAGGGGTATCTCTGTGTTGTATCTTTGCAAGCAGAAATAAGGAAGATCAACGACACGTTAAGCATGATTTCCTACAAACTAACCGCATCTTCCTTTTTGAATTTATTTTTCTTAAATCATTCTATTTATGTGTACAGATTTTTCTAACATGCCCAAAGACTGGGCAGTGTGCTTTATGCACGATTGTATTCTCAAGGAGCAGTGCCTACGTTATTATGCGGCTAAGACACTCTCTATTAGCCAACATTCGGCATTGACGGTTCTTCCCTCTACTCGTTCTGGCAATAGCTGTAAGGCGTTTCACGCTATGGAAACAGAACGACTGGCGTGGGGATTCTCGCACCTTTTCGATGATGTGAAGCACAGTGACTACCGCTCTCTGCGTAGTACTATGGAGAGTCATTTCGGAAGTCGCTTTGTTTATTATCGTTATCATCGAGGAATTAATAAACTGAGTGAGGGCGAACAGCAATGGGTTGACGAACTCTTCCAGCGTTATGGCTATGCTGCCCCACGTGTTTATGATAACTACCAGACGTGCTGGAAATAATAGTAGTGCTTTCGGGAAGGAGTAAAGGAGTGAAAGGGAGTGGTAGGAGTTAAGACATTAGTACGTTTTATATGAGAAAGAGAAGGTAATCTTTGCGTTACGAAGTGGAGTTAATGATTTGTTATTGAGATCTTGTTTCTGTGGTGCTAACGCTCCGCACATCATGTGCTGATGCTCCGCACGTGTGGTGCTGGTGGACAGGATAATAAAAGACATAGTAACATGTTAACTTATTCTGTGTTCCAGTAGACATAATGACATAAGGTCAGAGGGAAAAGACAAAGTAAGAGTTTAACTTATTCTGTGGTAGACTTAATGACAGCCATAATGACATAAGGTCAGATGAAAGAGATATATGTTTTTCTATGTCTCTGTTTACTCCTTAAACCTTTAGGTTTCTCTGTACTGATATTGTCCTCCGTTTCTCTGTGCACTCTGTGTGAGAACTACGGCTTAACCTTTACACTCTTTCTCCTTTCTCGCAAGCAACTTGTTAACTCGTCAACTTGTAAACTTTAGAACTTTTACGACATGCAATACAAGAATCTTAAGAATATTAAAGCTGAAAATCAGCGTAACCGACAGTCTGAAAGACTTAAAAATGATATTACTCGTCGTTTGCTCAACTATCTTGAGCGGAAGTATGAAATGAGATATAACACCGCCTTAGGGTGTACGGAAATCCGAAAGGCTGGGAGTGATGAATCTTTTATGCCTGCGGATGAACGGATGCGCAACACAATCGCTATCAAGGCGCGTCTTGATGGGATTGATGCGTGGGACAAAGACATCCGACGATATACGGAGTCGGGCTTTGTCAAGGCTTTTAATCCTGTGGACGATTTTCTCAAAGGACTGCAAGGACGATGGGATGGAAAGAATCATATTGAGGCGCTGGCAGACTGTGTTCCTAATGATAATGCACGGTGGGCAGAATGGTTCCACACGTGGTTTCTGGCAATGGTGGCACAATGGATGGGGTTGGACGTCTCGCACGGTAACAGTGTGGCTCCGCTGCTCATCTCCCGACAGGGTTATCGGAAGTCAACCTTCTGCAAACGCCTTCTGCCTGAGGCGTTGCAGTGGGGATATAACGATAATCTTATCATGAGTGAGAAACAGAATACGCTGCGGGCAATGAGCCAGTCACTGCTGATAAATATTGATGAGTTTAATGCCCTGTCGGCTAAGACGCAAGACGGTTTTTTGAAGAATGTCATGCAGCTTGTAAGCATCAAACTCCGTCAGCCTTATCGTCAGCAGCAGCTTACGTTACCACGTGTTGCCTCTTTCATTGCTACGGCAAACGTTTCGGATGTCTTTAGCGATCCCAGTGGCTGCCGTCGTTTTATAGCAGTCACACTGACTGGTCCTATCCGCTTGCCCGATCACATAGACTATGAGCAGCTCTATGCGCAGGCAGTTGCCGAACTTGATGCTGGTAGACGTTACTGGTTTGATGAGGCTGACACCCAAGAGATTATGGCAAACAACGTGCAGTATCAACAGCGCACCCCTGCCGAGGCTCTCTTCTTCGAGTGCTTTTCCATTCCTAAGGACTTGACGAAGGGTGCCTATATGACAGCTGCCTCTATCTTCAGTCTTCTCCGCCAGCGATACGGCAGTCAGCTACACCTGACAAGCCTCTCCCATTTCGGTCGTGTTCTTGCAAACATCCCGAACCTCCACAGTAAACATTCTTCGCATGGCACAGAGTATTTGGTGGCAGTATGTAGCAGTCTTGGTTAGTCTGCCTCTTCCATCTTAAATCGTTAGTTGCCCTCCGAATAAACTTTCAAAGTTGCTGTCACTGCTGTCACTCCTTGATGCGTTATAAGTAGTTTATAATCTGTTTGTTGCGTGAAGTGTTAAAAGTGACAGCAACTAAAAACAAAACTATGTTAGCTTTATTGACATTCTGCAAGAAAAGTATTCTTTATAAAAAAGCCTCGTCATTATTCTTTATATAGATTTTTTTGCTACCTTTGTAAGACACTATCTAATAGGCGTAGTGACTAAGAACCTGTTTTATGGAAGAACATAAAGAGCACAGTAAGAAATCAATTCGATTTTAATTCATAAAGAGTATGATAACCGACTTTGAAGAGTATATCCGACAGAGCGAGCCGCATAAACGTGAAAAAGGTTATGCGTGGCAAACGGCTATTGGTTTGCAGGCTGTTGATGGCTTGAAGACTTCAGATTATTTGCGTGAAACTGCTCGCCAGCATATTGAGGGTGACATCACGATTGAGGAGGTGAAGCAGCTCGTCAATAGCTATTATGAGTCAAAGTCTGCTCGTAAGGGGGGCGGGAATAGAACGGAAGAGGCTGATAAAGTTTCGGCTCGTATTACAGAATTGCTATCTGAACAGAGCTTTACGTTCTCGCCATTGGAATATATTTCAATTCATCGTCGTTTGTTTGAAGGCATCTATGAGCATGCAGGAAAGATAAGAGATTATAACATTACGAAAAAGGAATGGGTGTTGAATGGAGAAACAGTACTATATGCTGGTGCTGATAGTATCCGTGAAACACTGGATTACGACTTTGCCCGTGAAAAAGAATACGATTATAAGCATCATGATATAGCAGAAGCTGTGAGCCATATCTCACAATTTGTTTCTGACCTTTGGCAAATTCATCCGTTCGGGGAGGGCAATACCCGTACAACGGCTGTTTTTACCATTAAGTATCTGCGTACATTTGGTTTCGACATCAGCAACGAAACCTTTGCTAACTATTCGTGGTATTTTCGTAACGCACTGGTTCGAGCCAACTATAACAATATGCCTAAAGGCATCTTTGCTACAACGCAATACCTTGAAGCATTCTTTCGCAATTTGATATTAGGTGAGCAGAATGAACTAAAGAACAGACTTCTACATATAGAAGCACCAAAGCATTTGGTTCAAAGTGCCAGTTTGGAAGTTCCAAAGAGCCATAATGACACTTTGGATTGCACTTTGGAAGAAGTAGCACTTATAAAGTTTGTCAAGGAGAAACCACAAGCAACGCAAAAGGAAATTGCTGTGCATATAGGTAAGTCTGAGCGAACCGTAAAACGTATGACAACGCGTTTGTCAAAACGTGGCATTATTGAACGCAAAAATGGTAAGCGCAATGGCTATTGGGAGATTAAAAGCAAAGAACTAAACAACTAAAATCCAATTTATTTATGAAACGCTATTCACTTAAAATAAAAGAAATAGAATTACAGCTACATGATGGTAATTATAATCGTCGTGTACAGTATAACGAAAAAGATTTTGATATTCTTGTTATCAGCTTTAAGGAAAAAGCTGACCTTATAAGAAAATTTGCAATCTCTGCAAATTGTTTACCAAATAGTGATTCCATTCATTTGATATTTGATCCCAATACTCACAAGGTAAGTTTCTCACCACAAGAAATAAATACTAGCATTATTAATGATGTTGAAAAATTGCTTTGTTCTGATAAAACATGAGCATTTATGGCAGAAGATAAAGAACAATATAAGAAATCAATCCGCTTCTTCAACGACCGTGAAGTGAGGGCGGTATGGGACGAGGAACACAGTAAGTGGTGGTTCTCTGTACTGGACATCATTGCTGCGATTAACGAGCAAGATGATTACCAAAAGACGAGGAACTATTGGAAGTATCTCAAAACCAAACTAAGAAAAGAAAACAGTCAGTTGGTTAGTGCTACTAACCAACTGAAGCTAAAAGCCTCTGACGGGAAGTCTTATAAGACAGATACGTTTGATGCAGAGGGTGTAACCCTTTTGGCAAAGCATATCAACAATACCAAGGCAACAAGCTTTCTTGACTGGTTCCTCTATAGTGATAACACTATTGACGGACAGAGCAAGAAAAAGGCTTATCAGCTTTTTGAAAGTGGCATCTTGCAAACGGCAGAACCGAGAAGTGTAAAGTGTCTGCAACAAATACACGCTTATCTCTTTGGAGGACTGTATGACTTTGCTGGACAAATCCGAACTAAGAATATATCCAAAGGAGGTTTTACTTTCGCTAATTATATGCACTTCCCTGCAACGCTGCAAACAATAGAACGAATGCCAGAAACAACTTTTGATGAGATTATGGACAAATATGTGGAAATGAAAATTCGTGCCAATGAGCACCATGTGAACTCGTTCACAAATGGTCGAGTGCAGCCGAATTTATGCAACGTAGCCCATCCTTTTATGGAGGGTAATGGTCGCAGCACTCGCATTTGGCTAGACCTCATGCTGAAACGTTCTCTCAAACGATGTGTAGATTGGAGCCAAATAAACAAAAACGACTATTTGGCAGCTATGCGTGAGAGCGTGTCAGACAATACACACATCAAGGCATTAGTAAAGCCCGCATTAACCGCTAAGATTGATGACCGAGAAATGTTTATGAAATGTATAGATTATTCATATTGTTACGAACAAAATGATTAAATTCTATATCAATGATTATCCTTTCATATTACTAGAAACATACAAACTTTTTGGAGTAAAAATTCTTTATCAAGTATGTAAAACTATTTTAGATTATAAATATTGATATTCCCATTATGATAAAAAGTATAAAATTAAAGAAAGAAAAATCATGCTATAAAGGCGAAACTATATTGGACACAAACAATAAGAATGTAGTTCTTATATACGGTCTAAATGGAACTGGTAAAAGTACTATTGCTTCCTATTTACATTCGTTTCCAGAATGTTCTAATTTTAGTGATTGCTCTATAAATCCTAATTTAGATATGCAGATAGAGGAAATTCTTGTATACAATAAGCAATTTATTGAAGAAACCTTTTACACTGAGAACAATATTAAAGGTATCTTTACCTTATCCAAAGAAAATAAAGAGGCTAAAACTAAGATTGATTCTGCAAATAAATTTTTAGAACAACTATATAAACAGCAAAAGGAAGCTGAAGAGAAAAGAAAAAAAGAAGACGAACAATGGAACAAAAAAGTAGAAGGGTTTCAAAATAAAATCTGGGAAATCAAAAGACAATATTCTGGAGGAGATAGAGTTCTACAATATTGTCTTCAAGGGGTCCAAAGTAGCAAAGAGAATCTATTTAATCATCTATTGAATATGAAAAAGCCTACGATAGAACCGACAAAGACCATTGAAGAACTAAAGAATGAAGTAAACAATTTAAATAAACAAGATGCTGTAGAAATTCCAAGAATTCCTTTAATGGTTTTCAATGGTGAACCAATAGAGAAATATACAATATTTGGAGAAGTTATTACAGGAAATAAGGGAAGCAAAGTATCTGAGTTAATTGATAACTTAGCTAATGCAGATTGGGTGAAAGATGGATTATCATATTTAAATTTAAATACAAATCAATGCCCCTTTTGCCAACAAGGAATAACAAGTAAGATTATAGAAGACCTAAAAGGTTACTTTGATAAAACATACAATGACATATTACAAAATCTAACAGATTTAAAAGATAAGTATAAGGAAGAGGTTGAAAACACTCAGAAGATTGATACTTTTGATAACATTTCTATCCTCAATCGTTTTAAGAAAGACTATGAAATTGCATTTAATAAATTTATGAATGTGATTAGAAATAACCTTTTGAGGATGGAAGAAAAATGTAAATCTCCTGGAACAAAAGTTGTAATTGAATCTCATCAAGAACTATTAGACAGGCTAAATGAGATCATATCTAATGCAAATAAGATTATAGAAGAATATAATACAAAATTACAGAATAAGCAACAAGAGATAGACCATATCAAGGATACTTTCTGGGAGATACAAAGATTCAAATATGATCAGACTGTTTCTTTGTACACCACCACTTTGAATTCTCATAAACAAGCGATTAATGAAATCGAACATGAGTATAAAGAATATACTACTCAAATACAGGAGCAAAAGGGAATAATTACTTCTGAGCAGAAAAATGTAATCAATATTGATGAAGCAATAGAGAATATAAATGCTCTTTTGCTAGACTTAGGAATTACCGATTTTAAGATTATCAAACACGAAGAAGAAGGATTATATCGCATAACGAGAGGAGATCAAACAGAAGAGGAGATTTTTAAATCCCTAAGTGAAGGAGAAAAAATGATAATAAGCTTTCTTTATTTTACCGAACAATGTAAAGGTCGTAAATTAGCTAATGACGCTATAAAAAAACGGATTATTGTAATAGATGATCCTGTTTCTAGTCTTTCTCATATCCATGTCTTTAATGTAGGAAGACTTATTAAAGAAAGATTTTATCCAACTTTTCAAAGGAACAATGATGGGGGATTAGATATTAGAACCCGTTGCGAACAGGTGTTTATATTAACACATAGCTTTTACTTCTTCTATGAAATGACGGAAATGAATAGAGAGAAGAGACATGCTTCCCAAACTTTAATAAGGTTATATAAAGATCGTCAAGGAAGCCATATAAAATCGATGAGCTACGAAGAAATTCAAAGTGACTATCAGGCATATTGGTCTATCATCAAGAATAGAGATTCTGCACCTGCTCTTATTGCAAATTGCATGAGAAATATTATTGAGTATTTTTTTAATTTCGTTGAGAAGAGAGATCTAAATAATACATTCAATTCAGAAAAATTAAAAGATATTAGATTTCAAGCTTTTAATCGATATATAAATAGAGAATCTCATTCTCTTGGACAGAATATATATGACTTTAAGGAATTTAATTATGATAATTTTCTAGAAGCATTTAGGCTATTATTTGAAATAGAAGGATATGAAACGCATTATAAGAAAATGATGAAATAAAAAGTTAAGAAGTAACATTTAAGATGGTTTCTAATCGATATTACTTAAATTGAGGAATCTTATTTGTATCGTGTAAATATAAGTTATTGATAATCAATAGCAAATACTTTTGAGGAAGAAAGCTATTCATACATATAAAGAAAACCCACAGTAACCAAACGGTTACTGCAGGTTGTTTTTTAAAGATGTTAGCTTATGAAAGCCTATCTTACAACGTCAACTCAACGATATAATCAATGTCAGTGGGGACGGTGTCGAAGTTGAGGGTGATGCCGTTGCCTGTCTTTGTGAAGTTGACACGCTTGTTGGTGCCAAAGACGGTGGCGGACTTGATTTTGTGGTTGCCAGTAGGGATGAAGAGGCTGGAGTCCATACAGTTTAGGATGTGGATGTAGAGTTTGTTACCACGCTGTGTACTTACTCCCCATTCGTGTGGAGTAACGATGCCGCCACGAGTGCCATAGATGGTTTCACCATATTTGTTCAGCCATTCACCGATAGCCTGAAGGCGGTCGAGGGCAAGAGCAGGGAGAGCACCACCTGGCTCTGGACCGATGTTGAGTAGGAGGTTAGCATTCTTTCCTGCAGCACGAACAAGCATCTGAATCAGTTCCTTTGGTGATTTGTAGAGAGTATCGGTGATGTTGTACCCCCAATGCTCGTTGATAGTCTGGCATGACTCCAATGGTAGACGGCTGATGCTCTGTCCAGACAGTCCAGCCTTGTTCTCACCCGGTAGGTCACGCTCAAAGATCTGAATATCCTCACCAGCGAAAGGAGTCTGGTGATGGTTGTTACCAATGAGACATTGTGGCTGTAGCTTATGAATCAAAGCATACTGCTCTTCTAACTGCCAGTCGAAAGGCTTGGCATCACTGTCATGATCCCACCAACCATCAAACCAGATTGCACCCACCTTTCCATAGTTTGTGAGCAATTCTGTCAGCTGTGTGTTCATGAACTTGTAATAGCTTGCCCAGTTAGCCTTCTCTTTGGGTCGACCCGTTCCTGTTCCCGTTCTACCCACAGGATAGTCCTCACGTCCCCAGTCGAGGTGTGAATAATAAAGATGCAGCTTTATGTCGTGTCGTTTGCAGGCATCAGCTATTTCTCTAATGATGTCACGTTTGAAAGGAGTACCATCAACGGAATTATACGAGCTGGTAGCAGTCTTAAAGAGTGAGAATCCATCGTGGTGGCGTGTCGTAATAGTGATATACTTTGCACCAGCAGCCTTGATAGCTTTCACCCAAGCATCCGCATCGAACTCTGAAGGATAGAACGTCTTTGCCAATTTAGGATATTCTTTATAGTTGATATCCCTGTTGGTCATAATCCATTCGGTAGTACCCATCATTGAGTAGAGTCCCCAATGTAGGAAAATTCCAAACTTCTCGTCTTGGAACTGTTCGCGTGCTTTAAGATTCTCAGCCGTTGGATGGTAAGTCTCTTGTGCCATACCGACGTAACTTGTCAGCAGTGTTAGGATCAAAAGTAGAGTCTTCTTCATTTATGATTTTTGTTGTTTAGATTTCTAAGTGCAAAGATAATGAAAGTTAAGCAGATAATAGTCTTCTGCTTTCTTTAATATTCATGCGGGGATAGACATACGTCTTATTATTCTATCGAGTGCCCTGAAGGAGGATTTAGGAACCTTCTGATGTCTTCCTTAAGTCTTAAGAAAGGAGCTGCATTAGTATAGCCCACATTACGGCGGAGCATGGGGATAATCGCTTCCGTACTATGGCCATAGCTTGATAGCTCGTTGCGCCGTTGGGTGTCGTGTACTGCATTACGGTTTATCTCGTCTTCCCGCTCACGGACCAGTCGGTCGCAGACCCGCTTCAAGACTGGTACGATGATGTTGTCAAAGAGATGATGCCCTTGAATATACAGATAGGTGGTTGAGGGTGTAACGCCTAAGGCATGCAGTTCTTCCTTTAGTTTTAGATAGCTTTCTTTTGCGTTCGGGTGTTCTCGTTGTAGTTGTCGTACACGCATTTGTACTTTATGGCGTAGCCGTTGAAGGCTTTCAACAGCCCCTTTTAGGGAGAAGTTACCAAGTTCCACAACTCGATTAAAGTCAGAGATAGTAAACTTTCGATGATAGCCTTTTCGATAATGCCATATGCTCCAGACAAAGAGTGGGTGTATACTTTCGCTGTAAAGTTTCAGGAACTCTTCGAAATTAAAGATAGAATGGTCGTTGAGCGTTACTGCTACTGTCACATCATGTAGGCTCGGTGCATAGCATTGTAGGTTTTCAATGGCATAAGCATACGTATGGAAAACGTATGGATTGTTGTTTACTTCATCGGATAGTGGGGTAGTTCCTTGCAGTAGATAGTCATAATCAGCATCTACGCAAGCAATCATGTTCTCACCAATATTCTGCGAAACAAGGTTCATCAATACCGACCGTTTGCCCTTGGTAAGGTTCAATCGCGATGGTAACATTACTTCAAAGTAACGCTCCTCGTTCTCAAAACCGCTTAAGACAGTGCGCCAAAAGAAGATATCGTCATACGCTTCCACATATGCGATAATCTTTCTCCGTGCCCGCTTACCATTCAATCGGTTCGCTGCATCAATATAAGCCGATGACAGGTTGTCGCTCAGTCTTTTTCCCATTGCTCCCTCCTTCAGACAATCATTTATCGGTTATGTCCGTAACCTCTGTTACACGGTCAATCCATCCGTTCATGATGACAGCTGGACTGTGGGTCGTGAGGATAATCTGAACATTCGGATTCAGTTCTAAGATGAGGTCGATTAAGCGTTTCTGCCACTCTATATGCAGACTCACTTCTGGCTCGTCCATAAAGAGAACGTAATGTTCATTGTCTTCTACCAATACGGTCAGCAGGATAACCAAAATCTGCTTCTCGCCACTTGACAGCTGATAGGGAGCCAGTTCCTCACCGAGTGATGAGAACTTTATCTCATTCTCCGAGCGAATAATCTTCTTTCCCGTCTCCGTGAAGAGGTCGTCTAAGATATCTTGAAAACGTTTCTTAGGTTGAGAAATCTGCTGCGCCTTCTCGGCAGCATCTGCCTCACCACTTTGTAAGGTCTCGATAATACGGTTACCGATGTTCACTTGATAGTCAAGATACTTACGTTGAAGTTGGAAAAGCTGCCAATCAAGTTCTGTAACAAGATCGACGTTAATCTTGCTGATACTATCCGAGTTCATCAGTGGACGGTCAAACGAGCGGATAATATCATAACGTATCCACCGTGCATCATTAGGACTTACCTTTAGTCGGACACCCTTCAGTGAATGGCTGGGGAATTCACCACCTTGCGACAGACTGCGTACCACCTTATTAAGTATGGTACTCTTCCCGACACCATTGATACCACTTAGGATATTCACCTGTCGGTCCAGTGTCCAACGGATGTGTTTCTTCCCGCTCCAAAGCGAGTCAATCTCAATCTCTTCTATGTAATCTGCGTATTTCTGCATACTCGTAGATATAGTGACAATCGTAGTGCAAATATAAGGAATTTTGCTTTAATGGCAATAAGAAAGCCTTATTTTAATGTAAATACCACGTTTGTGGTATGCTAAATAACATAAAGAGAGTATTTCACATGTTGGCAAATGTCCGTACCTTTGCATCCGTAAACATTAAGTAAGAAATTAAATCCCAAAGAATATGGCAAAGGTAGTAAACAAACTCACAGAACTTATCGGTAATACACCACTGTTAGCACTTAATAAATTCTCTGCAGAAAGAGGACTCAAAACTCCTGTTCTTGCAAAGGTTGAGTATTTCAATCCTGGTGGTAGTGTGAAGGATCGTATAGCATTGGCTATGATAGAGGATGCTGAGGCTAAGGGACTCTTGAAGCCAGGAGCTACAATCATTGAGCCAACCAGTGGAAATACAGGCGTTGGCTTGGCTTTGGTGTCTGCAGTGAAGGGTTATAAGCTTATTCTCACGATGCCAGAAACCATGAGTGTGGAGCGTCGCAACCTTGTAAAGGCTTATGGTGCTACCGTGAAGTTGACAAGTGGAAAGGATGGTATGAAGGGTGCTATCAAGGCTGCTGAGGAGTTGAGAGATTCTATTCCAGGTAGTATTATCCTTCAGCAGTTTGAGAATCAGGCTAATCCAGAACGTCACAATCTTACTACTGGCCCTGAGATTTGGCGCGATACAGATGGTAAGGTTGATGTGTTTGTAGCTGGTGTAGGTACTGGCGGTACGGTGAGTGGTATCGGTCGCTACCTCAAGGAGCAGAACCCTGATGTGAAGGTTATTGCTGTTGAGCCAACTTCATCTCCTGTATTGAGTGGTGGCGAGAGTGGACCACATAAGATTCAGGGAATTGGTGCAGGCTTTGTACCAAATACTTATAATAATAAGTATGTTGATGAGATTTTCCAAGTAGAGAATGATCAAGCAATCCTTGCAGGTCGTCAGTTGGCGCAACAAGAAGGTTTGTTGGTTGGTATCTCATCTGGTGCAGCAGCTTTTGCTGCTACTGAGATTGCTAAGCGTCCTGAGAATGCAGGTAAGACCATCGTAACCTTGCTGCCAGATACAGGTGAGCGTTATCTCTCAACAGTGCTTTACGCCTTTGACGAGTATCCTCTTTAATAGTTTTCAAATTCTAAAATACTTTCCCAACAGACTGCTTTTGTCTTTAAGACACGGCAGTCTGTTTTTATTTTTAAGTAGGTAGATAATGCTTTTATAGTTTGATAAATACTATTTTGATTTTTGAAAATGTTTTACACAAATGGAACTTTAATTCCTATTGATACTGTAAAATAATGCTTTAGTTTCCCTCTTTCTAACGTTCAGATTATCAGTTGATTGCAAACTCGTAAAAGAAAAGGTGCTTAATTGGCTTCTTAAAGGGCGTTAGTAACACCTCAAAAGGGCATCTTTTGCAAGCCAAAAGGACGTTAATTCGAATGCAGAAGGTGCTTGATTAAAAACGAGGAGTGGAAAAGTTATTACATTTTAGACAAATCTCTTCTCCATTCTTTCCTTCTGGAGAGAGTGGAGAAGAGGTTCCTTTATTATTTTTGTAATAGGAAGGTTTGTGTCTGTCAAGTGTTCGGACGCTCCACATTTCCTTTGATGCTGTTTCAAGATACCATCGCATAGCAGTCTCGTCGTCTATGCGTAGAACCTTGAAAATATGTGTCCAAGTGAGATTTGGAAATCGCGATTTCCAAATCTCATAGTCATCAATAAGAAGATAAGAACTTTCTATTTTTTATTAACGTGCAGAAGTCATAACACTAAAAGGATGGTAATGACACACAGTGTTGTTAAATGTAGGGTAGCTGGTTTAGTACAAAGAAAACAAAAGAGATTTATGTCATATAAAGAAATACACCAGTATCACTTAGAGTGCTGGGTACATCGAAACGGTTTCTCCATTGAGCTTTAACCTCACTCGATGGAATGTGATTTTGATTGTATTTCGATGAACTTGCAATGTTTTTTATTAATTGCAAATGTTTCTATTGGTAAGATATATAAACTTGTTTGTTGGATATATTTCTATAGTCTTTGCTTTTATACAGCTGGTTAGATAAATGTTTTATGTTTATCATATATTTATTCTTAATTTTTATCTAAGGATAAAATAAAAATGTTAAATTTGTGTCGATAAATAAAATAAGAAAGCTATTATAGAATTTCAATTATGGATATAGGAAAAAGATTAGCTGAGATTTGGAATGAGGAATACATTGCTTCACTTCCCAATGAGATTATTAGCAGAGGTTATACTTATGCAGACAATGTTCAAAGTGAGATTTTAGTAACAGGAATTAATCCATCGTTTCGCAATAATGAAGATAGTGGGATTATTCATGGACCAATAAAAGAAATCTGGTATGGGCAACAATATGATAATTATTGGAGTCCAGTAAAGAAGATGCTTTTTGACGAAGATATAGATTTAAGAGATAAGTCTGATTATCTTGATATTTTCTATTTTAAGGAGAGGGAGCAGAATATTTTGAAAACCCAAATATTAAAGACATCTGATGGTATAAAATTCATTGTTGACCAATTAAATCTTACGATGCACATTATTGAGGAAGTTGTAAAACCTAAATTGCTTGTTGTGAAGAATAAGGAGTCACAAGCTTATTTTGGGAAACTCTTTGATGAGAAAGGATGGGTATGGATGGGTTATGAATTTGAGCATATTCTGGATATGGAATGTGGAGAACTTTGTCGTATTATTGGCTTAAGAGAGTGTGAAGGACGCATAGCCCCAGAATTTAAAGATACGCAACTGGAAGGGACCTTTGTTCTATTTACAAAGCATATAAATCAATATACGCCAATTGCAGAACGTCCTACCTCAAGGATTCTTAAACTCATCTTAGATTGGTATGATTCTGAGAGGAGCGTTAGAGAGTTTGCAATAAAATAGCTTTATATTGGTCTTAGAATGACATTCTTTGGATGGTTCTATATAGAAAAACAGAGAACAAATTAATTAATTACAAGGTGTACTTAAACAATAGTCCGTTAAATTTTCGCAGTTTGCGAAGCTTTTACCCAAAAGCCAACAGGAATTGTGGCAGAAAGAAAACATGATAAGTCTCTGAGAAAGAGATAATTAGGCAATAGAATATAACAAAGTATAACATAATAAAATCGGCTATCTCATTGAATTTCAGTAACTTTATAGATGTAAAAAGACAATAAAGTTTATGCTGATAACCAACTTGATTAGCCGATATATGAAGCTCTGCAAAGCAGCATTTAGTGCTGAAGATGGAGCAAAGTTAAACAAAAGTATTCAAACAAACGTCATGGAAATGCTTTTTCTTTTGATGGTCATCCCAAGGAAATGTAATTTTACGCAGATGGGACGCTATGGAAAGCGTGGCGAACAATGCTATCGGCAGACGGCAGAGCGCAGCGTGAACTGGCTCGAAATAAATATGTGGCTGAGTGCTTTCGCCTTCAAGCAGGGTAAAGGGCTCAATGCCATCGTTATTGATCCAAGCTTCATCAAGAAGGCTGGGAAGCATACCCCATACGTGGGTACGTTTTGGTCGGGCTGTGCAGGTGCGGTAAAGCACGGTCTTGAGATCCTCGGCATCGGTGTGATAGACGTGGACTTGCATGAGTGTATGATGCTCAAGGCTGTGCAGACCACATTGGAAAAAGGGGAGGAGAAAAAAGAGATGAGTCTATACGACTGGTATACCAAGGTGTTGGAGGACGACAAGGTAACCTTACAGCGTATTTGCAAGGTTCTTGTCGCTGACTCAGCCTTCTCCAAAAGACCTTTCATCGACAAGATAATGAAGATGGGCTTCCATGTTGTGAGCCGCTTGCGTCATGACGCAGCCTTGTTCTACACATGGGATGGGGAACCCACGGGAAAGCCCGGCCGTCCTCGTATCAAAGGTGACAAGATTGACGTAAGGAACATCGACATATCCAAAGGCAATGAGCTTGATTTAGGAGAGACCAAAGGCAAAGCCTATGCGCTCAAGGCGTGGTGCAAGTCCTTGCATAGGGTCGTGTCGATTGTCATCCACGAGTTGCCCAACGGTGTCCGCCGTTTGTACTTCTCTACGGATGAGAGCATGAGTGGACGCGATGTGATGGAGTACTATACCACACGTTTCCAAGAGGAGTTTTGCTTTCGCGACGCAAAGCAATTCCTCGGTCTTACCGATTGTCAGGCACGCGACAAGAGAAAACTTGAATTTGCTTTCAACTCTTCATTCACAGTACTCAATGTGACCAAAATCATGTGCAAGGAACTTGGCACGTCCATCGGTCGACTTAAAGCGCAGATGGTCAATGCCTACTATGCACAACGAATTATTGACGTGTTCGAGAAGAACCCGAACACGCCATTAAATAAAGAAAGGATAAATGATATATTTAGTTTCGCTGCTGATGCAGCATAATATTTAACGGACTATTGCTTAAAGTGAGAAAATAGTACACCTTTTCATGTTTCTTGGAATAAAACGAATATTCAAGTTATATTTTGCAATCGTGATTGCAAAATTGTAAAATTGTAATCTCTTAGTTTACCTTGTCAGACTAAGTCTCAGGCTCACACCAAAGTCGTGGGTGGTTGTAGGGTAACTGCCTGACGAGAGGAGTGGAGTATTAATCTGTAAGTCGTAGTAGAGGCTGGCTGTAACCAAACGGCTCAAGGTATAGTCGCTCAAGAAAGAGAACTTGAAAGCAGTATTACCACTTGAAGCTGCCGATGTGAGCGAAGCAATGTCACGTGTGAGCGATGCCTGTTGGCGATAGCTCATGTCAAGGCGTAGGTTGAGGTCACGGTTCAATCCGTTGTTCTGACGAGACGAGCTGTTGTCTTGCTGTGAGGAGTCTGATGTCTTTTTCTTCTTACTCTTAGCCACACGTCGTGTACCATTGTTGAAAAGATTGAAGTCGTTGATTCTATAACCAATACCGATAACCCAGTCTTTTGATGAGGCTTCATTCAACTGTACACTGGTCATCGAGAGTGATAATACACGTGTCTGGCGATATTCCAAGCGTGCAGTGAGGTTGTTCTGAAGAGTTACATCAACACCTAACAGAGGTGAGAAAGCCTCGTTGATACTCACTTGTGAGATGTTATACATCGAACTTGGGATAGGGTTACCCGTAGTTGCATCAGTAATGAAACCGAGTCCGTTCATGTATTCCTGCCATGTACTATAGCTCTGATACGAACCGATAGCAAAAATACTGCGGTAAGCATGATTGATGTTAACACTCTTGAAGAACTGTTCAAAGAATGGCAAACGTGAAAGACCACTGTAACGGATAGACCAGTTAGGTAATAAACTGCGCAGAGAAGGGAAGATGTTGAGTCCGTTTCCACTCATGCTGGTGTAGGCATTGAGGAAAGCAGGAACCATAACATCTGCACTATATTTATTAACAGAACCTACTGCAGGAGTGAAGTGTCCGCCACCAAACGAAGCAGGGTAGGTTGCATTGTTATATTGTGCCTCGACACGATTGCGATAACTATCAAGTGACTGTACGAAACGATTAAACGTTGGACTATGATAGCCGTTGTTGGCATTGCCCTGACTTTCGAATGCAGTACCTAATGATAGGGTTGTCATGGTAAGTGAACCGCTCTGTGTTGTAGGCGTACCCGTGTACATATATTGGATGCTTCGTGAGGTAGTCTGCATACGACTGGCAGTAAGGTCAACCTTGAAGTCCTTGAATGGTTCAAGTGTCATGCGAATCTGCAAGTCTTCTGTATGGTTAGTGACAGCAGGTGTAGCCACACTATCGTTCATAAGCAACCAGTTGTTATCACGTGCCTTACCGATATAATCATCATCAATAAGACCGAAAGCAAAGTCAAGACCTGGTGATAAGGCACCTGTTCCACGTGTCTGTCCAAAGGCATCACCCACCGTTGGCATAAATCCAGGCAGTGCCATTGCATATTGATCACGATAAGAAATACTTGCCGAACGTACCATCATCAGTGCACGTGCCACACATTGTGCTGTCTTATACCAACCCTTATTATCGAGTGGTTCTTTAGGCGTTACGGTAAGCTTCATGCGGATAGCAGAGTCTGTACGATTAAAAACTTTCAACTGCGTATCACCTACCTTACGATACTTAATCTTGATAGCCTTTCCTCTTTCGTCTTTAGCCGAGATGATAAGGCGTTTTGTGTTCTTACCATGTGAAACAAGGATAGCAGAATCGGCATTGATAACGATTTCCTTTTCAAAGCTCCTCTGGTTCTTTGGCAGTGCTTTCTTCTTGTCGTGGTCTTTATCTTTCTCCTTCCTTTCTTTTTCTTTCTTTTCTCTCTCCGCCTTCTTCTGTTCTGCTGTCAGCTTAGGACGAGTTGGGCGAGTATGGTTGAAGCGTTCGTTAGTCTTCTTTAAGAAAGGAATATGATTATAGAGTCGTTCAAAGTTGAAGCTACTATTGATGTTCAAAGTACGGTTACTTGTGATGGTATTACCGAGCGAAGTACCATTATCAAGACTCGTTCCACGCACCCAAGTGTAAGATGCAGTATAATTTGCATCAGCATTTACCCAATCAAAGATAGGTAGCAGATTGAGTGGAAGCTGATAAGAAAGCGTGAAGTTCTGTTGGTAGTCGAGTGGAGTACCGAAGTGTTTAATGCTTGTCCATACCGAGTCTTTCCATGCCTGATAACGGTCGGCATAGAGGTCTTTATTAATAGGAGTGTAAGGTTCTTCAATCTCAGCGTGTGTCGCACTTTGGAAGTTCATGTGGAGATTGCGTGTCAAGTCCCAACGTAGAGCGAAGTCACGATTCCAAAGGAACTGCTCGCTGAAGGTAAGAGGTAGCAGACTGTTCTCTGTTGATTCCATATCACGCTCCTGCAACTCGTAGTAGTTGCGCACCATTTCAGTGTTGAAGGTTACGTTCTGTGGTAGCCAGTTCAGTCCGAAGCGTTTGAGGATTTCAAACCATTTCGACCTACTCTTGATAAGACGCTTGAAAGGTTCCCAAGACTTATATACTGGGGTCCAGTTATAGTTCAATGCTCCACGCCAGTTGTCTTCATTCTCATAGACCGTTGTCTCACCCGATGTGTGAGAGTGAGAGTGGCTATAAGAGAATGAGAAGTTGGCAGGGTCGTATGGCATAGGATGGTTCTTCGTCTGAATACCAACACGTACATTCGACAAAGAAAAGTTCGTTGTCAGTCGTTTTGTAACGGCAATAGACTCAATAGAATCAAGCTCTTGACGGTTAGCAGTACCATCAAGGGCATCCTTCAATTCCATATCCGTGTCGAGAGGGTTGTATTTAGGACGACTCTCGCTCTTGGTTACGCTGTAATATAATGGTGCTGATACCTTTGCTTTGTCTGGGAAGAACTTTCCTAATTCAAGGCTTGTGGTAACAGAAACATCCGTCTTAGACTCCTGCTGTCGTTCGTTAACGCCCTGTTCCAAACCACCGAAGCCGTCAGTGCTGTGACTGGCATTGACATCCACAGTACCGAAGTCAGACAACTGTAGGTTGAGCTGACCTCTTGCTGCCCATCCACCTTCGTTGTTAAACTCTCGTAGACGTAGCTCATTCACCCACACCTCTCCACTCTTCTGACTGCTGGAAAGGTTGCGAACACCAATAATCATCGTCTTTACTTCACCAAGGGTTGGGTTACCCATCACCGTTACTTTGTTAGCAGGATGATCGGTGTCGTATATAGAGAAAGCACGGTTATAGCTTGCTGTACCTGCTCCACGTGCTTGATTACGTTGCTTCTTTACGGAGGTGAGGAGCTTCAAAGGTATGTCGAGCATGTTCTCCTCTGGCCATACAATACGTCGCTCTTTCCCTGTGTTTGTATCGTAATGACCTGGAGCTGACAGCTTCAAAGGAATTTCATACTCGTAGTAGTTGTTCTTGTAATCAGAACCCAGACGGATGAACACTGCCAACTGGTTATCCGTAAGGTTAGTTGTATTCTGTTCAAAAGCGTTTGCATGTACGAACATCTGCAGACGCTTGTACTGACGAAGGTCGAGAGTTGTGTTCTTATAGACAGCCTTTGACTCGCCTGTTCCAAGATTATTAACGACCATAGAGAGTGCCTGTTCGTTCTCCTCAACCAACTGTGGCTGGTTAGGATCCTTTCCACGTTCAATGCCTGGAGGTATTACATAGTTTACAGGAGTCTTATCATTGTTTTCTTCAAGGCTCACAGCGCTCACTGACATTGTACCCGAATTACTTGCAGAGTTGGTAAGGTTCTGCTGATACTGACGCCACTTACCACTTACAAGGTCGAAGGTACCAAAGCGGAGTACGATAGGCTTTGCAAAACCAGTGAGGAACATACGCATAAAGCGGATGCTGGTAAAGTCACTGATATTACCCACACGCTTTTGGAACTCCTCTAAAGGAATACGGAACTGATACCATGTGACAGGTTCAGAACCACCCTTACGCAGTGAGGCTGAGGCTACACGCTTGTCAACAATGAAGTTCTGACCTACGACAAGGTCTTGTGGACGAATACTAATATGGTACTGGTAGTATTTCTCATATTCGTTCAGCGTATAGTCCTGATTGATATCCTCTACATCAGGCGTTGTTTTATACGAGGTATCGTAACGCTCGTTGTTGTTGTCATTGTCTGGTGAGTTACCCTGTGGGTTGTTGATGCGCTTATATCGTTCAAGGATAGAAGCCTGCTTAGCATCCCAATCAGAACCACGGAAGTAGTGGTAGTCATCATTGGCAGGGTCTGCCCATATCGAGTCGAAGACAGCCTGATTAGTATTAGCACGAGCAGCTGTAAGGAAGTTCTGATAAGAAGCAAACTGTTGTTCTTCCTCATCAGTCAATCCATTAAAGCCGACATCCTGCTTTGCACGACTACCCTTTGAGGTTGCGAAGGCGTAAGTAATCGTACTTTGTGTTGGTATTTTACCCCATTGCGTGGTTGTCCATGAGTGGCTGCCATCTACAGGCATACCACTCTCATAGAACTTCTTACCATCTTTCAGTACGTCTTCAGACACCTCTCCAAGGTTGATATAGAAGTCACCACCATACTGGTTTGCATTTGGTAGTCGGTTGGAGTAGATGAATGGGTCGAGCATCCAGAACTCTATATATTCGATGTTAGCAGTCTGGAAGTCGTTTGTATCCAACTTACGCATCATACCGCCCCATGTTCCAGTAGGATTCGTGAGGTGTCCGTTAACGTTAATATTTGGATTGAAGTTATAAGGTCCACGCTCAGAAGGGTAGTAAGCGAGATTTAGAATATTCAATGTTGAGGTAGAACCACTGTAGTTTCGGTCCCGAATTGGGAATAATTCGCTGACTGGGATCTCGCGTACATAGTGATTAGAGAGCTGTTCGAGGTCACTCTTGATGTGTCCTGGAGTCAGCGAACTACTACGACGAGTGAAGAGTGGGTCGATAGTGTACCATGCCAAAAGACTTCGGTTGAAGCCGCTGCGAAGGCTTGTCTTATCTGAATACTCAGGGAAGTCTGATGGTACACTGGAGATAATCCAAGAGGTAGGCTGACTTACGTCGATGGTTGTCTTCGATCCCTCAAAATCATCGAGATAAGAAGCGTTGTCCTGTGTTCCCTTGCTCTGGCCAGCCAATAACTGTGCAAACTCAGCAGAGAAGGTGATGTAAGAAGGCTGGGTTACGTGCAGGAATGGAATCCTGTTGAGCATATTTGTAAGCCACTGACTCTCTTTCTTCCAATTGATGTTCAATCCCCAAATGGTGTTGTTGAGAGGTTCAGAACCCATATTCACCTTAGTTGTCAACGGTTGTTCAGAGAGGTGCATGAAGGTACCACCAATCTGGAAGTCCTTCGAGAAGTCGTACTCCCAGTTTACACCAATCATCGTTTTACGCTCCTGTTGATAAGCACTCTGGCTTTCTAATGATACATTGACTGCTGTACCTGCATCGATAATACTCTGATTAAGGATTGTCACCTCACCAGCACTGTAATCAACGCTATAGTCAGAACCCTCATTCAAGGTCACACCGCCCGCAGTTACTATTACTGAACCCTGTGGAACGTTATAGGCTCCAAGGGAGATAACATTTGCCGCTGAGCCACGATACTGGCCAACGAGTATGAACTTATCCTTCTCGGCAATCTGCTTAGCGATAGTCTTTGTAGAATCATAGAGTTGCTCGAAAACGTATTTATTTGCAATAGCTGTAGTAACACCCTTATCTGTCAATGCTTTCCGAAGTCCATTACCGAAAGGTTCAGCCATAGGGAAGAACACACGTCCGTTGCTGATAGTATATCCCTCAACGTAATCAAAATAACCATTGGAATGTGGATTGTTATTGTTATCCAATCGGTCAGCATTGAGAAGTTTGATGAGCGTTTGGTTCTTTACTTGCGGTTCTGGAATGTATGACAGATAGACACCTGTCGTATCACTCTGATACTTCACGTCAAGGCGGAACTTATCGCGCTCAATGTTAGAAGCGAGATAATACACGTTTTTCATCATCAAGTCCCAGTTTCCTTGCTTAGGATTATTGCTGGTGTTCTTCAATGACTTGACGAAGAGAGCCTCGTTGATATTGGTACGGTCGCTGGCAAACTCACCCACCTGATAGGTAACGCCACCATAGGTATATTCGTAGGCAATTGCCAATACTTGGTCAGTCTGTAGACCGCTTTTCAGTGATATATAACCCAAGGTATTGTTGACCGTGTATTCAGAACTATTGAGCAGTCGGGCATTTGCTAACTTTTCATAGTCGTTACCACCCACAAGACCTGCACCATCAAGAATACTCGTCACTTGGTCTATGTTACGAGCAGCAGGGTAGGTCTGTGTAATAGTGGTGTATTCTGTATTGGCATTGTTCGTAGGGACTGTTCCAGTACCCGTTTCCCATAGGTCGGTACGGCTAATCTTCTTGTTTTCACCGAGGTCGGTAAGTGCAACAATGTTTCGCGTGTTACTGGTTGTTCCAGTCTTATTCGTCACCCACACCTCCACACGATTGATCGTCACACCTGTCTTGAGGTTAGGCAATGACTTCATAGCCGCGTCATAGTTGTCGCGGAAATATTGTGAGAGGAAGAAGTGATGATTCTCTTCATAGTCAGCAGCATCAATCTCAAATGGTGTAAGCTGTTTGCCACCACGTGAACTAACGCTCTTGTTAGAACTCTTTTTCTGTGATAATACGGTCTGTAACTTCAGTTTACCAAACTGCATATCGGTACGAATACCGAAGAGGGCAGATGCTCCCTGTACGAGAGAGTTGTTTGAAGGGAAGGTAACATTACCGCCCTCAACGAGTTTGATAATCTCGTCTTCCTTACCTTCATATCTTAGTTTAAAGTTCTGTGTATCAAAGTCGAAGGTAGCATCAGTGTTGTAGTTAAGGTTCATGTTCACCTTGTCACCCACTTTACCATTCACGTTGACATTGATTTTCTCATCAAAGTCCATTGCCGTTGTCTTACGATTACGGATAGGCAGTGATGGGTTATCAATGTTCTTGATGTTTGCGCCGAACTTCAACTCAGCCGAACCCTGTGTCTTAATACGTACACCACCAGGACCGAATATCTTTTCAGCAGGCCCCAATGAGAAGTGCATATCAGTAAAGTCAAACTTATCCTTACCTTTCTCCTTTAGTATTTCTTGATTCTTTGAGCGGTAATAATCAGCAAAGCTACGCTTCTCTGTCCACTTCCGATATTCCTCTGGCGTCATCATAATCGGCGCCATCACGTAAGTCTTACCAATTTTATAACCAATGATATAGCGGTCGAGCGAATCATTATACTCCACAGTCTGTCGCATATTCTCTGGTCGGATAAGGTCGGTAGAGTTCTCCTTGAGGTCGTCGTATGTAATCGGGGTTGTGCGCTGCACCTTCCAACGAGGGTGTAGCAAGGAGTCAGGAATAGTCTCCTCATCAATCTCCACTTCAATAGGCTTCGCTTTCTTAACCGTATCTGGTGGTGCCACCATATAGACGAGTTTTGCAATTGGTGCAAAACCAAATACCGAGCGTCCCCAGCTCAACAGTCCGATACTGCCGAGAAGTGTGATAATAAGGATGGATATGTAATACTTTCTTTTCAAGAAGATAAGTGGTTCTATACCTCCCCAAGCCCCTCCAAAGGAGGGGATATGTTGGAGAAGGTGGATAGTTCTAACCAATGGTAAGCCTTAACATACAGTAAAGTGCAGTTGTAGGCGGTAATCACTCTCCCCTCTCTTTTGGAGAGGGGTCGGGGGTGAGGTTCTACTTAATCATCTTCAACGCCAACTTAACAACCTGTTCCACTGGTAGGTCTGGCTGTTCAGCGAGGATGCTTACAACAACCTTTGCTGATGGGGCAGGAGAGAAGCCCAGCATTGTCAATGCACTGACCGCTTCGTCCTTGATAGCAGTGTTGACAGTTGGAGTGTTAGGCTGGCTGCTAACATGTAGTTCGTCTGCAATACCGCTCTGCATAATCTTGTCCTTCAAGTCAACGATGATACGTTGTGCTGTACGGAGTCCGATACCTTTCACCGTCTTCAGCATCTTCTCATCACCGTTGGCAATGACATTGCAGAGTTCTGCAGGTGTCAGTGATGAGAGAATCATACGTGCGGTGTTTGCACCTACCCCCGAAACGGTAATCAACAGTCGATAGAGCGAGCGTTCCTGCTTATTGGCAAAGCCATAGAGCGTATAGTTATCGTCGCGTCCACCTGTCATAATAGCCTCGTGCACATAGAGTTTCACAGCAGTCTTACCCTGTATGGCACTATAAGTATTAAGCGAAATGTTCAGTGCATAACCCACACCATGTGCCTCGACAACAGCCAAAGCAGGTGTCAGGTCAGCTAATTCGCCCCTGATGTATTCAATCATAATCTAATAAAATAATCCTTACCGTGGTAAGGGGTTTTGTATATACAGAATTAATAACGTAACAAATAAAAGTTTATTGCGTATGATGTGTAAAAAGCAGCCTCACCCCCAACCCCTCTCCAAAAGGAGAGGGGAGTAAAATGTACTATATGCTTGCCGATTGCTTGCGAGAGGCGTTATTCAAGTTGCTTAATATGTTGTGTAATAGTCTAATAATGAGTCGAATTGTATGAATATAAAAGATAAGAAAGTGTTAAATACGTAAATAGCAGGTAACAAACCTGATAACTCGTAATTTTGCCACTTGTAGGCTGATTACAAGGGGAATCTTAGTGTTTACTCCCCTCTCCTTTTGGAGAGGGGTCGGGGGTGAGGCTTCTACATAATTATGTTAAAATACTTTTTGTGTTATACTTTCTTTAAATAAAACGTTACTTTTGCAGGAGATAACGAGAACTAAACTGTTAAAGGTAAAGAATATGAAAAAGATTAGAGCAGCCGTCGTTGGCTATGGTAACATTGGTGTTTACAGTGTTCAGGCACTTGAAGCAGCAAAGGATTTTGAGATTGCAGGTATCGTTCGCCGTCAGGGTGACAAGGATAAACCATTGGAACTGACCCCATACGAGGTTGTTGATGATATAACAAAGTTGAAAGATGTTGATGTGGCTATTCTCGCTGCACCAACTCGTAGCTGTCCAGAATATGCTGAGAAGATTTCTGCATTGGGTATTAATACTGTAGACTCTTTTGATATTCACGGTTCAATCCTTGACTATCGCACCAAGCAGATGGAGAACAACAAGCGCACTAATACCGTTAGTGTTATCTCTGCAGGTTGGGATCCAGGTTCAGACTCTATCGTTCGTATCTTGTTAGAGAGCCTCGCACCAGAAGGTCTTTCTTATACCAACTTTGGTCCAGGTCGTTCAATGGGTCACTCTGTAGTGGCTCGTAGCAAGAAGGGCGTTAAGGAGGCATTGTCAATGACTATCCCTCTCGGTGAGGGAATCCACCGTCGTATGGTCTATGTTGAGTTAGAAGAGGGTGCTAAGCTTGAGGACGTAACAAAGGAACTTAAGGCTGACGACTACTTTGCACACGACGAGCTACACGTATTTGCAGTACCAAGCGTTGCAGCTTTGAACGATGTTGGTCATGGCGTTCACATGACTCGTAAGGGTGTGAGTGGTAAGACCCACAACCAGCACTTCTCTTTCGATATGTCTATCAATAACCCTGCGCTCACAGCACAGGTGCTTGTTAACGTGGCACGTGCAAGTATGCGCCTTGCTCCTGGATGCTATACAATGCCTGAGATTCCAGTCATTGATATGCTTCCAGGTAACCGCGAGGATATTATTGCAACTTTGGTTTAAGGCTATTAGTCTTATTAGCCTTATTAGTCCAATTAGGCTAATAAGCCCAATTCCCTCCCCTTAATAATGGCAACCACTCGTTGGTTGCCATTATCTTTTTATGTAATATATTGACGTACAAAGGCTTTTTTTTGTACTTTTGCAGTTAATATGAGAACTTTCCAACATAAAGTGACGATAAATGACATGGGAGCCATCGTGGTTTTTGCCCTTGCTGCCTTCTTCTGTCTTTGGCATCGTACGAATAGTCTGATGGTTGTATTAGGCTTCTTGCTTATTGTTGTGACGATAAGAGCCGTTGATCGTGCCATTCATACTAAATATGTATTGACTGATGATGGTGTTCTGTTGGTGAAGACAGGACGAGTTGGACTGACAAAGCGTGTTTTGCTCAGTGATGTGAAGACTATTGAGAAACGGCCGTTTGCCTTTCGTCTCGGTTATTATGCATTGTTAGAGATGATGAATGGCAGTGTTGTCAGCGTACAGCCTGATAATGTTGATAACTTTTTGTCAGCACTGAAAAAACGATTAGAAAAGAAAGATAACGAGGTATGAAATTAAAATACTTATCGGCATTGATCTTTGGTGTCGTATTGAGTCTGCCTACACAGGCACAGGTATATTTAGATAGTACGGAGGTTGCGAATATACTCCATCCGAAAGCAGTTACAGCTGTTCAACCTAAGGTGACTTCTACTGCTAATGATGTCAGCGAAGAAGAGGAAGATACCGATAGTATTATCCCTGCTTTTACCACTGATAGTCGTCTTAGTTGGAAGGAGAATATCACTGCCCGATTGGATGTTATACTCCGAAGTCCGCTTTTAGAAACGGTGCAAACAAGTGTGATGGTATGGGATTTGACGGATGATGTACCTGTCTATCAGTTCCGTGAACGTCTTCACATGCGCCCAGCTTCTACGATGAAGTGTGTTACTGCTATTGCAACATTGGATAAACTCGGGGCTGATTATGACTTTAAGACAAACCTTTACTATACGGGTGTAATCGACGACTCTACGCAAGTATTGCGTGGCGACCTCTATTGTGTTGGTGGTATGGACCCAATGCTCTCTTCTTCGGATGTGACAGAGATGGCACGTGCCGTACGTGACTTAGGTATCAAGACGATAGAAGGCAGTGTCTATGCCGACCTCTCTTTTAAGGATCGTGACCGTTTGGGCGAGGGGTGGTGTTGGGATGATAAGAATCCTAATCTCTCCCCTTTGTTGGTTGATGGTAAGGACGAATTCACCTATCGTTTCTCTCGTAAGTTAGAAGATATGGGTGTGTCGGTGAATGGTTCTACTGGCGAACGTCAGCTACCAACTGATGCACAGTTGCTAACGACACGTACACACTCTATTCGTCAGGTTCTCCATCGTATGATGAAGGTGAGTGACAACCTCTATGCTGAGTCTATGTTCTATCAGTTGGCTGCTAATGGTGGTACACGATGGGCAGGTGCAAAGTCTGCTCGCCAGTATGAGAACGCACTCTTTAGCCGTATCGGACTGAATCCTCGTGATTATAATGTTGCTGACGGTTCTGGTTTGTCTTTATACAATTATGTCAGTGCCGAACTCGAAACAAAGCTCTTGCGCTACGCTTATCAGCACCCTGATATCTATAGTGCCTATCTTGAAGCACAGCCGATAGCTGGTGTAGACGGAACTTTGAGGAACCGAATGCGTGGTACGGCAGCAGCTGGCAACGTACGTGCAAAGACTGGTACGGTGAAGGGTGTCAGCTCACTTGCGGGTTATCTCACTGCTTCCAACGGTCATTTGCTTTGTTTCTCTATTATTAATAATGGTGGACTCAGCAATGGACCAATGCGCAATTTCCAAAACAAGATTTGTGTGGCGTTGTGTCAATAAGGCTTATTAGGCTAATTAGCCTTATTAGCCCAATTAGCCCAATTAGCCTTATTAGCCCAATAAGTCCAATAACCCTTTAAAAAGAAAAGAATTTATGATACCAAAGCTTCCCCATCATCTTCTTGAGGACATTCTTGAAGAGATAAGAATCTTCGTCGAGAATATTATTGAGTCAATCGGTGTACATGGTCATACCGTTCCTGTATTGCGTCATGTCTTATTGACATTAGTAGCAATCTTGTTGGCTTTTATTGCCGAACGAATCTGTAAATACTTATTCGTTCCCCTTGTTCTTCGTCTGGTAAAGCGTACGCAAGCTCGATGGGACGATGTAGTCCTTGACCATCAAGTGCTGCGCACAGCCTGCCACATTGTCCCTGCCTTGGTGATATGGCAGTTGATGCCGCTTGTCTTCTATCAGTACCATGTTGTTCAGGTGGCTTTGACACGAATAACTGCTGTCTATCTTACCGTAGCAACGACGCGACTCGTGACGAAACTCATCGACCGCCTGCGCTATCTCAACACAAAACCCGGTGACTCGACGAGCCTTTATCTTAAGTCTTTCTGTGGCGTATTGAAGATTCTTGCTATCTTTATTGCTGTGATTGTGGTGGTTGGAATCCTTATTAATCGTAGTCCGATGACGTTGTTGGCTGGCTTAGGAGCAACCTCTGCCGTTCTTATGTTAGTCTTTAAGGACACGATTGATGGTCTTGTTGCTGGTGTCCGACTGACGAGTAACGAGATGATACATATTGGTGACCGTATTACTCTACCTGGCGGCTTCGTGGATGGAACGGTCATTGATATCACACTCACAACTGTAAAGATTCGTCAATCAGATAATACGATTACCACCGTACCGCCTCTTACATTAGTTAGTGGAATGTTCCAAAACTGGAAAGGAGTGGAAGATGTAGAGGGACAAAGGGTCAAGAAGATGATTTATTTTGATGTTCGCAGCATTCGTATTGCTGACGATGGACTCAAACAACAGCTAATTGATAAGGGACTTGCTAAGGCGGACAACCTAAAGGGTGAGGTTGTGACGACTGCTCTCTTCCGTCGTTATATGGAGCATTACCTTGCCAAGCGTGAGGATGTCAATACGAAGATGCCTCTCCTCGTACGTCAATTGGAGGCAACACAGGCGGGTATCCCTATGGAACTTTACTTCTTCCTACGTCAGAAAGACTGGATTCCTTACGAGCATGCCATGGCAGACATCCTCGAACACGTCTATGCCTATGCCAATGAGTTCGGCTTGAAGGTCTATGCACAAGCCCCTGTGCAGTAAAAGAGTGGGTAGAGAGCTTACGTTTAAACCCTCAACAAAATATGTGCGGAGCATCAACACAACATGTGCGGAGGCTCCGCACATATCGTGCGAAGGCTTAGTTCCATTCATAAAGTTTGCTTTCTGTTTTCTCTTAGAGTTACCCTATCTTCATCCACAGT
This sequence comes from Prevotella melaninogenica, assembly GCF_013267595.1. NCBI lineage: Bacteria > Pseudomonadati > Bacteroidota > Bacteroidia > Bacteroidales > Prevotellaceae > Prevotella > Prevotella melaninogenica. The sequence goes on along the minus strand of NZ_CP054011.1, from coordinate 1,156,491 downwards.
AATAAATACAGCAGACAACGGTAATCATAATTATGAATTCCTATCTTCATCCACAGTTATAAATACAGCAGACAACGGTAATCATAATTATGAACTTTGAATTATGAATTATGAATTGCGTCTGTCCTATTGCAACTGCATTATGCTGTCTTTGTTTTATAAATTCCTCAGCGGACAAAGAATAAGATTTCGTTATATTTAGATTAACTCTTCTCCAAGGTTTCTAAATTTTATAGTCTATTGCTTGGAGACTTGAAGTTTTTTTTATATATTTGCCGTGTATTATCTTGATTAACTAACTTTTAAATAGAAATAAGAATGAAACATTGGAGATCTATTAATTGTTTGGCTATATTCTGCCTATCAGTGTTGATGTTATCTTGTTCAACGGAAAACGCTGTTGTTGGAAGTATTGGAGTAAGTGATGTAAAGTCGTCAGGCTGCAAGGCTTCTGCTTCCTTGTTGGATTCTCGTCCTGAGTACTATAATAGTTTTGTAGGACAGAAGTCTGTGTTGCGCCTCTCACTCGGTGAGGATAATATTGTCAATGCACGCTTTGCAGACTTTATGGATAACTGTGCTATAGACCTGTTCCATGTAGGAGTAAGCAGCAGTGAGGGGAAGATTATCCTCGTCCTGTATCCTGACAAGGATATGATGACAAACTGCCTCTGTCGCTATGATGTCGACTTCAAAATGCAGAATATCGTTTCTGGTAATTATCAACTGGAAGTATATCATACTACCGCTGACAAACAAATCAGCAAGGGCAATATGGTTTATAGTGGAACTGTAAATCTGGAGAAAGGAAAAGAAGTTGTGCTGACAATGAGGCGATAGGACTCGGAACTGATAGTACAAGTATAATTTTATATTTCTTGTCACTTATAAATTAAAGAGGAATGCACGGTCTGTGTATTCCTCTTTATTCTTTCTTGATAGCATCTTTCCTATAGTTTATAGGGTTGGAAGTAGCAGGAAGGGTTGTTATTGCAACTGCATAATGCCGTCTTTGTTGACACTCGTCACGCCCTTTACTTTCTTGAAATCAGCGATAGCTTTATCAACGTCGTGTTTCTCGTCAACCTTGACCGCTACACCACTGAATTCCTTGTATTTATAGAGTAGGGTGCAGCCCTGCTTCTTGACGGCTTTTAGCAATGGTTTGTTGCCTGTCTTCTTGTCGTAGAAGATAATCAAAGTGTGGCTAACAGGGGTCTTTTCGCGTTCGCGTTTTGCCTTTTCCAGCCCTTCGCCGTTATCGTCACCATTCATTATCTGTTCCTTGATTGGGCATTGTGCGGGTGCTGTTGTTGACTGGATGAACAATAAGCCCATCAGCAACATACTTGCTTTAAAATATTTCTTCATCTTGTTTTCTCCTTTTAATAACAGTGACAAAGATAGTTATAAATAGGCAGATAACTACTAAGATTTATAATTATTTCAGTTTTCTTTCTCCCCGTTCTGCATATTATCTTTGCAAATGAGAGTATTTGGTGAGGGGATAGTTTTTTTGCACACAGAGATATGGAGTAGAAGGAGGTTGGGTTAAAGTATGTAGACCACAGGGACACTAAATGTATCAGAGCTGATTCTGTAATGAAAAAAGCAACCAAGCATTGCGCTCGGTTGCTTTTATATGAGATTAATCCTAACAAAGGATTATGCTTCTTCAGAATCTTCTTCCACAGCCTTGAACTGCTCAAGGTCTTCTGGGTTGAAGGCTTTGATATAAGCAGTGTGACCAATAACTTCTTCCTCTGCCATGCGAACAAAGACATGGGCAGACTTCTTGAAGAGTTCTGGTGCCTTAGCAGCATCTTCGATAAGGAGGAGAGAACCGATGATGTCGGCTGTCATGTTGTAAAGACGGCGTGCAAGGAAGTCGTGAACATCCTGGTTTTCGCTTGCGTTAACCTTCTCAACAGCCTCTTCATAGAGCTGAACAAGCTTTGCAACACGGTCGCGCAGCCCCTTCATGCAGTCGCAAGAGAGTTCGCCCTCAAGCATTTCCTTCATGATAGAAAGGTAAGTGCCGTTAGTGATGTAACGCACGGCAGCAACAACCTGCAGCTGTGTTGTACCCTCATAGATAGAGAAGATACGTGCATCACGATATAGACGCTGACACTTATACTCCATGATGAAACCAGAACCACCATGGATAGAGATAGAGTCGTAGGCTGTCTGGTTAGCATACTCAGAGTTGATACCCTTTGCCAATGGTGTGAAAGCATCAGCAAGGCGAGTGTACTTCTTCATCTCCTGACGCTCCTCAGGGGTGAGCTTCTGGTCACGTGCAATATCTTCCAAAGCCTTGTAGATATCGACGTAGCGGGCAGTCTGATACAAGAGAGAACGACCAGCATCGAGTTTTGCCTTCATACGAGAGAGCATATCGTAGACAGCAGGGAAGTTGACAATCTTCTTGCCGAACTGTGCACGATCCTTAGCATAAGCCAAGCCCTCGTTGTAAGCCTCCTGCTCAAGACCAACAGACTGTGCTGCGATACCAAGACGAGCACCATTCATCAATGCCATTACGTACTTGATAAGACCCATTCGGCTGCTACCACAGAGCTCTGCCTTTGCATTCTTGTAAACAAGTTCGCAGGTAGGAGAGCCGTGGATACCAAGTTTATGCTCAATATGGCGTACGTCAACACCGCCATCACGCTTGTCATAGATGAACATTGAAAGTCCACGACCATCACGTGTACCCTCTTCTGAACGCGCAAGAACAAGGTGGATGTCTGAGTCGCCATTGGTGATAAAACGCTTCACACCATTCAATCGCCAGCAGTTCTCCTTCTCGTCGAAGGTAGCTTTGAGCATTACACGCTGGAGGTCAGAACCTGCATCAGGCTCGGTGAGGTCCATTGACATCATCTCTCCTTCACAGATACGTGGGATAAACTTCTGACGCTGCTCCTCGTCACCAAACTCATAGAGTGTGTCGATACAAGACTGCAATGACCAGATGTTCTGGAAACCAGCATCAGCAGCAGCAATCAACTCAGACATCATAGAGAAGACAACGTTTGGAAGGTTCAGTCCACCATATCGGCGAGGCATAGAAACGCCCCACAATCCAGCCTGACGAGTCGCCTCAATGTTCTCTAAGGTCTTGCTGGCATAGTGCATACGGTTGTCAATGAGATGTGGACCTTCGAGGTCAACAGACTCCGAGTTAGGTGCAATAATGTTTGCTGTAATGTCACCAGTGATATCTAAGATGCGCTTGTAGTTTTCGATTGCATCCTCAAAGTTTACCGGTGCATCAGCATGTGTAGCAGCATCAGCATAGTTACGCTCTTTCAGTTCTACGATGCGTTTCATCAATGGATGCTCCAAGTGAAACGCTATTTCTGGGTGGTCAGTATAATAATTTGCCATGATAAAAAATGTAAAAGCGGCCCCTCCCCCTTGCCCCTCCCCCGAAGGGAGGGGAGTAGAATGTACTGATTCTTACGGTTAGGGTACTCTTTTTATTCGTTGTTTATAAATTCGGTTATTTGTTCTATCACATTGTCTATGTCCGTGTATATCTCTTCGTTGGTGAATCTAAGAACATTAAAGCCCATTTCATTGAGGTATTCTGTTCTTGTTTCATCGTCTACCTCTTGTTGTGGTTGCTTATGGTAAGTTCCGTCTACTTCTATGACTAAGTTCTGTGAAAGGCATATAAAGTCTACAATAAAGTCACCTATAGGATGCTGTCTTCTGAAATGACAGTCGCCTCTCATTCCTTTCAGTTCGTTCCAAAGAATTTTTTCTGCCAAAGTCATCTCGTTTCGATTCTCCTTTGCAAAGTCCTTTAGAATGTGGTACCTGTCAGGTGAAGCTGTCTTGTAGGTGCATTTCTTTCTATTTTCTTTAGTCATAGGTTGGTAGTTAGTCAATATACTGGTTTTGATTTTGTGGTAGTAAGCATATAGCAGTAGCATACCATGACTCCCTTCTCGCATTTTACTCCCCTCCCTTCGGGGGAGGGGTAAGGGGGAGGGGCCACTTCTTTGTTACTTACTATTCTGCTTATAATACTTTATCAACTTCGGAACAACCTCTTCAACGGTGCCATTGATGATATAGTCAGCGATGGCATTGATAGGAGCGTCTGGATCGTTGTTGATAGAGATGACGATACCACTGTCCTGCATACCAGCAATGTGCTGAATCTGTCCAGAGATACCACAAGCGATGTAAACCTTTGGATGGACGGTAACACCAGTCTGACCAATCTGACGATCGTGGTCTACCCAACCTGCATCAACAGCGGCACGGCTGGCACCAACCTCTCCATGAAGCTCTTTAGCTAACTTGAAGAGTAAGTCGAAACCCTCTTTAGAGCCAACACCATAGCCACCTGCGATAACGATTGAAGCCTCCTTCAGGTTGTTCTGTGCTGGCTTAACATGACGGTCGATGACCTTTACGACATAGTCAACCTCTGGGACATACTTCGCTACATCTGGATAGACGACCTCATTCTTTGCTTCGCCTTCGTAGATAGCTTTCTGCATAACGCCAGAGCGTACGGTAGCCATCTGTGGACGATGGTCAGGGTTGACGATGGTTGCTACGATGTTACCACCGAAGGCAGGACGAATCTGATAGAGCAGGTTCTCATAACGCTTACCTGCTTTCTTATCTTCGTAGTCACCAATCTCAAGTTGAGTACAATCGGCGGTAAGACCACTTGTCAGGGATGATGACACACGTGGACCGAGGTCACGACCAATAACAGTAGCACCCATCAAACAGATCTGTGGCTTCTCCTCAGTGAAGAGGTTGACAAGAATGTCTGTGTGTGGTGCTGATGTGTAAGGGAAGAGTCCCTCACCATCAAAGACAAAGAGTTTGTCTACACCGTATGGTAGGATTTGGTCTTCTACCTTTCCTTTGATGCCACTACCGGCAGCGATGGCATGGAGTTCCACACCTAACTCATTTGCGAGCTTGCGACCCTTGGTCAACAGCTCCTGTGAAACCTCCTGTACGGTGGTTTCCTCTATTTCGCAATATACAAATACGTTGTTCATAAATAAAATCTTCGACCAAGCACTAATCCAACTAACTGCCCCCAACTGGCCCCCTCCCCCTTACCCCTCCCCCAGAGGGAGGGGAGTGAAATGTGTCACTTGCTGTAGGGTAACTGGCTTATTAGAAGGTTGTTCATAAAATTTCTTTCCCCTATAATGTCTGTAGCTAATAAAAAGCATCAGGACATTCTACGCCCCTCCCTCTGGGGGAGGGGTAAGGGGGAGGGGCCAGTCGCTTGTTTTGTTGGTTAGTTGTTCTGTCGTTTTTAACCAATAATCTTCTCTCCTAACAGTTCCTTGATAAGTCCTTCTACATCCTCGTCTGAGCCAGTGAGGGTCTTGCTCTCCTTAGCTTGGAAGATGATGTTCTGAACAGACTTCACCTTTGTTGGCGAACCACTCAAACCACACTGCTCCTCGTCACCGTCAACATCGGCAACTGACCACTGGTTCAGTGTGAGGTAAGGACGCTCCTCGTAGAGTTGTGTCCAAGGTTCATCGCCTTTGCGCTCCATAGGACAAGTAGCATACTTGTACTTCATCACGAGTTTAGCATTGCAAGGACGTGCAGGAGCAGCAGTACCGTTCACTGTGACAAGAACTGGCAATGGAGCAGCAACCGTCTCTACACCACCATCAATATGACGGCGGATAGTAGCCTTACCATCCTCAATCTTTAGGATTTCCTCTGCGTATGTAACTTGGTTGAGTCCTAATTTCTGTGCAACCTGTGGTCCTACCTGTGCGGTATCACCATCGATAGCCTGTCGTCCACCGATGATAATGTCTACATCACCGATTTTCTGTACAGCTGTCGCTAAAGCATAAGAAGTAGCGAGTGTGTCAGCGCCAGCAAACTTACGGTCAGTAAGTAGCCAGCCGGTATCAGCACCACGATAGAGTCCTTGTCGGATAATCTCTCCGGCACGTGGAGGTCCCATGGTTAAGATTCCTACAGTAGAGCCCGGATTCTGATCCTTCAGTCGCAGAGCCTGCTCTAAAGCGTTTAGGTCTTCAGGGTTGAAGATGGCAGGCAGTGCGGCACGGTTTACCGTTCCTTCGGCTGTCATGGCATCTTTTCCCACATTTCTTGTGTCAGGTACCTGCTTAGCAAGTACTACAATTTTCAAACTCATAAATATAATAATGTGTTATTTAAATATTCAATTGTTTTGGTTGAGGGCAAAAGTACAGTTTTTTTGTAACATAAACAAAAAAAGTTGCACAAAAACCGCTTAACTGTGTTTATGTTTGTTGGGAGCTATTCTATGAGCTGTTTTGTTGGAGTTAGAGGAGGTGTTGTAGTTTAAGAGAGTTGTACCCTCATTTGTTTTGCGGAAGTAAAGCTCTAATAACCGATTTGAACTTAAGTGTATAGCATAGAAATGATGCGGAGGTTGGTGGATGATAATATTTCCTTTACTATTTAAAACCCTTAATTTCAATGGAAAAGCTATTCTATTACATCTTATGAAAAGATGAGTTATGAACGTGAAGGATATTTAAGCACGACCAAGGGATACATTGAGGAAAAGAGTTGGGAAACGGTCGAAGAAAAAGCCAACTGGAAATATAAAGCTACGAGTACTAAATCAATAGAAAAGATTTCGTCAACAGACAAACTTACACAATCTACAGGTGCATATTACATGAAAGAAGAGTATACTCTTAAAACAGGTAAGGATTATAATATTGGCAAAGGACTTGGTTCAGATTAAAAAAAAAAGAATAAATCCTTTCGGACATATATTCGCTATTGATTTATTAATAGATCTTAGTAGAGGAATAAGTAGATGTTGAAAATTAGTTTATATAATACTTTTTGTGTATCTTTGTGCGGACATATAAAAGAAGTACAACTATCGGAAAGATTAAAATTATAGAACTGACAGACAAAGAGCGTCTTCAGTTGGAGGAGGGCTTCCGTCGTGGCAAGAGTCATTCCTTCCGTATGCGTTGCCGTGCGATACTGTTGAAATCCAATGGTCTAACATCAAAAGACGTCGGTATTCAAACAGAAATGACAGACATATCAGTGAACTCATGGGTGAAACGTTTCGAGTGTGAAGGTGTCACGGGTCTGGATGCACGTCCCGGGCGGGGTCGGAAGCCGATAATGAACAGTTCAGACGAAGATACGGTACGCAGAGCCATCGAGAACGACAGGCAGAGCGTGAAGAAAGCGAAGGAAGCCTGGCAGCAGGCTTCTGGCAAGAAAGCAAGCGAAAGTACCTTCCGGGCTTTTTTATCCGCATTGGCGCGAGATATAGACGTATAAGGAAACGTCCCAAGGGGAGACCCTCGCCGCAGCTCTATGCCTACAAGAGCCAGAAGCTGCAAGAACTCGTACAACAGGAAAAGAACGGTCTCATAGCCCTTTACTATGATGATGAGAGTCATGTCTGCACGGATGGGTATGTGCCATACGTTTGGCAGTTCTGCGGTGAAGATGTCTACATCCCCTCTGAGAAAGATCTCCGGCTCAATATATTCGGTATGATAGACCGCAGGAATAGATATGAGAGATTCACTACGACAGAGAACATGACTGCAGATAAGGTCGCTAACTTTCTTGACCGTATGTCGCTCCGTATCAGCAAAAGAACCTTTGTAGTCCTTGACAACGCAAGTGTACACAGATGCAGGCTTATGCGGGAGCTTCGTCCCCTATGGGAGAAGCGGGGGCTGTTTCTTTTCTTTCTCCCTCCTTATAGCCCACATCTTAATATTGCCGAGACTCTTTGGCGTATTCTCAAGGGGAAATGGCTCAGACCTGTGGATTATCTCTATACAGACGCCCTGCTCTATGCCACCAACAGAGCTTTGGCGGCAATCGGGTCTGGACTCAAAATCAATTTTAAACATGTAGCTTAGTATAAATTAATTCTTACGACCTACTTATAGCTGAATATTTATTACCATCAACATGGGAAGATATTTCTTGTACAGAATTTCCCTGAGATTGGCGATATAAACGGTCGTTCTTAGTATTGATATATGTTCCTATCAGGTCAAAGAAAAGATGCTTATCCTTGGTAAACTCATGTTGATAATAAATATCTAACGATGGATTGTTGCTCCTTGACTTGGTGCGGTCCATGATATCGAATGTGTTGCTATTCTGAATAAGTTTGGAATTTCTATCAAATACCGCATGAGGTGTATTGTTATATAAATCACGAAAAGTAACACTCAATATGTTTCCGCTATTTATGTAATCGTATCCTATGGATAGATTGATGTTATCATATCGTGCCTTTGTCTTTTGCCCTATCTCATAGTTACTGATACTGGGGGTCGTTGCATGGAAAGCCTCCATGTTTTCACGTAACCAGTTTATATCACGCCGATTCCAGTTTATAGACGTCTTAAAGTTTGACTTACCTACATGATAATTACCCGATAACTGATAATCTCCTATACCTAAGGGATTGATAGTGTTCATAAACTCTCCGGAGATGCTTCCACCATTCTTCTTTTCTTTTAAGATAATGTCAATTACGGCAGCTATATTTCCGTATCTTAGACCAGGATTATCATGATATTCTATTCTCAATACGTCTGCTGGCAAGAGAGCCTTCACCTCCTGTATCTCTGCCTTTACACCATTAATACGTAACTCTACGGCATCCCCCATAGTGGTAGTCACCTTACTGTCGAGAGTATTTACAGAGATTCGTGAAAGCTGAAGATGCTGCAACAAACTTAAACCATTGCCTGATGTTTTTTGCTGAAGCAGATTAGGGATAATTATTTGTCGGTCAGCTTTTTGTATTACGTTGTTGGTGGTCACTGTAACGTCATTAAGCTGCTTACTCTCTGGCTCCAACACGATTGTACCCACCGATAGATGCTTAGAGATGTTTTGGCATTTAATTTCCTGTGTAGAATATCCTACAAAGGATATCCTTATTTTATAGCTCTCTCCTTCATGCGTATTCAGCTCAAAGCTACCATTCATATCAGTTACTACTCCACTAATCATCTTATTTTCGCTTTCACGAAACAACGAAACCGTTGCAGCTGGTAATGGTTGCTTGTTTTCATCTACGACCGTTCCCGTAGTTTGTGCAGCAAGAATACCATAGCAGCCAGACATGAGCAACGTGAGAATTTTCTTTTTCATAAACATTATATGCCAGAAAAAGATTCAAGAATATTGTATCTTTCAGATAATCAGAAAACTAAGAAAGAATAAAGGGTAAATGGGTTACGAGATGGAAACGAGCGAGTTTCTTTCCCTTTCTTTATTCTGCATTGCCTCAAAGAACACTTTAATTGATGGGGTAAAGGTAGTAATTTATTCCCAACAATCCAAGAATTCTAAGGAATACCTCGGCACATGAAGTAAGAGAATTCAGAAAAAATGATGAAATATACACCTGAACTCGGGCTAAGTATCATACGACTCTTCTGTTTGGTTTAGTACAACGGCTCTTTAGACTCAATCTTTTGATTGGGTCTAAAGATAATAATAAAACAGATTACTTTAGAATAATGTAAGCTGTCCCGAATGTTGCTCTATAGCAAAGTCTATGTTCACTGCTGGCTTTTTCTCAAAGAAGCAGTAGGCTGCAATAGCAGAGAGAACATTCATTGCGAAATTAAATATGCTTCTATGCCTTGAATGCACTAATTGAGCTACATTCTTTAGCTCATCATTGATAGTCTCTATTACAGATCTTTTCCTTAGAAGAAGTCTATCATAAAGTGGCATTAGTTTGTTTTTCATGTTACTCCTAATGCCAGTAACTAAATTTATTCCATCATTGAACAATCGCTCAAATAATCCTTGAGAAATGTACCCTTTGTCTGCAAACAATTTACCAAACACATTTTCTGTCAACCTGTTAAATACATTTTCGTCTCGGTCATCAACATTTGCTTTAGTGAGCATAAAGTTTAGAATCTCACCTCTTTCATTACAGATAAGATGTAGTTTGAATCCAAAATACCATCCCATTGTACTCTTACCCCTTGTTGCATAATTTCTAAAAACCTTATTGCGACAAATACGTTTATTATGACAAACTGGAATACAAGTTGAGTCAATAAAACTAATACCAGTACACCTCCCAAAACAACATATCTGCAGGAACATCATCATCTCTACAGAGACTCTTGCCTCTAATTCAAGAAAACGATTATAAGACAATTGATTTGGAAATAAATCTGCTAAATGCTCTTTTACGAAAAAGGTATAATAGTGACGAAAATTACGATAGGAATTAAAGTGGAAGCAAATTAATATCGTTATGATTTCAGACTTACTCATACGCCACCTGCGATGGCGATGACATCCTTTATTCCTTTCGGAGAGACCTATTTTATCAGTTTCTAACTCAAATTCTTTGCAAAAGTCATCTGCAATACAGAAAATTTCAGTAATTTTGTCCTTGGTAATCATTGTTATATTTATTGTAATTGATTGATTTTCAACTATAAAGTTACAAAAATATAATGAGATTACCAACTTTTTGCAGACTTTTCTTATCCCGAGTTCAGGTATATACAATATTTTGGCACATCGAAATGTTAAAAATAGTCCAGTGTGAATTTTTTAGAAGTAAATATTTGCAAAATCAAGAAAAATTAGTTAGGTTCGCAACATATAAGTAATTATTAATCGTATATAGTGGTGGGTATGTTTAATGACGAAAATGACACTTTTATAACCAGGTTGCTCTTATGTAACAACGGGTCAGTCCTAAAACCCAGTTGCAAGCCTATCCTCTTAAGCACACAATTTCATAAGCCTATATAAAAAGAAAGGAATATCTGTGACTCCTCTGAACTGTGCCCTGAATGCCTTAACTTTAGCATTGAATGACTCGGCATTTGCATTCGTAGCTCTGTTTACAAAGAAATTGAGTATGGTTTGATAATGATTTTCAAACGTGTCAATCACTGTGTAGAAATTGTCCACTCCCAACTCTTCTACCTCATTAAACCATTTAGCCAGCTTCAGCCTTGCAGCATCCTTGATGCTCTTGATGTTATAAATATCGGTAAGTTTCATAGCCAAATCATACGCCTTTTTCAGTGTCGGATAATGTTCAAAGATGATTTGTGCTCTGTCTTTCTGTGTTTCAGTCCACTTGGTCTTGTGCTTGGTCAATATGAACTTTGCTCTGGCGAGCAACTGCTTACGGTGTCACCATTGCTGTATCTAAATGGTATATATTCCTTTCCCTTACTTTTAGCTTCTTTTATCTCCTCGTTCTCTTTATCTCTTGCCATCCATCGGTAAGCAATACGCATGTCATCCAGAGCATCATAATATAGTTTCTGTACATGAAATCTATCATTGGTAATAAGTGCTTTGGGAAAAACAGAGCGGGCTATGCGCATCATAGAAGATGACAAATCGAGCGTTATCTCCTTGACAGTCTTCCGTTTAGAAAGGTTTATCTTCTTGAGAACCTGAATAACGTCCTCTGCCTTGGTCCCTTTAACCACAGCTACCAAAGTCCCTTTTCTGCCCTTTCCCGCCTTGTTGGTTAGAAAAGTATAAACCTCGCCACTGCTTAAACAGGTCTCATCGATACTTAGATTCTCTCCTATGTTATCTTCAAACAATAGCCAGTCTTGAGCATGATCCAACTGATCCCAGCTACGATAATCACTGAAATATTCCTTGTACTGTGTGGATAACAGCTTACCATTTACGCCATAGTGCGCACCAATGCTTGCGATGCTCTCTGCAGTCCGTAACAACTCTCTTTCCTGTACACCTTCTGCAATGTATGAGGGATGTTTTTGTGCGTCATATTATGTATTAGTAGTCAAATTAATTTCACTCTCGCTAAAAGATGCTCAATGCCTAAATAAAGAGTGCATAAACGATGTTGCATATTAAATTGTAAGGTATGCTTATTCAAATTATATGGACTCAGTTTACAAATACGAGTTAAAATTAGCTATAAACTACAATTTGGCAAAAGGGGCTAATCAAAAAGAGAAGGAGTTTTTTTTTATAAACACTTTGTCACGAAATGATGAATGGATAAAATATTTTTTTTGAGAAATATCCTAATCTTATCCATCTGTTAGAAACCTACACTTACAGGATTATTAATTATGTTACTTCTTTCTCCCACAAATTTGAGGAAGAGAAGTCTCAATTAAATGATTTCTTTGAATTAGAAGAGTCAAATATAGAGAAGGTTAAAATGTTCTCAAGAGACATTCACTTTGGCAAATGTGTTATGGCGGTGGATTTTGATTGTGGGAAGAGACTTTATTATAAGCCGAGGAATGCAGACAACGAACAATTTTTAGTAGATTATATTCGTTTCTTATCTACTTTGGGGTTGAAGATTAAGCTTAGGATCCCTGAGTTCAAGAATTACAAAGATCACTCTTGGCATATACACAAAACATATGGCTCAGAACTAAACGATCGGTCTGACTTAACTACATATTATCATAATTGGGGTGTACTTTTATGTGCATTCTACTTTCTAAATTCGCAAGATATTATCCCTGATAACATTTTGTTTTCAGACAACCAACCCTGCATTCTTGATTGTGAAGCATTAATTAACAGTCCTATTCCGTATCAGGATACAACACCACTTGTACAATACATACAAAATTCTGTTATTAGAACAGGTATTCTACCAGATTGGATGTTTAGCAAAATTGAAGAAGGAAATAGAATTTCTTCAGTCTTGTTTAAATTTAACACAGAAAATCTCCACCTGCCACGATATAAACAAGAATGTTTACCAATATCACGAGAATTGTCTTCTTTCTTTTTAGCTGGATTCAAATATGCCTATGACTTGATGCTTAAACACAAAGAACTAATTTTAGATTTCTTTAATGCATATAACTTTAATGGTAACTATTCAGCGGTATTGTTCAGTCTGTATTCTCTCCTCTAAAATCTTCGTATAAAGGCTATAAAGATACTTATTTTTCTTGCGTATTTCAGATTTTATTTGTACCTTTATACCTATAAAAGAGCAGGTTACGGACATATCAAAAGTATTACAAGCCATGACGGAAGAGATGCGATTATTGCGTGCAACTGTCAATCAGCAGTATGCCGAGATTATTAAATTGAATCGTAACATAAATGCTCTGAACCTTGAAATTCGCAAGAAAGATACGGAACTTATAAACTTACGGGAACGCTTGGCTAAGTATGAAAAACCTGACAAAAACTCTAATAACAGCAGCACTCCGCCAAGCAAGGAGCGTATAAAGGATGAGGTTATCAGAAAAATAAGAAGCCTCCGTAAGCCAAGTGGTAAGAAGCCGGGAGGACAAAAGGGGCATGATGGGCATAAGTTGTCTTGCTCTTCCATACCTGACGAGATAATCGATGAGGTACCCAACTATTGCACTCGTTGCGGAGAATCTTTATCAGATACGGAACGTGTGCTTGATTATGTGACGCAGGTTATTTCCATTCCAGAGTTGAAGCCCGTAATCAAGGAAATCCGACACTATGTGATGGTATGCAAGAACTGTGGTGAACGTATTCGGACAGCACCGAGACGGCGGTCAAACAACGTGGTATATGATTCAAGCGTAAAGACCTTAGTGGTTTATCTGAGTGTCGTGCAATTTCTTCCTTATGGTCGCATAGCAACTTTTTTGCGTGAGGTATTTGGACTCACTCCAAGCGAAGGCTCGCTGGTGAACTGGGTAAATGAGGCAAAGAGAAATGCGCAACCTGTGATTGATAAAATTAAAGAATATATCAAGTCATCAGCAGTTGTTGGTTTCGATGAGAGCGGCTTGTACTGTAAGAAAAGACTCGACTGGGCATGGATTGCACAAACCGTTTATTACACACTGCTTTTCCGTGCTGATGGAAGAGGATCGAAGGTATTAGTAGACAAATTTGGCGATAGCTTGGAACGAATGACTGCCGTTACCGACCGCCATAGCGCATACTTTGCACTCCATTTCCTCAATCACCAGGTATGCCTTGCTCACTTACTCCGCAAACTGCAATATCTATCAGAGTTGAACACTGAGCAAGAGTGGTCTGGGAAAGTAACCAATCTGTTCCGTGAAGCCATTCACGAGCGGAATAGCAATCCGAACGACGTTATAGACAAGGTGTCATGGACCCGACGTTTAGACAATCTGCTCAAACAGAATATAGAGGAGTTTGGTAAAAAGTTTATTACGTTCAAAAAAGCCCTAGTCAAATGCAGAGATTACATTTTCAATTTCCTTGAAAATCCGATGATACCATTTGACAATAATGGAAGCGAACGTGGAATACGCAAGCTAAAAATCAAACTGAAGAACTCCTGTACATTTCGTTCAGACTTCGGAGCAGACGCTTTTCTTGAACTTCATTCGATTGTAGAAACAGCTAAGAAGCACGACAAAACTCCATATAATGCGATTCAAGCCTTATTTAAGGTTTGAGAAATTGAGATGCACTTATATATCTATTATCGCTGAATAGTTACGAATTATTATAAGATACTAAACAATAAGTAAATACTCACACACTTGATGTTACAGAGATAAAAGTTGAGATTTTGCTGTCACTACTGTCACCCTAATTCATTATCTAACTTGCTATGTAACAGTAGGATTATATAAAATGTTAAATATGACAGCAAAATGAAATTAAAACTATTCGTGTAATAGCGTGTATGATTTTCTACTTACATTTAGTAGACTTTATCACGCTATTACACAAAGACGCCCTAAATAATTCCCATTAGGCGGAGTACCGTTGGGGTAAGCAGGGCAGTGAAGATGCCGTTCAGCGTAATACCTAAACTCGCAAAAGCCCCATACTTACTGCTATATGCCATTGCGGTTGATGCTCCAACGGCATGAGAGGCGGCACCCATAGAGAGACCTTGTGCGATAGGACTATTTACATGACCATAGGACAACATCTTAAAGCCTACCAAAGCACCAATAATACCAGTGACAACCACCACGGCAGCAGTAAGAGAAGGAATACCTCCAAGGCTCTGTGTCACCTCCATTGCAATAGGTGTTGTTACTGATTTACTTGCCATTGAGAGGACAATAATATCAGGTGCGCCACAAAGCTGTGCTACGAAAACAACACTCACAATACCAACCAAACAGCCAACAAACTGTGACAGAACGATTGGTAACCACAGACGCTTTATGGCATCAAGCTGTAAATAAAGTGGTACGCCTAAGGCTACAACTGCTGGTTTAAGCCAGAAGTCAATCAATTGGGCACCTTGCTTATAGACTGCAAAAGAAACACCAGTTATCTTGAGATAGACAATAATAAGTACGATAGCTATCAAGATAGGGTTGAGTAACATCCAACCAGTACGCTGCTGTAGACGTTTGATGTAAAAGAAGGCAGCAAAAGTCAATGCCAAAATAACATACTGATTGGAAAAGATATCTTTACCATCCTGTATAAGGTCAATAGTCTGACCGATTGTTTCATCCCACGAATCCATTATTTTTCCTCCGTTTTAGTTATCTTATCCTGTCCGAGTAACGCTTTGTCAAGTTCTATTCTTTCAGCTTCTTCCATGGCTTCAACCTCTTCGGTTTCCTCCAGCATCTTCTTCATCTTCTGCGCATGAGCACGATGATGAAGTAAGTCCATAGCCATCAACCGACGTTCAAACTTTATGACAAGTTGATGCATCTGTCCTGTAACAACCAATACCAAAAGAGTACTGACTACTGTTGCAGTAACAATAGGGAACCATTGAGCCTTAATAAGATCAAGATAGAGAATAAGAGCCACCCCAGGCGGTACAAAGAAGAAGCCGAGATTTGCTATCAGAAGCTGTGATAATCGCTCCACCCAAGCTAACTTCACCCATCCTAACTTTAGAAAAAGTGTAAGAAGAAGCATTCCAATGATACTGGACGGCAGTTTTATTCCTGTAGCCCAAACAATAAACTCTCCTAATGCTAAGCATCCGAAGATAACAAAGAACTGTCTTGCCATGTAAAAAAGTTATTATTCAACACCACCATCAAACATGATCGTTTGAATAGTTATAGCATTTAATAAGCGAGTGCAAAGTTATATCTTTTTTAAGTATCAAACGCTAATTTTCCCTTTTTTAATACTTTAAAGAATACCATTCGATGATATTTATCAAGCAGATAACCAATGAAATCGGAAAAAATGTGTAAGTTTGCAGGTGATAAAAGCTATACAACGTTCGTAATGACAGAAACAGACAATAATATATCCGATAAAAAACTGCGACTTACTATCAGATTTAGCAGGAACAATATGGCATTTGCTGTGGGTGACCCACAAGAGAATGGTATGCTCGTTTATGAACCCTACGAGATGAATATGGGTATCTCTGTTGCTGCCAATCTACGCGAAGCCTTCAAGGTTTCTGAATTGCTGCAGAGTGGATACAAACGTTTGTTAGCAGAGATTGATACCCCTGTGATGCTCATGCCTATTGACGACTTTGGTACACAGGATATCGAGACACTTTATCATCATACTTATCATAGACAAGGTAACGAGGAGATTCTATCGAGTATCCTACCTGACTTGAATGCGATTGCTGTCTTTGCAATTAACAAAGACCTCAAACTCGTTATCGACGACCATTTCAAGGACATTCGTATACAACCGCTTATGCAGTCGGTATGGACGCATCTCTATCGTCGTTCTTACGCTGGTCCACGTAGAAAGCTTTATGCTTATTTCCATGAGAAGCGTATGGAGGTTTTCAGTTTCCAACAAAATAGATTCCGCTTCAGTAATTCATACGAAGCAACCAATGAGCATGATGCTTTGTATTACCTCCTTTATATATGGAAGCTAACAGGAATGGATGTAGAGAAAGATGAGTTATATATTGTCGGTGACATACATTACCAAGACTGGCTCATTGATAAAGTAAAACAGCATTTGAAGTTCTGTAGGGTTATCAATCAGGAGGTTTACTTCAATAATAGCCAGTTGGCTAAACGTACAGATATTCCCTACGACATGAAAACTATCTATCTGGAATAAAAGAAATAGAGGAAGATCAAGGTATAGAATAAGTTAAACCACTCACATCTTCGATAAAAGACTAATGTCTTAACTCCATTTCACTCCTTAACTCCATTTCACCCCTTCACTCCTAAAAATAGAAACTATGCGAATCATAACAGGAAAGTATAAAGGCAGACATTTTGATATTCCACGCACCTTCAAGGCACGCCCAACAACAGACTTTGCTAAAGAAAACATCTTTAATGTTATCAATGCATACGTGGATTGGGAAGAAACAACCGCACTCGACCTCTTTGCAGGTACGGGAAGTATATCCTTAGAACTCTTATCACGTGGTTGCCAACAAGTGATAAGCGTAGAGAAAGACCGTGACCATGCCCGCTTTATCAGTCAATGTATGGAGAAACTTGGCACAGACGAGCATATATTGATAAAAGGAGATGTGTTCCGTTTTCTAAAAAGTTGTCACCAGAAGTTTGACCTCATCTTTGCCGACCCTCCCTACGCATTGCCAGAATTAGATACTATTCCTGACCTCATCTTCCAATATGACCTATTGAAGGAAGATGGTCTACTTGTCTTTGAACATGGTAAAACCAATGATTTCTCCGCTCACCCACACTTCATTGAACATAGGAGTTATGGTAGCGTAAACTTCACGTTGCTCAGATAGATTTCCCCTCTGGATTCTCCAATATTCAAGAAAAAATAAAACCTTCGCAAAGCTTGGAAAATCGATATAATGCGAAGGTTTTAAAATGCAACAGGTCAGAGCAAAATTTCTAACGGGTCGGAAGAAAATTTCTAACCCGTTAGAAATTTCTCGCTAACACGTTCCCCGTAAATTTCTAACGGGTTAGAAATTTTCTTGCAACCGCATATAAATTTTCCTCTCTCCGCACTCTATTTTCAACAAATTGTTCTCCTTAAAATTCAACTTGCTTCTATCATTGACAAAATATACTTTCGTACCTCACGAAATATACTTTCGTCCTCCACGAAATGTACTTTTGTCAAGATAGGTATTCTAACAACAAAACGGAGCGTAATCTGTATGTTACACTCCGTTGAAAATACAATATACTTAATATTCCGTCATCTTAAAAGACTACGAAATACAGAAATCCAATCCTACTCTCCCTTCCATATAGAGGCAGCATTACCGCGACCCCAAGTTTCCGTACGAACAGAAGGAACAGAAGGATTCAGCATGATACCATAGGCTCGAGGACCAAAATTGCTGTTACCCGTACTTGTCCAGAAGACAGTACCCCAAATGGTTGGATTTCCATCATTGGTTCCAAATCCTCCTAAAGACGAAGCTATTCCTCCATCGCTGTATGAATAGCCAAAACGAGGAGCGGCTACAAAGAAATAATCAGCCTTGTTGGAAGGTTCTCCCAATGTTGCAGGGTGGTCCATTGTACTCCCTAGTTCGTTAGATGATAACCTATAGTCATAGTTATAAGGAGCAGGTCCCTCATCAGAACGGAATCCAGGAATATTTGCTTTCTTCTTGAACCATACACCATCCATATAAAACAAATGACCTCTCATGGAGCAAAGACCACTTACTAAGTGAGGATCACCCTTCAAGATATACCACAGGGTTTCATTGAAGTTAGGACAGTCTTTTGCCGTGTTTGCAGCCACAGGATTACCAGCTGCATCATTATACCAACGTAGAGGGTCGCTTGTCTTACTTGATGGATAATGACTATCCGGTGCATTCTTCTTAAATGACTGATACATTTTAAATCCAGCCCAAGCTTCCTGCTGTGCATCCCACATATAGAAATCGTCTCCCATTATTGGCACCTTAAGATCAGTACTAATCTTTTTGTTCTTCCCGGCTATAAATGTGACATTACTATACTCTTTTACAATATCTCCGCTCACCGTAGTTTCGGGATCATAGATTGTATAAGTCACTTTCAGGCTACTATAAGTACCTGGAGCAATAACCATCAATGCTGCATTTGTGGTAGCAGACGGAGATGATGGTACTGGAAATCCATCATAATAATTAACCTTCAGCATTAAAGTTATATCATTTGAAGAACCCGTGGGCGACGTAGTATCTAATCCATTGTCATCAAAGGAATAGGTACCAGCAATAGCCTTATTTGCCTCTACCTTTATCTTTTGTATAATCGTCTCCTTAATAGATCCATCAGTTGAATAAGGTAGGAAAGTAATGTAAGATGCTTTATGATCTAATATAAACTTGTAGACCCCATTGGCATTATGCGCAGTTGCTGTTCCGCAATTTCCAGAGGACCCAAAATGCGAAGCATCATTCGGTTCTTTTTGTATCTGATAGGAAGATATTCTGACCTCGTCTCCCTTACCAGTTCCTGTAGTATAACGGAGAGGATAACTGCTAGCCGTAAAATTTCCATTGAACCAGAACTTCGCTTTAGCAGCCTTACCAGTAGACGGAATGTCATTCCGAGCATTCATTTGTAAAGCTGGTGAAGCTGCTGAGTTATTAACCCAAATGAAATCATAGGGTGTCCAGAAAAAATTAATTCCACTACCGTCATATTCCGCAGTAGTACGTGTGACAGGAGAGGCATTCTCTTCAACTACAAATGCTGTCATACCCTGTTTTTCATCCTGATTCGCTGTAACCTCATCTCCAGCACATCCCGTAAAGGAAATCAGAGCTACAAAAGCTAATAATAATAATGTTTTTAACTTCATCTTTTTGTTTGTTAAATTCTAAACTTTCTGATTAATTAGAATCCCACTGATTATGGGTTTCACTTTCCTTTGTATCTTCCTCAAAGAATAATGCTTGTTTAGCATTAAGAGACTGACCGTCGTCACCAGCTTTGGTATGACCACCATCATTTGGAAATGACGTTTCCATGAGAGAAGTGTCCGATACATAATGAAATATCCCAATCCTAGGACTTTCATACTTTTTCTTTTTTAATTGTTTTTTCTCCATAATTGATTCATTAAAAAATATATTGTATTGCTACAAAAATAAGAAACTATCTTTCTATTGAGTTATTACTATTATTGGCAAACGCCCATCACAAAATTTGCAGAAAAATATAGCAAAAGAATAACCATAAATACGAAATCAGCATAAATCTTCCAATCTTATTTTGCTTCTTTGCTTCTTGACAAAAAGACACAAAAAAGCGAACAAAGGAAACTCCTAGAAGTCCTTTGTTTACAAGGGTTACACCACGCTTCGCGCGCGCGTAGAATGGAAGAAAAAAAGAATGATTAAACGCTAGTAGCGCCTGTGTGCGTGTGCGTTAGCAAAATATCTGAAACTACCAAATATAAAGCACTAAAAAAGGCAAAGAAATCAAAGTTTCTTTGCTGCGCTGAATTGGCTGGATATGTCATTGCTAATTGTTTCACGGCACAAAGGTAAAAAGAAAAAGTAGAATAAAAGAATAAATTGAAAGAAAACTATCTCATCTTCAGTCGCCTTTCTACAAAGAAGAGGTGTAAAGATACTGTTTTTAAAAAGGAAGAATTATAACTGTAAACCCTTTGCCCCTTTTAAAACAGTGGGCTCAAAAGTCTTACCATTGATTCCCAAAGGCGTTGTAAGAAGGAACGATGTGTAAGGTTTCGTACATCTTCCAAAGCAACACACTCTTCTTGATCTGTTAAGAAGATATCCTTTACTTCTAATGCTATTTTCTTATCATAGAAGAAAGCATTTGCTTCAAAGTCATTCTCAAAGCTACGGAAGTCAACATTAGTAGAACCAATCGTTGCTATACTATCATCGGCAACAAGAAGTTTTGAATGATTAAAGCCAGCCTTATATAAATAAACTTTTACTCCCGCTTTCACCGTTGCTAAGACATAAGTGCGTGAAGCCCATTCCACTATCTTAGTGTCTGTCTCGTAAGGAATCATCAGTCTTACATCTACTCCCGACAAGGCTGCAGTACGCATAGCAAAGAGGATTGGGTCAGTAGGCAGGAAGTAAGGTGTTTCCATATAGACATATTGCTTCGCACTGGTAAGTACTCTTACGTATCCTTGCTCAATCTCTGGCCATAAACTTGTTGGACTACTGGTGACAATCTGAATAAGACTATCATTCTCAGCAACCTTACTGACCGGATAATAAACATGGTCGGTTATCAACTCACGACTCACAAAGAACCAATCTACCAAGAAGGCACGTTGCAAACCATATACCGCAGCACCAGTTATCTTAACATGTGTATCACGCCAAGCTAATTTCTTTATCCCTTTCACATAGCGATTGGCGATATTCATACCACCGATAAAACCAACTTCACCATCTATGACACATATCTTTCTATGATTACGATAGTTCACCTTACTGGTAAAGATTGGGAAGCGTACAGGCATGAAGGCATATACTTCTATTCCCTCAGCACGCATACGGTCAAAGAAACGATTCTTTGTTTTCCAAGAACCTACATCATCATAGATAACACGTACCTCAACTCCTTGTCGTGCTTTATCAATCAAAGCATCAGCAACAATCTGCCCCAAGGGGTCACTGGCAATAATAAAGGTATCTAAATGGATATGATGTTCAGCCTTACCAATCTCCATTAACAAAGAAGGAAAGAACTCGTATCCAGAAGTATAAATCTCTGTTTCGTTATTCTTAAATGGTAAGACCCAGTTCTGATTCATGAAGAGTTTGATGAGTTCTCGGTACTCATTAGGCAGATGAAGACGCTTCTGTTCTACAAACTCCAACATGGAATGCTTTGTCAGCTGGTCCATACTATACTGCCATATCTTACGTTCTTTACGTGTAGTCTGACCGAAGAAGAAGTAAAGAATGATACCTAACATTGGGATAAACGTTAGCACCAACATCCACGCCATTGTCTTGGCTGGCTGTCGGTTATCCATCAATACGCGTACCATCACTATAATGATGACAACAACGTAGACTGCTAAGAATGCCCAATGAACATAAATCATCTATATTCTCCTTTCCACTAACTATTCGATTCGACTGTTCCGCCAGTCTTATCCTTCTCTCGTAACTGCTGAATATACGCTAACTCGTCTAATGCAAAGTCACCTGACTCCGGGTCATCAATCATCTGACGAAGCATTTCTTCCGCCTCATCAAACCTATGCAACTCTACCAACACATAAGCCTTTCGTCGGTAAAGAAACTGTAGAAAAGTGTGCACCGATTGCTCGACTTCGCCTTCTTCATCTTCAACAATAGAATTATGTAAGTCTTCCAAGATTCCGTCTATGGTCATCAGCGAACGATAATCACCCAAATAAATCATACAGTTAACATACTCCTCAGCATAAAGAGTACGATTAACTCCTGTTACAAACGTAAGGTAGTAATAAGCCCTATCATACTGTTGCAACTCATTATAGCAGAAGCCTAACATATAGCAGACCTCTAAGAAGAGGTTCCGTTCTTCCAGACTCTTTTTATCTATATTAGAATTCAAAAGGCGGTAAGCGTTCTCCAAACAAGAAATCGCTTCATAGTAACGCTTCTGACGATGAAGAGTCCGACTACGATAAACAAAGCGAGCAGCATCCACACTCTCTACATTGGCAATCAATCGTTGCTCTTCGGTTAGTTGGTTCTCCTCACCATTAGCTACCTTACTCTTAGCCTCCTTCCACATATAAACGAACTCATCCTGCAACTGCTTTGTTGAGCGAAGGTCGTATGCCAACAAGACAGAGTGCGACTGCACCTGTACTTCCTTCGAATGAAGGGGTCTACCAATCCCTGATGGCAATGGCAACAATGTAGCAACTACCTGATAGTAAAGCACATCTTCACAACCATCAGCCTGCTGAATACTAAAAGTCATACGACGACGAGTCGTCGGATGAGCTGGGAGGAAGAATACAAGGTCGAGCATTGCCTTCTGTCGAACAAACGCTCCATCTACTATCAGAGTGTCGGACAGATTATAGGATGCTATAGATTCACGGTCGTTGATAACTGTTACGGTATCTGTTACCACAGTCAACTCAGAGAAGACAACATCCACCAAACCAAAAACCTTATCCATCCACTGCTTCAAAGTTGCAGCTTCCTTATCATTCTGACGCCACTCTGCACCTTTCTTCTGATGTCTTAATTCCTGTTCTCGAAGGAGAAAGAAATCACGCGCAACTTCCTTCTCAGACCATTCCAAATCACTCGTAGCCGAACTTTTTGCTTCCTTCTTCACATCAGTCAGACTTCTAATAAAAGAATTCTGCCATAAAAACATATCGACCATAGCCGAAGAAAGAATATCTTGGGCACGGTCTTCATCTAATAGAAGAGCCGTCAGGATATGCAAGTCTATGACATTTGTTTCCTCATTGATAGTATAACTAAAACGTGGACCGGTAGAATTAAGATTAAAGTGATTGCACACATGGCGTACAATATTTATATCTTTCATCTCAGCCTCAGCAAAGAAGAGGTATGACAATTCCACTTGTGGACAATTACCGATAATACGAATACCAAAATGTCCACTCTGAAATGTATAACGAACAATTGCAGCTTCACCCTCTTTTCTCCATTCCCCAGTACAGTTGAGTGCCTTCAATGCCTTTGAGACAATCCTTCTATTCTCACCTAAATCAAGGTCTGAGAGACGAAGTGATGGTTTGAATAAGTTTCTTATCATATTCATCATACCAGAATATTACCTCCTGTTTTTTTTGCTAATTCATTACGAAGGTTCTGTGTCCTCATTATCTCACTCATAACTTCTTGCATCTCTTGCGGATCTTTCACCTGCAGAAGTCGTTCATTCAATTCTTTCAAGTGGGAAGAAACATATTCTAAACGGAAATCAGCTACAAGATGTATGACACGGTCACGCAGTGTTTGTTCTGTTTCTTTCACTTGCAGACTCTCTGCAAGTTGGAAACGATCTACGCTCAATCTCACTGCTACAGATGCAATATTGATGTCTGCATGCTGTGTAAAATACTCTTCAGCCTTGAAACCTTCTTCACCACAATGCTCTACAGCCTCCTGCAGTATCTTAGTATAAAGTTCATTTGAGAAACCAAGATTATCGCTTCCAAGGTCATAAGCAATGTATTGTGCTACGGTCAAGTTATATGTCTCTCCGCTATTCTCATCTTTCACATCACGGAAGATAACCTTCTCGCCATCCTTGATAACAGCCTGAATAAGCATCTCTTCTACCTTTGATGCCAATTGAGTAGATGTATCCACCTCCTCTTCTCTCTGTTGCTCCTCTATGACTACTGTACGATGTTGCTGTTGTTCACGTGTCTGTTGTTCACGTGTCTGCTGTTCACGATTGGAATAGATATTACGATTCATCTGTTCCATCAATGTACGCTCTGACACACCTGTACGATTCGCACACTCACGGATATAGGTATCACGAAGTATCGGGTCTTTGATAACAGAAATACTTTGCACTATTGAGCCAACTGCCTCTGAACGCTTAATCGGATCAGTGACACCCTTTAATAGTACGTTAATCTTAAAGACGATGAAGTCTGTCTGATTATCTTCAATATATTTTCTGAAATCATCCGCACTATAACTACGTGCGAACTCATCAGGGTCTTTACCGTCAGGAAGCAACAACACTTTCACATTCATCCCCTCTGCCAATAGCATATCCGTACCGCGAAGGGCGGCATGCTGACCAGCTTCGTCACCATCATAGAGCAAAACGATATTGGAAGTGAAGCGACGCAAGAGTCGAATCTGATGTACAGACAACGCCGTACCACTATTGGCTACGACATTCTCAATACCACACTGGTGCATAGAGACAACGTCTGTATATCCCTCTACCATATAAACAAGGTCGTGCTTGGCAATAGCTTTCTTTGCTTGGAAGATACCATAGAGTTCTCTCTCTTTATGATAGATAACGCTATCGGGAGAATTGACATACTTCTGACTAACGCCCTTTGTACGAGAATCCAGCAGACGACCACCAAAGGCTGTCACCTTACCGCTCACACTCACCCATGGGAACATCACACGTCCATTGAAGCGGTCGATAAGTTCTCCATTCTCACGCTCGAAGCAAAGACCTGTCTTTATAAGAAAATCTCTTTGAAAACCTGCCTTTAAGGCTGCATCAGCAAAGGCATGACGGCTCGACAGACAGAAACCTAACTGAAACTTACGAATGATATCATCTCTAAAACCACGGCTGCGAAAATACTGCATACCAATAGCCATACCATCAACATCGTTGTGCAAGATATCATTAAAGTACTTTGCAGCCCACTCATTGACCAAGAACATTGATTCTCGTTCATTCTCCTGCTGCTTTTCCTCATTCGTCAGTTCTCGTTCATGCACCTCAATATGATACTTATTCGCAAGCCACTTCAAGGCTTCAGGATAAGTCATCTGCTCATGCTCCATGATAAACTTCACAGCATTACCCGCCGCACCACACGAAAAGCATTTATAAACACCTTTCACAGGACTAACGGAAAACGATGGTGTACGGTCATCATGAAAAGGGCACAAACCTTTATAGCTTGTTCCCGTCTTGCGTAAAGAAACGAAATCGCTGACTACCTCAACGATATTCGACGCATTCATAATCCTATCTACAGTCGGTCTATCTATCATTATGCTACAAAGATAACACAAACCAATGAGATAGCAAAGTTAGAACAAGAAAAAGACACTTCTACTTCACCAAATTATCTTCATGAATAAAAAAACACCTATTTATTATGAAAATAGTTTTGTTTTTAGTTGCTGTCACATTTAACATTTCACGCAACTATATTATAAACCAACGAGTTAAGCACCAACACAAAATGACAGATATGACAGGAAACATAACTTAAAGGTCTTCTTATAGCTCTTCAGAAATTTGGGGTAAATCTATAATGAAGGTATGATTACTCCCAATTAGATGGTTTTAGAATGGGGGATAATCTACATGATTAATCTAATTAGGTGCGACGTCTACCTGTCTTACACAAACAACCTTTCCCTTATTAGCTGATATTTGTAAACTATTTTCCCACGACTCAAAATCAATATGTGCTCTTTTGACTTCTTGAAGACGCCCTTTAAGCTTGCAAAAGATGCCCTTTAAGCGCCTTATTAACGCCCTTTTGAAGTCTAATTAAGCACCTTTTCTTACACCACTTCATAACTAATTGATTTACTGTTGATTGCAATCTCGCTTTTTACACGTATTTTTCTGCTTTCTTTTAGGTGTTTTATATGAATTTATGTAATGATTTTTCAACATCCTATCTACAAATTTTTGACGTTTTAAAAAGAAATGGTTATCAGTGTCGAAGAGTGAATAAAATAGACAGCCAAGACTATCTTGGTTGTCTATTTGTTTAATCTATATCTTTGGTTTACCATTAAAGCTATACGAAAAAATGTCTATGCGTTTAACGGAAGAACCCCCAAAAAGTCCGAAATGACATGCTTTACCAGAATTCGCATGTATCTATTTATCTAACATACTGATAATCAACTATAATTTATACGCCATATCCCTGAATCGTTACATCTTTCTTTTATTGCCCTATGGAGCCCTTAATAAATTCTCACACTGGATTCAATAAACGTTATATTCTTTCTTCACATCCTGCAATGACTCCTCTTGTCTTCTTTCTTTTTTGCTCATAATAATCTTCATTGCAAAAGGTTGGGGCAATAAAAGAAATTCTGTTCCTTCACTCATCTTATTTTTCTGACAAGGTTGTGCCTCATAAATTGAGGTAACATTATAAACTTCAACACCTTTTTTCTTCTTTCCGTCAAACTCTTCCTGAATATAATTAGAATAGCGACAACTACTTAGGTAAAAGGAGTTATCCAATGAGCGATACTCTGCCTCAACATCAATCTGCCAGTCCTTATATTGATGTCCGTATATAGCATTGATTGTTGAGCGCACAAGTGCATTAGTACGGTGCTGCACATTATAAGCCAATCCCGTAGAACGTTTTGCTCTGAGGATGACATTTTGTAGGGTATCTATACATAAATAACCCGAATCTTTCCAATCTTTTTTCGACTTGAATAGGAGTCTTACCACATTGACACCCAAGCTTTCAGACTCATTATCCACATAGAACCGATGTTCCTTCACAAAGTTCTCATCCATATCAGAAACAAAGTCATGGTAAAGCGTATTTTTAAGGTTACTATAGTCACAACCAGCTGACTTATCCTTAAAGGTGATAACATTCTCCAAGGGAGAGATTTCAAAGTATCTCTTCTTTCTTATCAGTCCATTACTTACAAAGCGATATAACACCGTATCGCCCACATTCTGTGTCTGATACTCATATCGTAGTATTCCATTACCTTCATACCTCTTTGCTTTCGTCTTAATAAAATCCATCAACATGGGTTTAATCCATACTGGCTCGCCTGTAGGACTCACGACAACTTCCGAAAGCAACTGCATACTTTGCTCCATAAACAGTGTATCAGACAATACTTTCACGCTTTCTTTCTGATAGTTTATATGCGAGATCATCAGATTATCAAAAGCAAAATCCACAACAACTCTCCCTTGTTGGTCGCTAAACGTACTCCTCACTTTCCCCATGTAGGTGGTATATACACTTGCTCTGCTCACTGGGATATTATTTGCTTTATCCCAAATAACGAACGCCTTCTGCGCAAATGAAGTCACAGAAAGACATAAAAAGACAATGCTAACGATAGTACGTTTATTCATTTGCTATATTAACTTTATTTATCTGCAAAATTCTTTTATCTTCAAGGAACTGCAAGTATCAAAACTTCAAAAGGGTTAGAACTCACCACGCAAAGGTATGAAAAAAGAGGTTCTTCCGGAATTTGGAGTGATATCGTTAATATCTGATTATCAACACCTTTTTGGGAGTTCTATTCTTTTACATCCCTTTATTTACTGAATACTAAAGAATGTAAAGTGCTAAAATAAAGACTACAAAATCTATACTTAGCTAACATGGGACATCCACACTACAAAGAGCTTATATTTAAGAGTTTACAATACTTATTTATCATTAAGAAACCTGAAAAACATAAAACCATCACTCCAAATTCCGGAAGACCAAAAAAGAAAAGTACACACAATATAATCTTCTTATAAGTAGGTCGTAAGAATTAATTTATACTAAGCTACATGTTTAAAATTGATTTTGAGTCCAGACTCGATTGCCGCCAAGGCTCTGTTGGTGGCATAGAGCAGGGCATCTGTATAGAGATAATCCACAGGTCTGAGCCATTTCCCCTTGAGGATGCGCCAAAGAGTCTCGGCAATATTAAGATGTGGGCTATAAGGAGGGAGAAAGAAAAGAAACAGCCCCCGCTTCTCCCATAGGGGACGAAGCTCCCGCATAAGCCTGCATCTGTGTACACTTGCGTTGTCAAGGACTACAAAGGTTCTTTTGCTGATACGGAGAGACATACGGTCAAGAAAGTTAGCGACCTTATCTGCAGTCATGTTCTCTGTCGTAGTGAATCCCTCATATCTATTCCTGCGGTCTATCATACCGAATATATTGAGCCGGAGATCTTTCTCAGAGGGGATGTAGACATCTTCACCGCAGAACTGCCAAACGTATGGCACATACCCATCCGTGCAGACATGACTCTCATCACCATAGTAAAGGGCTATGAGACCGTTCTTTTCCTGTTGTACGAGTTCTTGCAGCTTCTGACTCTTACCACGACGGAAGCCCTCCTCCAACTGAAGACGCTCTTTGTCTGTCAGTTCTATAATTTTAATCTTTCCGATAGTTGTACTTCTTTTATATGTCCGCACAAAGATACACAAAAAGTATTATATAAACTAATTTTCAACATCTACTTATAAGCCGTTAGTTTATCGTCTAAATGTTAGGTCGTGTGGAATTTATACACACTATTCCACGAATAATTTTAATTTCGTTTTGCTGTCACATTTAACATTTCGTGTAATCCTACTGTTACATAATAAGTTAACTAATGAATTAGGGTGACACTAGTGACAGCAAAATTGTTTTCACTGGGAAATGCTTTGGTTCTTCCGTTAAATGCATAGATAGGAAACTGAATAAAGGCTTATTGCTTACATGGTATGACTTTCCTGGATCAATGGTCTAACAAAGAGGACATAGTATGTAGGAAAGACAAACACATATTATACCTATCATTACCATATCTCTCCGTATTCTACAAACAACTTATCCCTATACTAACCAATATTACAATACCCTATACTTGGTTATCAATCATTTATAAAGTTGATACTACACAAAGCATCCCGAAAGTTTATGAAAAATATTTTTGCTGGTTAACTTGGGATAATAAGAGGCAAAAGTTACATCTGCGAGAAGCTAACTGCGACATTCACAGAAAACGGAATGTCGCAGTTAATCAAAGGAGTGTTCTACCCAGTAGCAGACTAAATGTTTGAGAAAAGGTTGTAGTGATGCAACCTTTTTGCGTGTTTACTGGGTAAGAAAGACTCTCCAGCTTCCATCTTTCTCACCACGCTCCACATACTTTTTAGAAAGCAGTTTATCCAACAGTTTTTGGATAGCTGACACACTAATACCTGTTTCCTCTTTCATGTCGTTCAGAGTCAACGTAGGCTGTGTGCGCATGGCGTTCAATATTTTGGTGTAGTTAGGCGAGCGGAAAGAAATTCTTTCGCCGTCATACCACCAAATATTTTCATTCTTTTCGCTGATGAAGAGCACATCGTTATAAACCTCTGTTGCCACAAGCTCATTGAAATATTTGAGGAATGGACGAATATCGCCAATGTTGGCGTGTGCTCCGTCGCTCGGCACAGGGCCGACTTCAAGGTCAGACTGATGCAACGCTTCCAGATACTCGCTCTTCTTGCGGCTGCGCACAACAATCATCGGATAATTGTGGCGTGTGAGAATGAAGTTGATCATCAAACGGGCGATACGTCCATTGCCATCCTCAAAGGGGTGAATGCGTATATAACGATAGTGGAACAATGCCGCCAGTTCGATAGCTGAAAGTTCCCCTTTCTTCTCGGCTTCATTGTACCAATTCACCAAGTCAAACATCAGCCCCGGCGTTTCTTCGGGCGAAGCGTACTCAAAGCGGTCGCCATACCTTGTTATCACACTATTGGGGCGCGTCTTATACTGACCTGCGTGTATCACATAATTTGTCTGCACACCACCAGGCAGATTGCGGTAAACGGTGTAGTTTTCACGAAGCAGTGTTCTGTGCAGTGTGCGGATGAAGTTTTGTGTCAAAGGCTTTTCTTTGACAGCAGCCTCTTCTGTCATCATTTGCAGCCCCACGTTGCTTGCCGTCATCTCGTGCACGTCCCTTATGTCAGCCTCGCCAATCACCTTGCCGAATAGCAGAAGAATCTCGGTCTGACCATAAGTCAGTGTGTTGCCCTCAATGTGGTTGCTATTATAGTTGAAGTCCACGGTGAAGCGGCGGCTGAGCCTATCCCTGTCCTTCTCTGACAATGGCTGAATATCGCGCCAAGCAGCCAATGCCTTCTTTATATTTAGATACTTCATACTGACATATTTATTTTAAATATATCGCAAAATTATGAAAAATGTTTGAGAAAAGGTTGTAGTGCTACAACCTTTTTGTTGATTTTTGCTGTTTTTGTCTTTTCGTATATAATATAAGCCGTTAGTTTATCGTCTAAATGTTAGGTCGTGTGGAATTTATACACACCCTCAATTCCGCAGCATTATTCCTTGTGAGGTACTTTTATATATTGAAGTGACATTTTTGGGATTTATCCATTGATATGGGAATTTTCTGGGGTTCTTGGTTCTTGCATAGTCATGAAATCCCCCACCCAAACCAATGGGGAAGTATGAAAAACCACAAAAAAATGCTGTTTATTCAAGGAAGACCTCAGAGTAGTATGTTTTATTTGTATATAGGTTCAGAACGTTCTGCCTTCCAGTTCGCACCCATTTTGCTGGCACGCTGACAAAATGTAGGATAAAGGCTTTCTGTCTGCTTGTCTTTTTCAATGGCTTGACCTTTTCGCTGATATGACGGATGAGATAGAGATAGAAGTTCTTCAGCATGGCGGTAACCATCATGAAAACCATGTTCTCAGCCATAAAGGAAAAGGGCAGATGCGACCAGCCGAAGTCATTGTTCTGTATGTCGAAGTTCTTTTCGCTTGCTCCACGCTCATTATAAAATGTAATGATGTCTTTCTCAGTAGATGTCCAGTTGTTGGTAAGGATACAGCGGTATGTGTATATTACTCCGAACATATCCGTCTGCTCCCTGCCATCCTTGTCTTTCAAAGGACTTCGCTGTACGACAAGCCTGTATGACTTTCCTTCGATGAGGTTGTCCATGCTGATGGATGTGACATCGCATCTCTCATAACCAACCTCAACGCTCTTCCATTCTTTCAGCTGGTGGAAGTCCTCGCATCGGCTGCCACAGTTGGCAGCACGTATATAGAACGTGTTGCAGCGCTGCTCTACGGTTTGGATGATTTCCTTTGAGAACGACCCACAATCAGCAAGGAAACGCTCTATTACCACACCAAGTTCTGAGGTTACACGGTCCATAATGCGACAGAGCGTGTCTTCTTGATGGAATCTCACATTGGTGTTTCCGTCACGATTCTCACCTCCGACTATGATTCCCCCAATGGAAGCCCAACCAGGGAAATAGCCAAAATCCTGCTTGTAGGAATACTTTGCATCGAACTTGTGGGCTGGAATAAACTGATGGTCAAAGTCTAAGTCAACATGACTGCCCACCTTTATAAGCCCCATCCTCCGTATCACTCGTAAAAGTAAGGTATTCAACTTTTCTGCCGTGTTGAAACTATACGACTTGTCGGAGGTCTCGCTCTTATAGACAATATTCTTCTCGGCAAGCTCCTTTAGTCCGCGCCCTACAGTGTCGGCACCGGGTAATAGCGTATCAGGTCTCTGTCTGAACTGCCCTATAAGCACATTGATGTCCTCAAGGCATTCTCCACCACAAAGGTAGCTGAAGGAGAGAGAGCCGAAAATACTTCCATGGCTGAATGCTTTGCCACTACTTCCACGTCTGCCCAATACAGATTTGGTAAGTTTTTCAAAGCCCAGCTTTGAGAAAACGTCCATGATATGATAAATTCCACCGAAAGAAGTGATATTCTCGTTTTTAATTGCTACCTTTGTCATGTCAGTTTTTTGCTTACTTGTTATGTTTGTAGCACCAAGATAGGTGAAATTTCTGACATATCCAAGTGTTTTGAGAACTTTGTTTCTCAGACACTTGGAGTTCTTACAAGAATTTATGCTGCGGAATTAAGGTTTAAAAGTAATTAGAATGCTAAAAAAGATTATCCTAAAAGGAGAGCAGAAAAGAGTTTTGTTTCTTCCTCCGACAAAGCCCATTCAAATAAAAGGTGTAGCAGGCAGTGGTAAGACTACAGTCGCTCTATACAGAGCAAAGCACCTATTAGAAACTCAAAATACACTTTTTAAAGAAGCAAAGATAGCTATTTTTACTTTTAACAAGACATTAGCAGCCTACATAAAAGCAGTAAGTCCTTATATAAATGGTGGATATCAAAAAGACACTGACGAAATAAATCCTAAAACTCCAGATGGGTTAAATGTTACCATTGTGAATTTCCACAGTTGGGCTTATCGCTTTGCTGGAATTGGATACGATACCACTATTCTGAAACCAGAACAAATCAATATTATAGAGAATATAAAAAGATCGGGGAAAGTAATAAACTCAAACCTACTAAATAAAAGCTCAGATTTTTTTCTAGAAGAGATTTCGTGGATAAAGGGTAAACTTTTCAATTCGAGAACGG
Organism: Prevotella melaninogenica; assembly: GCF_013267595.1. Taxonomy (NCBI): domain Bacteria; kingdom Pseudomonadati; phylum Bacteroidota; class Bacteroidia; order Bacteroidales; family Prevotellaceae; genus Prevotella; species Prevotella melaninogenica. Next base: position 1,123,708 of record NZ_CP054011.1, on the reverse strand, counting down.
AGTACTTAGAAGCAAAGCGTATTGGAAGAGGTATATCAGACAGAGTTACTGCAAGTGATAAAGAAACAATATGGAGTATTTACACAATGTACAGTGAAGAGTTGAAAAATAGAGGAAAAAAAGATTTTGATGATTATGCGATAATTAGTTTACAAAAAATTGAAAACGATTCATCTTGGGAGCCGCCATTCACTCATATAATTATTGATGAAGCTCAAGATTTAAACAAAGCTCAAATTCTAGTTATTTCGAAGTTGGTCTCTCAAGAAACAGAGAGTATATCAATCATAGCAGATGCTGCTCAAAGAATTTATAAAAGTGGCTTTACTTGGTCTGAAGTTGGTCTAAATGTTCGTGGTGGTAGAACTATAGAATTTAAAAAGAATTACAGGAATTCTGTACACATTGCAAGGGCTGCGCTTTCTTTATTGGAAAATGAAGAAGACAAATCGGAATTCACAGTAGTTGAAACAGCTCTTTCAGGTGGTGAAAAACCTACATTATCCCTTTTAGGAAGTTTTGAGGAACAACTTGCTTATTTGAAAGATGAGCTGCAAAACCTAAAAAATACAGGGAAAATAATTAGCACAATAGTTTTGCACAGAACAAATGATGGTGTAAATAGAATTCAACATTATCTTAACACTAATGGCTTTCAAACAGAACGTGTAAGATCAAACCAGCCCGTAAGATACGAAAGTGATAGTATTAAAATCAGCACTATGTCCTCCGTGAAGGGGTTGGAATTTGATAATGTGTTTATTATGGATTTGACAGATGAAATAATTCCTTATCCTTCAGGATTTATCGAGACAGATGACGAATTTCATATTTCTACTGAAAGGAGGCTATTATACACCTGTATGACTAGAGCAAGAAATATTCTCTTTCTAATAGGTGATAAGAATAATCCATCAAGATACATTGCCGAAATTGATGCAAATTTTCTAAATAAAGTATCAACACTTCCTTCAGAATGTGCTTTAAACGATGATTACTTACCTTTCTAGTTATGGATAAAAAAGCGGACTACATATATTTTCAAGAAGAAATATCAAAACGAGGAATAGAGTTTCTGATACACTTTACACCAACTATTAATCTTTATAGTATACTAGAACAAGGCAAGCTGATGTCAAGAAAAACTCTCGAAAATTTAGATATTGAGCAATTCGACATATTGGACTATGCCCAATTTACTGATAACGTTAGATGCGATGATAAAGGCTTTATCAATTTATCCATTTCGGGACCAAATACGTTCCTCTTTTCAAAATTTCAGGAGAGAACTAAAGATGATATGACGATAGATTGGTGCATCTTGAAAATTGATCCAAAATATATCTATGAAAAGGAAACGAAATTTTCAGTAACAAATGCTGCATCAAATGTTGCAAAGGCTATAGGGGTAACGGGAGACCTGGATAAATTTAAAATGCTATTTGCAAATAGTATTAATATACCCTATGGCATTCGTGGCAAAATTAATTCAAAGTACCCAACGAATGTCCAAGCTGAGGTTCTGGTAAAAAAGGATATACCTGTTGAGAGTATTATTGAAGTATGTTTTAATTCTATAGAAAGTTTTGCATCTGCTAAAGCTGCATTGTCAGAGTTTGATACAAGTAATTTTGTTGTTGATATGGAGATTTTTTCACCAAATAGAACATTATGAAACTTGAAACCAAATATAAAGGAGCAATAAAACTTGCTGCAATTGGGGATGCCCTTGGCTGGATAACAGAATTTGAAAGGAACTCTGATACCTTAAAGTCAAAATACGGGACAGTTCATGTTTCTAATTTTTATGATTGGGAAAAGAAAGTTGGTGGAAAGTTCAATGGATACATAGATAAATTAAAAAAAGGGTCATATTCCGACGATACCCAACTAATGCTTTCTGTAGCGAGGTCTATTATGGGAAATGGTGCTATTGATCGTGAATATTTTTCTAAAGTAGAATTACCAAGTTGGATTTTGTATGCTCGTGGAGCAGGTAGAACCATAAAAAATGCCGCGAGAAAAATTGAACGGAAATCAGCGAAATGGAATAATAATTTTTTCACCTATAAGGCTGGCACCATAACGATTGACTACAGAGAAAGTGGTGCAAATGGAGCAGCAATGCGTATTCTTCCTATTGCTCTTGCAAATTTTGGAGACATTGATAAAATCAAGAAAGAAATTTTTGCAAACAGTATTGTGACACATGGTCACCCAAGGGCGATTATTGGTGCAATGCTTTATGGCTATGCAGTTCATACAATTCTAAAATTTCTTCCTGAACACTTTTCTTATAAAACATACTTAACTGAGCTTGGAAAAAACATTCATCAAAAGCTTTCAATCCCTTTTATTAAGGAACATGATTTTGATAGTTGGGAAAATGAATGGAATAGTAAAGCCCAAATATCATTCACAGATCAATACCAAGTAGTACTTGACGAGACACAACAGTATTTGCGCAATATTTACAAATGCCTGAATCATAATATAGATGACGAAACAGCTCTCCGCATATTAGGTTGCTATAATTTGGATACAAAGGGTTCAGGAACTTCTACTGTAATTGCTGGTATTTTTCTTTGTTGTAAATATCATAATGAACCGATAAGGGGTATAGAACAAGCTGTTAACTTGATTGGAACTGACACTGATAGCATTGCTGCTTTCGTAGGTGGATTAATAGGTTCACTACACGGTACTTCTATTATTCCTGATAGATATAAATTAATTCAAGATTCTGATTACCTTGACAAGGTTGCTGTTAGACTTTTGAAAATATCTGAGAATCGTGTAGTAAAAGAGAAAGTTCAAAATTATCTGGGCTTAAAATCAATCAATACTATAACTGATGATAACTTTGACTTAAATGAATCTATTTATTTCGAGCCTCTTGGCAGAGGAAAGATAGTACATATTGATAGGCAAAATACTTTAACTAAAGGGAAGTATAATCTGTTGATTGATGTTGAATTTGATTTGGGGCAGAGTTGCAGGTTTGCTAAGTTAATGAATAAAGGACATAAAACCCTCCCAAGCTCTACATGTTCTGATTTTCAAGATAAAAAGCATCAAATAAAGGTATTCTCCTCGGAGACTCAAAATTGCATAGACCTTTTTATGAGAGAGTTAAATCAAGAACAGCAGAAACACTTTAATGATATTCTAACTTTGATTCAACTAGAATATGATGATTAACTAATTTGTCTTGTGTTTATAATTTCTGTGTTAGCGACTATTGCATTAATGGACAAAATTCGTAATGGTCATCATTGATATGGATTTTAAACAAGGCGAAGATCAGGATTAAAACATTCTTCGCCTTGTTTCTTTGTTACTCGGTACTGTCCTATAAAAGTGTGTAAGTTCCATTTTTTATTATTGGTGTCCGATAAAACTTTTTTGGAGTTATCTGTGTTAGATAAAATAGGCTTAAACTTATGATTTCATTAATTTATTTGGTTATTATAGGGCTTTCCTTGTCAATATAAGCGCATTTTATAATGCTTACAGTTTAAAACTAAAAACCAAGCCCCTGGATAAGTAAAACGGCTGCAACACCGATGAATAAAGAGATACAGAACTTTCAGTTTATTTTTACCGGACAGCAATAATTTTTTATCTTAGTTTATATCCAAATACAAAGATAATAAAAATATGGGCTTACACACTTTTATCAATAGTCCGTTAAATTTTCGCAGTTTGCGAAGCTTTTACCCAAAAGCCAACAGGAATTGTGGCAGAAAGAAAACATGATAAGTCTCTGAGAAAGAGATAATTAGGCAATAGAATATAACAAAGTATAACATAATAAAATCGGCTATCTCATTGAATTTCAGTAACTTTATAGATGTAAAAAGACAATAAAGTTTATGCTGATAACCAACTTGATTAGCCGATATATGAAGCTCTGCAAAGCAGCATTTAGTGCTGAAGATGGAGCAAAGTTAAACAAAAGTATTCAAACAAACGTCATGGAAATGCTTTTTCTTTTGATGGTCATCCCAAGGAAATGTAATTTTACGCAGATGGGACGCTATGGAAAGCGTGGCGAACAATGCTATCGGCAGACGGCAGAGCGCAGCGTGAACTGGCTCGAAATAAATATGTGGCTGAGTGCTTTCGCCTTCAAGCAGGGTAAAGGGCTCAATGCCATCGTTATTGATCCAAGCTTCATCAAGAAGGCTGGGAAGCATACCCCATACGTGGGTACGTTTTGGTCGGGCTGTGCAGGTGCGGTAAAGCACGGTCTTGAGATCCTCGGCATCGGTGTGATAGACGTGGACTTGCATGAGTGTATGATGCTCAAGGCTGTGCAGACCACATTGGAAAAAGGGGAGGAGAAAAAAGAGATGAGTCTATACGACTGGTATACCAAGGTGTTGGAGGACGACAAGGTAACCTTACAGCGTATTTGCAAGGTTCTTGTCGCTGACTCAGCCTTCTCCAAAAGACCTTTCATCGACAAGGTAATGAAGATGGGCTTCCATGTTGTGAGCCGCTTGCGTCATGACGCAGCCTTGTTCTACACATGGGATGGGGAACCCACGGGAAAGCCCGGCCGTCCTCGTATCAAAGGTGACAAGATTGACGTAAGGAACATCGACATATCCAAAGGCAATGAGCTTGATTTAGGAGAGACCAAAGGCAAAGCCTATGCGCTCAAGGCGTGGTGCAAGTCCTTGCATAGGGTCGTGTCGATTGTCATCCACGAGTTGCCCAACGGTGTCCGCCGTTTGTACTTCTCTACGGATGAGAGCATGAGTGGACGCGATGTGATGGAGTACTATACCACACGTTTCCAAGAGGAGTTTTGCTTTCGCGACGCAAAGCAATTCCTCGGTCTTACCGATTGTCAGGCACGCGACAAGAGAAAACTTGAATTTGCTTTCAACTCTTCATTCACAGCACTCAATGTGACCAAAATCATGTGCAAGGAACTTGGCACGTCCATCGGTCGACTTAAAGCGCAGATGGTCAATGCCTACTATGCACAACGAATTATTGACGTGTTCGAGAAGAACCCGAACACGCCATTAAATAAAGAAAGGATAAATGATATATTTAGTTTCGCTGCTGATGCAGCATAATATTTAACGGACTATTGTTTTATAGGACAGTACCAAAAAGTGCTTACAAAAGAAAAATATACCAATTTAAAAGTTGGAAGAAAATAAAGAAAAATGAAAATAACAAGGATAAAAGAGAAGAATAGCTTACACACTTTTATAGGACAGTACCAAATCTCTCGAACACCAATAGTAAAGAAGAACAGCCATATCAAAGCACTCCTGCTTCGATATGGCTGTTTTAAGTATGATTACTTTTGTGCAACCTATAATATAGAACGGCTTACATTCCCTTTTCAGACTGCATTGTCACTTCTATTCGGCGGTTGCTGTTGATAAGGTTGCGGGCAATACGCTGGATGTCGGAAGCTGTGATGTTGTGCACGATAGCCTTGTAGTCCTTGTCAAAGTCAACTCCATGGCGCAGATGGTTGTATATCACGTAGAGCCAGTAGTCGTTGGTAACAGAAGACTGGTCATACTGTTTTAAGAGGTATTCCTTCACCTTCTGCAGACTTACTGCCTCTGGCCCCTTGTTGGCAATATGCTCAATCTGCTTTGTGATGATAGGCATAACCATGTTATACTTTTCTGGGTCGGTATCAAAGGCAATCTTCAACATGGCGTGAGGGTTGCTTGACTTACTTAGACTCTGCTGTAGTTTCACACCATACACTCCACCTTTCTCTTCGCGGACAGAGTCGGTATAGGGGATAGACAATACACGCTTGAATACGTCGAGTTCTAAATCAGACTTAGCTGTGTAAGGTTCGTCCCATGTGTAGAAGACGGTTACACGCGCCAATGGCGTCTTCATCTTCTTTTCAAAGCGGTGGGTCTCGTTGCAGTTGCGCACGTCAGGATAAGTCTTTGCAAAGGTTTCCTTCTTGCCTGTTGATGGCAGCGAAGCAATGTATTGCTCCAAGAGAGGGCGCAACTGAGCGATGTCAATGTTACCCATGACGATCATCTTGAAGTTAGAGGCATTGCTGAAACGCTCCTTATAAATCTCGAGAACACGGTCATAGCTTACCTTGTCAAGCGATGCAGCCTTAAGTGGTTGTACACGTGGCGAGTTTCCATAAACGATGGCAGCGATAGAGTCGTTGTAGCTAACGTTAGGACTTGCCTCACGGTTGGTGAGGAAAGAGCGCATACGGTTAACTTCTGACTGGAACGCCTGATCATCACGACGGAGGTTGGTAAAATACAAGTAAGTAAGTTCAAACAGTGTGCGGATATCCTTGATAGATGAGTTACCGCTGATAGACTGCGTTTCATTGCCTACACCTGCGTTGATGCGAACGGTCTTGCCAGCTAAGAACTTATTAAGTTCTGTTGCGCTGAAACGACCAACGCCACCTTCCTTTACAGCTGCTGAGATAAACTGTGTGTTAATCAAGTCCTTAGCAGGATAGAGGGATGAACCACCTTCTGCAAAGAAATTCAGTGTTACGGCATCCTTCTGATAGTCGGTCTTCTTGAAATATACTTTTACACCATTGCTCAGAGTGATTTCTGTTGTTCCATGCAAGCCAGCTTTCTCGCTCTTGATACGTCCTTTCTTAGGAAGTGTCTCAATCAGCTTATCGTCTAACTTCTTCTCAACATACTTAGGATAGGTCTTTGCCTGTGCATCGAGAACCATCTGCTCAAACTGCGCATCTGAGGGAACATTTACGCCAGCTTTGTCGGGAGAATATATAACAAGCACCTGATTCTTATTCGTGATAGCTTCACGCATAGCAGCATTCACCTCGTCGAGTGTCACCTCGTTAAAGAATTGGTCATCCAATTGCTTGTCGTAAGCTTCGGTGGTTATTGGTTCGTTATCGAGGAAGTTCTGCTTAGCGCGGCGCACATAATAAGCGTTGCGACGGTCGTTACGCTCATTATATTGGCGGTCAATCACCTTCTGGCGGAAGGCTTTGGCACGAGTGAGTTCTGAAGGAGTAAACCCATGCTGGCGAATCTGCTCAATTGTTCCCACAGTTGCATCAAACGAACCCTTTACATCTTCCTGACGAGCACCGAAAGAAAGAACAAAGGCATCTTTTGTACGGCTAATCAAGAACTGCCCCAATCGTGCAGAAGCACTCAAACAAGGTTTTGGATTCTTGTCCTGCATCTCGTTGAGGCGTTCGCCAATCATATAAGAAACCAAGTCGTCAACATATCCGTCTCGCTGATACTTCACAGTAGACTTCTCTGCATCTGGTGTAGCCTTACGCTTCATATAAAGTGTAACGAGCATGATAGGTTGTTCTGAATCCTTTAGTGATGCCACAATCATCTTGTCGTTGTCGCTTACTGGGAAGTATTCACGATGAGCAGCATTCTCGGGCATTGGAATAGCAGAGAAGACAGACTGAATCTTCTTCTCTATCTTGTCTACATCAATATCACCCACAACGATGATAGCCTGCAAATCTGGGCGATACCACTTGTGGTAATAGTCACGAAGTGCCTTGTAAGGGAAGTTGTCTACAATCTCCATCTTACCGATTGGCAGACAGTCTTCATACTTCGTACCGCGATAGATAATCGGCAAAGCCTCCTCCATCAAGCGCTGTGAAGCCATACCAGCACGACGAGTACGCCACTCTTCGTGAATAACACCACGTTCCTTGTCTATCTCTTTGTCCTCAAGGTCCAAGTAGTGACTCCAGTCGTGGAGGATAAGTAGGGTAGAGTCGATGGTTGATTCCTGCTTTACAGGTACTGAACTGACGTTGTAAACGGTCTCGTCAACGGAGGTGTAGGCGTTGAGATTAGTACCGAACTTAATACCATGTGCCTCACACCAATGTACGATACTTGGTGAAGAAGGTGTATTTTTGAAGTTTTTACTTCCATTGAAAGCCATGTGCTCAAGGAAGTGAGCCAATCCTCTTTGGTTTGGTTCTTCAAGAATACTTCCCACACGCTGTGCAATGTAGAAGTCGGCAATCCCTTTCTCCTTAGCATTGTGGCGTATGTAATAGGTCATCCCATTCTTCAACTTACCTATACGGAAGCTGTTGTCGGTACAGACATTCTGCGCCATAGCACCTGTTACGAGGAGCAGGAGCACAAGCGCATTGATAATTCTTTTGTTTATTAACATAATATGTGATTGATTCCTTTTATAATTCTTTTATGTCTGTCTGATTTTTATTCTTTATAGGATAATGTCTTCCTATTGATGAGTTGCTTTCGTCTTAACAGCAACTTGCACCTTTTTAAGTGCTCCGCACGAGTGGTGCGGAGGCTCAACACCACTTGTGCGGACCACCAACATGACAGTTAGAAGGTGCAACCAATGGTCAGTCTGCCCGTTGAATAGTTCCTACCTACAAGGTAAGCATTGCCGTCATTGGTGTGGCGATGGGTGAAGTCTAAGGCGGTGTAGGTCTTCATCTTTGTCCCCGGAAGGACAAAGGCATACTTAACTCCAAGTTGAAGGGAGTATTGCGGGTCTGTAAGATACTTATACTCACGATACATCAGTACGTCCATCATAGGGAAGCCATTCTGCTTGTCAGAAGGTTTTGCCAATGTTCCATCCTCGAAAGCATCACCCTTTCCCTTCTTATAAGCAAAGCCTGCTTGTAGTGAAAGTACTCCCTTTCGGAAAAGGAGGTTACGTGTAAGACTTGTATAAGCCTCTGTTGTGTGGATGTCCTGACGTCGGAAGTAAGGGTAGCTGTAGCCCGTCTGCTTGCGATGAGAGAAGTTAGTGCCTGCTTCAATCGTCCAGAGAGGTAATTCGTGTGTCACACCATAATAGCCTGTATAGCCAAGATGCACATCGTTCCAAGCCTTGTTAGCACTCTTCACAGGGTCAAGATACTGATAGAAGTATGCCCCTTGTTCGTTTTTGTTAGAACGATAAGCATTCATCTCGTTGACAAGATTCTCGCTTGAAAAGCTGAAGTCAAGATGATGTACCTGCTTGTCGAGTTTCAAAGATAGGCGTGATTGATAGTCATAGATGTTGCTATGATGATTGGTGTGAACAATCGTATAGGGTGACTTCCTGCCGTAATAACCTTTGCGATATGCACCGCCAAAGTTGTTAAACCATGAGAGATTAGGTAGGATGTCCCAGCTAAATTGCAGTCCTAAACCATGGTATTCATTGAGCATTGGTTGCTCCCTATTGCTATCAGTAAAGCCTGAACTGCTGAATTGTTCGGTCTTGCCAATCCACGGCCCATAGTTGATATAAGACGAAAACTCTTGTGCATTTGAAGCGTAAGTACTGAAAACTACACTCTCCGTGTTACGTCGATAAGTATAGTTAAGACCAAGACTAACAGACCGTAGTGGCACATAAACGCCAGTTGTAAGGGCTAAGTTCATCAGCTTTGTCTTGTGTCTTAAATCCTTATACTTGGCAGCGTTTGCTGCGGTGAAGTCTACTTTGGCTCCAAGAGCAATCCCTTTGTATAGCTCCCAAGACAATGCGCCCATAAGGTTATAGGTGTCACGATGTTTTGTGCCAGCATGGTTTAGCGAGTCTTCTACGATATCAAAGGGCAATCGCTGGGTCTGTATGAATGCTGAACCAGTCATGTTGCGACCAGAGAAGTTGTCATAACGCATACTTCCCAATAGGACAATCCTATCCGTCAAACGATAGAATGAAGACACGTTGGCACCTGCCTGTACGGTACGTGGCGACTCGTCATAGTTGACAAAGCCACCCTTGCCATACTGCACATACACTTCAGCCAAAGAAATGTTCTTTGTCTTAAATCGTGCTAAGGCTGCAGCATTGTCACTTCTCAGCCATGCATCGCTGTTGGCAACGAAGCTAAAATCACGATGGAGCAGACTATCTTTAGCCTGCTCCTGTGCGCTGAGGCTGGCAGAGAGGGATGCTCCTGCCAGTATAAGTGTCATGAACCTATATCTCATCTTACAGGTTATGTTCTTTTATCATCTATTTTACTTGTCTCTAAGTGAGAACTGTTTGCGCTCGTGGAAGTCAGAAGTAGAGTTGTTTGTGTCCATGTAGACAATCTTTGCTCCATTCTTCATAGATGCTTCAGCATCGATACCACTTGGGTCTGTACCATACTTGTAGTTATAAACCAATTTAGCAGTATTGCCTTCAATCTTCTTTGTCGCTTCAGCATCCACGTTACGATATACACTGTGACCAAGTTTGATAGTCTGCTTCACATAACCAGCATCTACGTCAGAGCCGAAACGCTTCTTACTCTTGCTCTCATTAATTTTCTCATAAACCTCAACACCGTCAATAATCCAGTCTGTTGGGACCTTCAATACAGCATTTATTTTGTTCAGAGCTTTGCCTGGTGCGTATGTGATATTACTTGCATCGTTTGCGAAAGTAGCAGGCGTTGTGTTCTTTGTTTGGAAGATAAAGAAGCCAGGAGAAGTTACACTAAGTGGCCAAGCATTACCCTGTCCATATTCTACTGCCTTAAGGTATTGGTTGGTAGGGATAACGTCTGCTGGTGTTGGATAGTATTTTGGATTTTTAAAACCAGACTCTGGGTCGTACATAGTATAGTAGTCTTTATTGGCATAGTTGATACTCTGTGGGTAGGTCTTAGTATTATCTATTGCCCCCATACAGCAGATAACAACCTGTGAATAAGGCTCGATAATCAATGAATTAGGGAAGTACCATATACCACAAGCTGCTGGAACCCAGCCCTGTGAAACGTAAGAAGGCTCTGTCGCTCCTGTGCTGTACCATGCGTTTGCACCAGAATGAGCATTGTATGGGTCTAACATTCCAATAGCCAAGTTGCTGATTACCGCAGTCTTACCACCATTGTTATAGAGGATAAAACCCTTGTCCATCTGGAAGAAATTCTTGGGATCGTTTTCAATTGGTACACCTGTCGTGTACAATTCCTTGATGATAACTTGGTCTGCATTCTGATCAGGCAATTGAAAAGTAACGTTCTTTACATCTGATGCTTTGATGACTTGTACGGTACCATCTTTATGTGTCACAACCATATTCCATGTTTGTGCGTTGATATTGCCAATGAAAGCGAACATGGCAACAAGGAGAAGTAATATTTTCTTCATATCTTTTTCTATTTAATTTCTAATGTTATTCTTACTTATTCATAAACTTAAAGCTCTTTGTAGGTGTGCGAAGGATGTAGACACCCTTTGGTAAAGACGAGAAATCAAGAGCAACTCGTCCCTCTCCATCTGCTGTTACAGAACTGATTTGTGTACCATTAAGATTGTAAATAGCCACTTTTGCACCTGCTTTCAACCCACTTACCTCAGCATTATTGAATGAGAAACTTGGAGTTGCTGTCTCATCTTTTGGGTCATTTGCAGGAAAGCTACTGATGCTTGTTGTAACCTTTTTCTCAATGAAGTGGTAGTCCTGCACTCCTGTTAGTGCTGTTGATAACTTCTTACCCTCACAAGTAATAACAAGGTCGTTACCCTCTATTGTTACAACAGGGTATGAATTCAAAGCAAACTCGGTCTTTGTACCATTCGTTTCGGTCAAGACAAGGTAGGTGATTATCTTCTCTTGTACTGTCTGTGCAAAGCCACTAAGGGGTATGAACGACAGTGTCAAAGCGATAAGCCCTATAAAACTTATTTTCTTCATAAACATTGTTTTTAATTTATACTATCTTTATTTTTCTTTTAATTTACAATTCGTTTCTTCGACATAACTAATGGTAGGGTTACTACGCGAGGAGAGTCTACTGCAACAACCACCTGTGACTTGGCACCATTGAAGAAGTAGCGATAGTCTGTGGTCTCCTTTCTTGCAGAGCTGCTGACCTTATACAAACCTGAAGGAACACTGAAATGCGCTACTCCCTCAGCGTCTGTACTATCAATGAAGGTGCTTGCCACGGCATCTTGTAACTCTACGCGTAAGCCTTCATAAGAACCGTCATAAGTGCTGGGGAACTCCAACTTCACATCGAAGTTGACTACCTTAATGCCCTCCTCATAATCAGCACACGAGATTAACATCGTCATCACGCATACTACAAGTAAACTAAATATCTTTTTCATTATATCTTTAATCTTAATGAAAGTCCATAATAGAAGCTCGGAACATATCCACTACCAAAGAGACTTGTCTCAAGTCCCGTCTGTGATGAGTGTACTTGAGCAAGCGTGTTGAAGAAGTTATTGGCATAAAAAGATATAGATATGTGCTTACCTATTTCCTTTGTTACACTCAAGTTGGCCGACCAGAACGCACTCAACTTATTCGGATTCAATGTGTAAGGATAGTTTGTTCGTACAACCAACTGTGCTAAGTCGTTGTATAATCCTCTGTCATTCGTTGCTGCCCAACGTAATTTCTCTGCAAAAGGAACCAATGTCTCTGGTGCATCCCATGTGCTGTAATACTCTGGATAGACGATAACCGTCTGATTCTCTGTCTTACCATTGTATGCCTCACCAAAGTATTCATTGCCACTATTCACAACATATCCTCTACTGCTGGTGGCTCTGCTGTAAGTATAAAGTGAACTTTCCATACGCAAAGCAATGATGAGTCGAATCTTTGGTATATGTGTCGTCAATGTGACATTCACATCCACCTGCCCACTAACAGAGCCATTTGATGGTGAAGCATTGGCGGTATAGTTGGTTGAAGTAGCTGCACCACCACGATAATAACCAATATACTGATAGAGCTTTCCGTCTGATTGGCGTGTGTTCAGACCTACAGGTACATCCGCAAAGAGTGTTTCGTCCTGTGCCTTATAATGATAATACTTACCATCTACACGCACCTGTGTGCGGAGCAACTTAATCTGTTTGAAGTCTACAATCCATTCTAAGCCATAGCGACTCAATGGGTCAGCATTCACATATTTTGTGTTGGTGACGTAGGTGTTACGTTCGTCATAACCGAGAACGACTGGAGTTTTCACGCCACTGGCATCACTCACAGTCACAATACCTGTCTGTGGGTCAATCGCAAAGAGTCGATTAGCCGCATCAATACCGCTCGCTTGAAGTTTAGCAGGTGATGTGTACTTATAGGTGAAAGGTGTGTAAGTGTTTGTTGCCATGTAAGGATTGAAAGTCTTACTATGGAAGAATGAAAGGTTGATGTCCGCTATCTTCGTTCTCATCTCCACACCTAAATCCCACTGGTTGGCATATTGCCATTTCAAGTCAGCATTGTATCGTGCCTTTGAAGGGTGAGTGTAATAGGCGTAATAAGAGCGATTATTAGCATCACTGGTAGATGAGAATGCCAACATATCACGATAAGATGGAGAAGGGTAGAGTACTTGGAAACTCGGAAGCTTCACGCTCTTTCCCCATCCTGAGTGCACGCTAAGACTGTTCACCCAAATTTCTTGTCCGAAGCGAAGCATATAGCGCATATTCAGTCGTGGTGAAAGACTACCCACTGTTCCATACTCTGAGCCGGGAATCGAGGTGATATCCTCACGCACACCTGCTGTCAGTTCAACATTCTGTTTGGTATCGATAGCCATTGAGAGCTTATCCTCGGCATAGAGTGCCATATTGTTCAAAGCGGGTAGGGCATCAAAACGATATTCACGCCATGTCGGTGCGTAGCGCATATCTTCGTAGTGTGTACCCTTTCCCTTATTCCTACTGCTGGTCCATTCTGCACCAACAAGTAGGCGATTGCGGAACTTTCCAAATGATTTGTTCCAATTAGCCTTTAGCTTCAAACTATAGGTGAATGGCTTTGAGTCGCCAAAACCGCGCAGATACCAATAACCCGTAGGACCAAGGATGATATTGGCAGAAGGGTTCTTATCGTAGTCTTCAGCAATGTTATATCCTTCCGTCAAGGTGTGGATATATGGTTGTGTAGAACTACTGCTTTCGTTGCTATAACTTTCTGAGCGTTTGTCAGCGTAGGTGGAGGCTGCTGTAAAATTAAGGTTGGTTATCCATGACTTGTTCAGCAACCAGTCAAGGCGCACATTACCACCCACATTATTGTCCTTAACCTTATAATAACTGTCCAAGTTGCGGTCTGGGTCAGCCTTTGAATCATAACCTCCCACGCCACCATTCAGCCCTATATCCAACGTCAGAGGCTGTGTCTTTTTCATAAAGACATTCATATAGTGCAGTGATAGCACATTGCGCTGATAAGCAGTGTAAGGCGATGCTGCATCCGAGAAAGAGCGTGCATGCTCAAGGGAGAAGTTGATGAGTCCTGTATTCTTGCCCAAGTCTAATCCTTTGTGAAGGGCTATCTGGCGGGTGTGTTGGTTGATGCTTCCTTCCAAGATGAAAGGCGAACTGCCTCTACGGGTCTTCACTTTTACAACACCATTGGTGAGGTCGCCGTATTCTACAGAGGCAATACCGGGTACTACCTCCACACTTTCAATGTTAGAAGCACTTACCCCCCGTGTGCTCACACCAGCTGTTTCACCCATCATAGCATTGTTGTTCAGACGAACACCATCCACTTCAATAGCTGTACCAAACGACGCATTGCCTCGCTCTGATGAACCGCTTCGCAAAGTCAATTTGCTATCATTCATCAAAGAAGGGTTCACACTCTTACCGCCCGGCAGGAGTTGGGCAATATCACCCAAAGTCATTATCTGTTGATTGTCTAATGTCTTACGGTCAATGGTGTAAGAAGTTGTTATCTCGTCTTTCTTTCGATGCGCAACAACCTGTACTTCATCGAGTTGAAGGTTGTCTTCGGCAAGGCGCACGTTGAGCGTGGCACCATCAGCATTAATGGTGACAACTATTGTTTGTTCTGCATAACCAAGACAAGATATCAGCGTTGTACACTTTCCTTTCGGTACGTTTTTTATCGTGAAACAACCTTTTTCGTCCGTAAAAGTGTATAAGCGATTTTCCTTCAATGTGACTGATGCGTAGGCTATAGGCTTACGATCATCTTTGCCAACAACACAACCTGTCAGTGTCTGGGCTATACCATTGATACTTAGTCCGCAAAATACAATAGACGCTATTATCCTATTCGTGAAGTCCATGACTTGCAAAGATAAGACGATTTAACAAACTCTACAATACTCAAAAATAGGTATTTATTTGCTTTTCTTTATGAATAGAAATTGATTTTATCATATTAGATAAGCTCCTTCTGATATATGGAATGATAAGGGGCAGCCCAATGTGTGAGAAGAAACGATATCTAACACTTTATGAGTAGTATATTTTTGTAAGGATATAAACTGCCCAAAAGAGTGGTGTTAAGCCTCCGCACTATTGGTGTTTACCGTCCGCACCATGTGTGCGGAGCCTCCGCACGTTTGATAAGAAATTGTATCTGTTATATTGAAGTTCCTTTTGCAGAAGTAAGCTTTATCATTTCTTGTAAGGGATAATCATCTAAGAAATAGATGCTACACCCCAAAAAAGAATAAATAAGATGCCTAAAGCGACGGATGTAAACCTAATTATGCGGTCTTTAACGATACTCCCATTAAAAAGGACGAGTCCTATAACGCTAAGTAAGAAGAAGATAAATACTTTTTTATAAGAATAAAATATAACATCAAGAAATATCCAGAACGAGGAGCGAGGATTGTTTAATTTGCTTAAACCAAAATAACGGTTAGTTTGTTTGGTGGTTGCGTTATTTTCATTATTTAGTGTGTAGAAAATAACTTTCTCCCCCTTTTTCCTATCGTGTTGTAATGTCATCCACCAGCCAGGTCTGCTTGTTGAATAGATAGTTGTATCTCCTTCTATTTTTAAGCAAGCTTTTGTTGTTTTCATGCTTGTACTATACCACATATCTACAACACCCTCTTTCTGTTGCAGGTGTTTGTAATCAGATGTAGCTCTTTTTATGACATAATAATTAATACAAAGGCTAAAAATGATAAACACTATCGCCATGAATCTTGAAATTGTCTGATGCTTTAATAATAATGATTTTTCTTCTGTTCTCATCTTTATTTTGATTTGTTGCCATGTTGAGGCTCTTTGTTCTTTGGTCAAATTAAGATGTTGTAGCCAAGCCTATAAGAAATAATGTCAGAAATGGGAGTATCCAAGAAGCTGTTCTGATAATTTTATATTTAGTAGTATTGTCATGATATAGAGGCTATGATAAACATAAGAAAACTTACACCAAAAACCACAATGCTTAAAGGTAGGACAAAACGGTCTCGGATTATTTGAAAGTTAAAAAGGATTATTCCGATGATACCAAGAGCCCACCAAATAAGAATGGGCTTATAGCAAGGAAAAAGCACATCAAAGAATAACCAAAATGAAGTTCGTGGGTTATCTTTCTCGCATAATCCATAGTAAGGTATTCCTTCTTTCTCATTTTTTACTTCATTCTTAACAGTATAGAAAGCAACAGTTTCACCCTTTTTCCCATTATGTTGAAAACATAGCCAGCCATCATAACGTTGAGTTATATACATATTAGTGTCATTATTAATTTTTAGAGTAGCATCGTTAAACTCTCCACCTGTATGATCCCAATAGGAAACAACTCCTTCTTTATACTCAAGGTTGTCTATTTTGTGATATGTGTTACTTATCGTAACAAAGTCAACATATAAACAGCAGCAGATGAAAAACAAACCGATAGTATAAGATGTTTTCCTATGGCTGAGAAAGAAACTTTTAGCCTTTTTTTCTATTAGGGAGATATTTATGTTCATATATTATTTATTGCCATTTTGAGGCTTCTTGTTCTTTGGTCAAATTAAGATGTTGTAGCCAAGCCTATAAGAAATAATGTCAGAAATGGGAGTGTCCAAGAAGCTGTTCTGATAATCTTGTCTTTTACGGTTGTCATATTAAAATAGAGGCATCCAACCATGAAAGGGATGAATAAAAGAATATTTGATTCAAATATATAGCTTAGAATATCCATAAATACCCAAAAGGTGTGGCGAGGAGAGTCTATTGTACTCAGTCCAAAATAGCGTATTTGGTTTTTATTATTTCTTTTTATCTTTTCGTTAGTATAGAAAATAACTTTTTCTCCCTGCTTACCACTATGTTGTAAGCATAGCCAACCACCAAACCTCTCTGTCGTATAAGTGTTACTATCATATTTTATATTCATGGTCGCAGTATTATATTTTCCTCCTGTACGCTCCCAATAAGAAACAACACCTGTTTTGCAATTGAGGTGTTTGTAAACTTCATAGGTGTTATATAATGCCAATGTTAATACACAGAGCCCACATAATATAAAGATAATTGCAATACAGCTTGTTAAGACTTGGTGTGAAATGAAATAACTTCTTAATGGTAAAAGTTTCTTTCCAATATTCATTTTATCTTCCCATTATATTTATGAATCATCCATTTCTCGAGTGATATAACCTATTGCATAGCTCTTGAGATTCTCCCTAACCCTTTTAGTATATCCGTAATAATTAGATACTCACTATATGCTCTACCTTTGTATGTCAATTCTAAAGTAATTCACTTAAAATAAATTTTGCTGTCATTTCTGTCATCCAATGTTGTGTCCTAACTGATTAGTTTACAGTAGGATTACATGAAATGTTAAAAATGACAGCAACTTAAAATAAAACTATTCTTGTAAGCTGTGTAATAGTTTTAGTCTTGTTGGGGCTTTGTCACTCGGTAGATTGGAAGGACGCTTTATCTTGAGGTTATATAGTTCTTCAGAGTACTAAAGGACCTCTAAAACCTCTTGTACATCCTTGATATTCTTCATACTTTCAACGATAAACTGTACATCCTTGCGGTCGTGAACTTGCATCTCAATCGTTCCCTCAAAGATTCCATTATCGCTGGAAATCGTTATCTTACGGATATTAATACCTAACTGGTCGGAGAGGACATCAGAGATGTCGTGCAGCATACCACTACGGTCAATACCGCGAATCTCAATCGTTGCATCGAAGAACAATCGACGGTGCATATCCCATTTGGCATCTAAGATTCTACCGCCGTAGCTTGCTTTCAACTTTGCAGCTACAGGGCAGGCACGTTTATGAATCTCGATGTGGTTCTTGTTGTCAATATATCCGAGGATGTCATCACCAGGGATAGCATGGCAGCAGTGTGGGAAGAGATAGCGATGTATGTTTTCTTCGTTAATGAAGATAGGCTTCTTTCTGTTGAGTTCTTTCGTTACAACGATTAAGCCTTCAGTATTCTCTGTGTCCTTAGCCTCTACAGACTCTGTCGTCTTCTTGCCATTTGACTTTAAGAAAGGAACATAACGACGCCAGCCACGTGAGGTAACAGTCTTTTCTGACTTTGATTTCCCACGAAGTTCGTTTAAGTCGGTATCGCCAAGGATTACGGTCTTATCACCAACGGCAAGGAAAAGGCTGTCATGCTTGTGTAGGTCGTGCAGCTCGCAAAGCTTATCTAAGGTGGCAGTCGTCATTTCAAGGTCGTGTGCCTTTAGCCACTTCGATAGCTGCTCTTCACCTGCCTTCTGTAACTCACGGCTCTCACGTCGCAAGATAGCTTGTATCTTTGCCTTCGCCTTCGCTGTAGACACAAAGTTAATCCATGATGGATTGACGTGTTGCGACATCGAAGTCAGGATTTCTACTTGGTCACCACTATTGAGTTTATGGCTCAATGGGACAAGCTTATGGTTGACCTTTGCACCGATACAGTGGCTACCAAGGAAGGTATGGATTTGGAAAGCAAAGTCGAGTGCTGTACAGCCTGCAGGCATTGTCTTAATCTCTCCCTTTGGTGTAAATACAAAGATTTCAGAGGCAAAGAGGTTGAGTTTGATAGCATCGAGAAAGTCCATAGCATCTGGCTGTGGGTCGTCGAGAATCTCTTTTATCGTACTGAGCCACTCGTTCAATTCGCCTTCATCCTCAGTAATCTCACCGCCATCCTTATATTTCCAATGTGCAGCAAAGCCCTGTTCAGCTAATTCGTTCATGTGTTCAGAACGTATCTGAACCTCAATCCAACGGCCCTTAGCAGATATGAGAGTTACGTGCAATGCCTGATAACCATTAGCCTTAGGATGGTTCACCCAGTCGCGCAGACGATCAGGATGACTCTTATAAATCTGACTGATAGCCACATAAATTTGGAAACAGTTGTTGATTTCCTCATCAGGTGACTTCGGTTTATAGATGATACGTACGGCAAGGATATCGTATATTTCTTCAAAAGTGACGTGTTTGTTCTGCATCTTATTCCAAATAGAATAAGGACTCTTTACACGTGCTTTAAGTTCATATTCAAAGCCCATCTTGTCAAGTTCGGCACGGATAGGTGCTGTGAACTGTTCAAAGAGGGTGTCACGCTGCGCCTGTGTTGAAGCGAGTTTCTTCTCAATAGAAGCATAAGCATCAGGATGTTCGTATCGGAAGCTAAGGTCTTCTAACTCAGTCTTAATCTTATTAAGTCCCAATCGGTTTGCAAGTGGTGCATAGATATAGAGCGTTTCACCTGCAATCTTATATTGTTTGCTGGCAGGCTGAGAAGCGAGCGTACGCATGTTATGCAGACGGTCGCATATCTTGATAAGGATAACGCGAATGTCGTCGCTCATAGTAAGCAAAAGCTTCTTGAAATTCTCAGCTTGTGCTGAAGCCTGTTCGCCAAAGATACCACCAGAAATCTTGGTTAGTCCGTCAACGATTTGTGCAATCTTAGGACCGAAAATATTTTCCATATCTTCCACTGTATAGTCGGTATCTTCTACGACATCATGTAAGAGGGCTGCACAGATACTCGTTGCTCCAAGTCCCATCTCTTCACAAGCAATCTGGGCAACGGCAATAGGGTGCATGATATAAGGTTCGCCCGAGAGTCGGCGCACACCCTTATGCGCTTGGCGTGCGAAGTTGAAAGCCTTGGTAATGATATCAACCTTTTTTCGATGACGTGAAGCAAGATAGGTATCAATAAGATGCTGAAAGGCATCATCTACCATCTTCTCATAGTCAATCTCCTTAACTTCAATATTGTCCTTGTCCATTGTGTATCCTCCCTTTATATAATAAGGTAAAAGAATCTTGTTAGTATGGCATGGTTCCTTGGCTTGTATTAGTAGCCGCGATAGTCATGCTTGGTTCTTCGTTTGGTGTTTCGTTTTGGTAAATTAGATCTTTGTAACCTTTGAACTTCTCAATCATTTCAGAAGGTAGGCGTAGCTTAGCAACACCATTGGTAGCAAAAGCCTTGATAAAACCCTGTCGATACTGTGGGTTAAGTACTTTCAAATCATCCACATTCATACCTAATACGTTGGCAATCTTGGCAAGTGTAACGTCCTTCTCTATAATAATCGTGTCGCAGCAGTTAGGCAGACCTGTTGACAGAGGTGTGATGTTGTAATCAGCATAGTAGTTCATCACATAATTTGCTGCGATGAAAGCGGGAACATAGCCGCGTGTCTCCTTCGGTAAATGCTGATAGACAGCCCAGAAGTCAGCACCACCACCAGCCTTTGTGATAGCACTGCTAACACGTCCCGGTCCACAGTTATAGGCAGCAAGTGCCAATGTCCAGTCGCCAAATCGTTTGTAAAGGTCGCTCAGCATACGTGCTGCAGCGTAGGAAGACTTCTCTGGGTCGCGGCGTTCATCAATATAACTGTCAATCTGAAGGTCATATTGTTTACCGGTTGTTGCCATGAATTGCCATAGTCCTGCTGCTCCCACACGTGAGGTAGCATTAGGGTTTAAGCCCGACTCTATCACAGGAAGATACTTCAGCTCTAATGGTAAACCATAGAAACGCAGTGCTTCTTCAAAGATAGGGTTGTAATAACGTGCACGTCCTAAGAGATAAGAAGTTGATTGGCGTCCTGCCTTTGTGTAGCGATCGATATATTTCTTAACTTCCTCATTACAGGTCATTGTCATCACATTCGATAGATTGCGTATCTTACGATCGATGACTTCCATACTGTTTTCTGGCTCTGTTGCGTTTGTAGAGGGTGTGTTTTCGAACCCTGTTTGTATGCCACTATTATAGAACTTGTCATCTACATAGTCTACATCAACATATCCTGCCATCGTTTCTGATGCATCAGGAATCATCACACTCACAGCTTTACCACGGCTATCAACGACAGTTTGCTGTTGTGCATAGATTCCGCAGGTTGCTCCCATTGTAATAAGGAAGGAAACTATATATCTCTTTCTACTCATTATTTCTTAGTTAGTTAGCGCAAATACAGTGCGCTGCTGCTTAGAATGTCAGACTACATCCAATACCTATTGCCGATGAACGGAAAGGATTGTTAGGTGTAGCGATACTCTTATTTGATATGACCGTTGGTGCAATATGCAGTGAGAGGTCATCTGATATGTCAAAGTCGGATAAGGAAGCGTCTACGTAAGCATCAATAACTGATAAGGCATAAACTGCAATAGTAGTAAAGATACTTAGGTCACGCCATCTACGATAGCGGTCCTTGCGCTGTTTGAAGATGTTCTTATAACGCTCTTCATTGGCAGGGGTAATCGTAGCTCCGAGGTGTAGGAAGTTATTATAACTCTGCGTTGTTGGGTCATTATCCATGATGTCCATATAAGCCTGCGCATAATCATGGTACATCTGGTTGTTCCATGTCATGGCATAAACGCAGCCAACAAAGCCTCCGTAGAAGATTGGTAGTTTCCAGTACTTACGGTTGTAGACCTGTCCAGCACCAGGGATGACGAGTGCAAGCCACAAAGCACGCTTAGGATTAGGGCGCCACTTAGACCAGTCTCGTCCCTGTTTCTTCACCATGCCGACACTATCCTTTCGCAGAACAGAAGTGAGTTTTCCCTCATCATCTGGTGTGAGGATTGCCTTCTCTTCTATATATTTATCCTGCGAACTCGGTATCTCAACGACCGTAGAGTCGCCTGGATACATAACCTTTAACGTGTCATGGGGCAGATCTTGTGCCTGCATGACCGTAACACTGGTGAGCATTCCGGCTATCAACAGTCCTTTGAGGATTCTATTCTTCATCTTCATCACTACCCTTTGTCTTGCTTAAGTTACTGGTTTGAAGGTTTTTTACTTATTCTTTGCTTTGTAGTCAGCCATTTGTTGAGGCTTCCTAATGCTTGTGAATAGTTTTTCTAAACCAGAATACTTGCTTATCTTATACTTACTAATACCTTAATCTTTCCGTATGGGAAGTATTACTTCATCTTATCCATCACTTCCATGATGTGAAGTAATTCCTCTTCTGATGCGAACGGAATACTAATCTTCCCCTTTCCATCAGCATTACAACTCATCTGTACCTTCGTATCGAAGAATGATGAGAGTCGCTGCTTGAGGATATTAAACTCCTCTGGAAGGCGAGTTCGAGCAGAAATCTTCTTCTTTGCACTCTGGATATCTTCTCCGTTATTGAGTTGCTGACACAGTTCTTCAACCTTGCGAACACTATATCCGTTCTTTAAAATCTCACGATAGAGTTTCAATTGCAGTGAAGGACTATCCAAAGAAAGCAATGCACGAGCGTGTCCCATGTCTATTTCTTTCTTTTGCAGACCCATCTGTACCAATGCAGGAAGCTTCAACAAACGAAGGTAGTTAGCAATAGCAGCACGGCTTTTACCCACACGCTCTGCTACACGCTCCTGTGTCATTCCGCTCTTTTCAAGCAGATGTTCGTAAGCCAAAGCAATCTCAATCGCATTCAAGTCCTCACGCTGGATATTCTCAACCAGCGCCAACTCCATTACATTCTCGTCCTTAATCGTACGGATATAGGCTGGAACAGCTTTCAAGCCTGCCAACTGACTGGCACGCCAACGGCGCTCACCAGCAATAATCTGGAAACGGTTATCGTCTACCTGACGTAAGGTAATTGGCTGAACGAGTCCTAATTCACGAATACTGTTAGCCAACTCTTCCAACGCAACAGGGTCGAATTCTCGACGAGGTTGGTTAGGATTCGCTTCAATTTGGTCTAA
Organism: Prevotella melaninogenica; assembly: GCF_013267595.1. Taxonomy (NCBI): domain Bacteria; kingdom Pseudomonadati; phylum Bacteroidota; class Bacteroidia; order Bacteroidales; family Prevotellaceae; genus Prevotella; species Prevotella melaninogenica. The sequence goes on along the minus strand of NZ_CP054011.1, from coordinate 1,100,778 downwards.
GGCAACCTCGTTGATGGTAGAACTTCCTTGTGTACTGACAGCTTCAGTAGATATTAAGGCATCCAGACCACGGCCGAGGGCATTGGTCTTTGCGTTTCGATTATATTTCTTTTGTACAGCCATAGTCTTTGTTTGGGAGTTAATGGAGTTAAGGAGTTTGGTGGAGTTAGCGGTTGTTTTGCCCGATATTACGATGCTCTTCGTTTCCAGTCCTTTGTTTCTTTGTTTCCTGCAGCTAATATATCTGTGATAAAAACATTAGTTCTACAACCAGAAAACGATACATCTGTGAATCTCAAAGCATACCTTTACACTCCGTATCTTTCCCTTTTTTATTTCTTATTCTTTTCAATGATTTCCTTTGCAAGGCTAAGATGATTCTTTGCACCTGTAGAGTCAGCATCATAGAGGATAACGGGTAAACCATGACTCGGACTCTCAGAGAGTTTCACGTTACGCTGGATAACAGCCTTGAATACTAACTCTTGGAAGTGGCGCTTCACCTCATCGTAAATCTGACGGGCAAGACGCAGACGACTGTCGTACATCGTCAGCAGGAAGCCCTCTATCTCCAACTTCGGATTTAGCTTGCTCTTGATAATCTTAATGGTGTTCAACAACTTGCTGATACCCTCCAATGCAAAGTATTCACACTGCACAGGAATGATGACAGAGTCAGCTGCTGTCAATGCATTGACAGTAATCAAACCGAGTGACGGACTACAGTCTATAAGGATGTAATCGTAATCGTCACGGATTGGAGCAAGCAAACTGCTCATAACCTTCTCACGACCATTAAGCTTTAACATCTCTATTTCAGCTCCAACAAGGTCGATATGGCTCGGAACAATGTCCAATCCTTCTATGTCAGTTGTGTAGATAGCGTCTTTTATGTCGGCATGGTCAATGATACATTCGTAAAGCGAACAATCCACCTCTTTGATATCCACGCCCAAACCGCTGGAGGCATTCGCCTGCGGATCGGCATCAATCACCAGTACAGACTTCTCAAGCGTTGCTAAAGAAGCCGCCAAGTTAATGGTGGTAGTCGTCTTTCCGACGCCGCCTTTTTGGTTGGCAAGTGCGATAATCTTTCCCATTTTTCTATTTAATCCTATACATTTATTAGGCTACAAAGATACATATTTTATATGAGATTGCAGGGCTTTATAAACCTTTTTTCGTACTTTTGCACTGAAATCAAAGTGAAATTTATGAATTCTAAGAAACCACTCATACTTATATCCAACGATGACGGTTACCATTCAAATGGTATTCGTATGCTCGTTTCATTCCTCTCAGACTTTGCGGAAATCATTGTCTGTGCTCCAGAGGCTGCACGTTCGGGTTTTTCACGTGCTTTCTCAGTGGTTGATTATCTGCTGTTAAAGAAACGTCATAACATTCCTGACTGTGAGGTGTGGTCATGTACAGGTACGCCTGTTGACTGTGTGAAGTTAGCGTTAGACCAGATTCTTGTTGACCGAAAGCCTGAACTTATCTTGGGAGGTATCAATCATGGAGATAATTCCTCTGTGAATAATCATTACAGTGGTACGATGGGTATTGCGTATGAGGGTTGTATGAAATATATCCCTTCTATCGCTTTTTCAAGTTGTGATTATGATTCTAATGCCGACCTGTCTTACCTACGTGATTACGTAAGACTTATTGTCAAGAAAGTTCTTGCTGATGGTCTGCCAAAAGGTGTCTGTCTGAATGTGAACTTTCCTAAGGTCGAGAAGTTTGCAGGACTGAAGGTGTGCCGTATGGGTTGGGGTAGTTGGACGAGGGAAGTTGAGGCTTGCAAGCATCCTCGTGGCTTTGATTATTATTGGATGACAGGGCATTATCGTAACGATGAGTCTGATGCAACCGATAATGATCAGTGGGCTTTAGCGCATGGATATGTAACTGTTACGCCATCGAAGATTGACGTGACAGATTATGAAGTGCTCGATAAGATGAAATCGTGGGAGTCTCTTTAATTCTTTGATATTATGAAGTATTACCTGATAGTTGGTGAAGCATCTGGCGACTTACATGCCTCACGCCTTATGCAGTCGTTGATGCAGTATGATCCAGAGGCTGAGTTTCGCTTCTTTGGTGGTGACCTGATGGCGAAAGTGGGGGGTACACGTGTGAAGCATTATCGTGAACTTGCCTATATGGGTTTTGTTCCTGTATTGCTACACCTACCTACCATCTTTAAGAATATGAAGATGTGTAAGGAGGATATTATGCGTTGGAAGCCTGATGCGGTTATCCTCGTCGACTATCCAGGGTTTAATCTTAGTATTGCAAAGTTTGTAAAGAAGAATACCAATATTCCTGTCTATTACTATATCTCCCCAAAGATATGGGCATGGAAGGAGTGGCGTATCAAAGCAATCAAGCGTGATGTAAAAGAAATGTTCTCTATTCTTCCGTTTGAAGTTCCTTTCTATGAGAAGAAACATAATTACAAAATACATTACGTTGGTAACCCTACTGCCGAGGAGGTTGATAATTTCCGTCATGTTTATTCGGAGTCAAAAGACGAGTTCTGTCAGCGTAATGGCTTGTCTTCTAAGCCTATCATTGCTCTTCTTGCTGGTAGTCGTAAACAGGAGATAAAGGATAATCTGCCTTCAATGTTGGAGGCTGCACGTCATTTTGAAGATTATCAGATGGTGGTTGCTGCAGCACCTTCTATTGCTGAAAGCTATTATAAGAAGTATTTAGGTGATAGTGAAGCAAAGATGGTAAAGACACAGACTTACGAACTTCTGAGTCATGCTACAGTAGCACTTGTTACCAGTGGTACAGCAACGCTTGAGACAGCTTTGCTGAATGTTCCACAGGTTGTCTGCTACGAAACACCTGTTCCAAAGTTGATTCGTTTTGCTTTTAAGCATATTATTAAGGTGCGTTTTATCTCTCTTGTCAACCTTATTGCAGATAAAGAGATTGTGCAAGAACTGCTTGCTGATCGTTTCTCTATTCGCAACATTGCCAACGAGTTGTATCGCATCCTTCCTGGTCAGCCTTCGCGTGAACGTATGTTGGCGGATTACCAGCTTGTTCGTGACCGTTTAGGAAACGAGGTAGCACCTGATAATGCGGCGAGGATTATGGTCGAAAAACTATCGGGTAGGCAGGTTTATGAGCTGTCATATGAACCTGAAAAAGAGTTTGTAAGTGAGCAAACTTATGAATAAGTAGACTGCTTGAAACCATGTGTATTAACCTGAACTCGGGATAAGAAAAGTCTGCAAAAAGTTGGTAATCTCATTATATTTTTGTAACTTTATAGTTGAAAATCAATTATTTACAATAAACATAACGATGATTACCAAGGACAAAATTACTGAAATTTTCTGTATTGCAGATGACTTTTGCAAAGAATTTGAGTTAGAAACTGATAAAATAGGTCTCTCAGAAAAGAGTAAAGGGTGTCATCGCCATCGCAAGTGGCGTATGAGTAAGTCTGAAATCATAACGATATTAATTTGCTTCCACTTTAATTCCTATCGTAATTTTCGTCACTATTATACCTTTTTCGTAAAAGAGCATTTAGCAGATTTATTTCCAAATCAATTGTCTTATAATCGTTTTCTTGAATTAGAGGCAAGAGTCTCTGTAGAGATGATGATGTTCCTGCAAATATGTTGTTTTGGGAGGTGTACTGGTATTAGTTTTATTGACTCAACTTGTATTCCAGTTTGCCATAATAAACGTATTTGTCGCAATAAGGTTTTTAGAAATTATGCAACAAGGGGTAAGAGTACAATGGGATGGTATTTTGGATTCAAACTACATCTTATCTGTAATGAAAGAGGTGAGATTCTAAACTTTATGCTCACTAAAGCAAATGTTGATGACCGAGACGAAAATGTATTTAACAGGTTGACAGACAATGTATTTGGTAAATTGTTTGCAGACAAAGGGTACATTTCTCAAGGATTATTTGAGCGATTGTTCAATGATGGAATAAATTTAGTTACGGGCATTAGGAGTAACATGAAAAACAAACTAATGCCACTTTATGATAGACTTCTTCTAAGGAAAAGATCTGTAATAGAGACTATCAATGATGAGCTAAAGAATGTAGCTCAATTAGTGCATTCAAGGCATAGAAGCATATTTAATTTCGCAATGAATGTTCTCTCTGCTATTGCAGCCTACAGCTTCTTTGAGAAGAAGCCAGCAGTGAACATAGACTTTGCTATAGAGCAACATTCGGGACAGCTTACATTATTCTAAAGTAATCTGTTTTATTATTATCTTTAGGCCCAATCAAAAGATTGAGTCTAAAGAGCCGTTGTACTAAACCAAACAGAAGAGTGGGATGATACTTATCCCGAGTTCAGGTTATTAGTAAAGTTGTACATTTGTTTTAGTCAAATAAATCTATTTATTTCGAATTATTTTCACGAACAAAAAGATTTTTTTTCATGAATAAAAATATTTATTGTCGCGTAAATAATTATTTCTTTTCATGTAAATAATTTGAGAGAAATAGGTAAATAAAAAAAATAAGGAGAGCCGAAAGCTCTCCTTATTCCTTGTATTTTATAGCCTTATAAGCTAATTAATTCAATCACTTTATCCACAGCTGATCTGATGCCATCTGCATTCTTACCACCAGCCTGAGCGTAGTGTGGCTGACCACCACCGCCACCTTGGATGAGTTTAGCAGCCTCGCGAATAATCTTACCAGCGTTCAGATTATAATCTTTCACCATGTCATCACTAAGCATGATTGATAAGAGAGGACGATTCTCGTATACAGAGCCGAGTACGCAAACAAGTTTCTCTGGCAATGCTTCACGTACCTTGAAGACGATGTCCTTGGCAGAAGCTGGGTCGATCGGCAGCACAGTTTTTACGACATGCACGCCATTTACGGTCTCAGCATGCTCAACCATGTTCTTTGCAGCACGGCTAACAGCTTGGGTACGGAAACTCTCAAGCTCCTTCTTAATACTGTCGTTCTCTTCAACAAACTTTGTAAGAACTGCTTTGAGGTCCTTCGCATTGTTGAACATTGATCTCAAATCACGCAAAGTATCTTCAAGAGCGTAGATGGCGTTCTCACAAGTTTCACCTGTCATAGCCTCAATACGGCGTACACCAGCTGCTACACTACTCTCACCGACAATCTTAAAGAAACCGATACGACCTGTTGAGGTGGCATGAATACCACCACAGAACTCACAGCTTGGACCGAAGCGAACAACACGAACCTTGTCGCCATACTTCTCACCGAAGAGGGCTACGGCACCCATCTTCTTTGCCTCCTCCATTGGCGTATCACGATGCTCGTCCATTGGATAATCCTTACGAATCATCTCATTGACAAGCTTCTCAACCTGACGAAGTTCCTCATCGGTAATCTTCTGGAAGTGAGAAACGTCAAAACGGAGGGTGTCAGGACTTACGTATGAACCCTTCTGCTCTGCATGCTCACCAAGAACCTGCTTCAAAGCATAGTCGAGAAGGTGGGTTGCTGTATGATTAGCAGCTGAAGCATCACGCTTTTCAGTGTCTACGCAAGCCATAAAGTCTGCCTCAAGGTTCTTTGGAAGTTCCTTAACGATGTGTACGCTCTGGTTATTCTCACGCTTGGTGTCGATGATGCTGATTGTTTCGTCCTCGCTAACAAGTACACCTTGGTCACCTACCTGACCACCCATCTCACCATAGAAAGGAGTATAGTCGAGTACAAGTTCATAGAAACTGTTCTTCTTCTGAGTCACCTTGCGGTAACGGAGGATGTGGCACTCATATTCTGTGTAGTCGTAACCAACAAACTCCTGTTCGCCTTCACGCAGTACTTCCCAGTCACCATTCTCTACAGCGGCAGCATTGCGCGCACGTGCTTTCTGCTGTTCCATCTCCTCGTTGAACTGCTTCTCGTCAACAGTATATCCGTTCTCTGCGCAGATAAGTTCGGTGAGGTCGAGTGGGAAACCGTAGGTATCGAAGAGGCGGAAAGCCTCCTTACCATCGAGTTGAGTCTGACCATGTGCCTTCAGCTCGTCCATTGCACCGTTAAGGAGCATGATACCCTTTTCCAATGTGCGAAGGAATGAGTCTTCCTCTTCCTTCATTACGCGACCAATCAGCTCACGCTGTGCAGTGAGTTCTGGGTATGCAGTACCCATCTCACGTACCAACACGTTGAGCAACTTATACATGAAAGCTTCCTTCTGACCAAGGAAAGTATAAGCGTAACGAACGGCACGGCGAAGGATTCGACGAATAACGTAACCTGCTTTAGCGTTGCTTGGTAACTGACCGTCAGCAATAGAGAAGGCAACAGCACGAAGGTGATCGGCTACAACACGCATAGCGATGTCTACCTTCTGCTCTTCATTGATGCCTTCACCATTATCACCCTCTGGGAAGGTGTGGTTATACTTCTTGCCTGAAATCTTCTCAATCTCTGCAATAACTGGTGCAAAGATATCTGTATCGTAGTTAGAGTTCTTGTCCTGCATGAGACGAACGAGACGTTCAAAGCCCATGCCAGTATCGATAACATGCATCTTCAATGGGTCAAGACTGCCATCAGCCTTACGATTAAACTGCATGAACACGATGTTCCAAATCTCAATAACCTGTGGATGATCCTTGTTTACAAGTTCCTCACCAGGCACCTTTGCCTTCTCTTCCTCTGAACGGAAGTCAATATGAATCTCTGAACAAGGACCACAAGGACCAGTGTCACCCATCTCCCAGAAGTTGTCGTGCTTGTTTCCGTTGACGATATGATTCTTTGGGAAATGCTTCTCCCAGTAGCTTGCTGCCTCATCATCACGTGATATTCCCTCTGCCTTATCACCCTCAAAGACAGTTACGTAGAGGTCTTTTGGATCAAGGTGGAGTACGTCTACAAGGTATTCGTAGGCGTAATCAATTGCTCCTTCTTTAAAATAGTTACCGAAACTCCAGTTACCTAACATCTCAAACATCGTGTGGTGGCTGAGAGCTGCATCACGACCAACCTCTTCCAAGTCATTGTGTTTACCACTAACACGCAGACATTTCTGTGAGTCAGTGCGGCGGCGAGGCTCTGGATCCTTTGTTCCGAGGATAATATCTTTCCACTGGTTCATACCAGCATTAGTGAACATCAGCGTAGGGTCGTCCTTAATAACCATAGGGGCAGACGGTACGATAACGTGTCCCTTCGACTCAAAGAATTTCAAGTAAGAGTCGCGGATTTCGTTTGCTGTCATCATCTTTATTTTATTTTAATTCAATTTTTCTACCTAAAAGTGTTGCAAAGATACTGACTTTTGAGTATTTTTGCAAACAATTAGGCTGCTGAATACGTAAAAACTTCTTTTAGAGGTGGACATAGTCTTCTTATTCAGACCTAAGATTGTGTAAATAATTGATATAAAAGTTACTAAGACATGGCAGAGAATCCGCGCAAACTGTATTATTCTATCAAGGAAGTGGCACAGCAGATTAACGTTACGGAGAGTCTGTTGCGATACTGGGAAACTGAGTTTCCACACCTTCGTCCTAAGACGACGGGTAATCGTGTACGCCAATATACGGAGAAGGACATTGAACAGATCAAGGTTATTTACAACCTTGTCAAGGTGCGTGGCTTTAAGATTGCTGCAGCTCGTAAGATGTTGCAGGAGAACAGAAGTGGTGCTGACAAAAGTCAGAAGGTAATGGAAACCCTTTTCTCTGTGCGCGACCAGCTGAAAGAACTTAAGAAGCAGTTAGACGGTTTAGTATAGACGGGCATATCAAGGGGAGATGCCTTCGGAGATATGTCACACCAATTAGCAGTCATAGAGAGGACTTTTGTATTCTTATTCCCCTTATTTTATTTTTAGTTGCTATCATTTTTAACATTTGCGATAAAGAGCTTATAATAAGTCACTTATAGTGTGGTTTGTTGTGATAGGAGTGACAGCAACTTTCAAACCACCTCCATACAGTTCCCTACTCTATCTTATGTTTTGAGCATGAGCTGCCATTCGTCTTCAGCCTGCCTTATTTCACAAACGGATATGCTATCCAGTACGAAGGAAATTTACTCTGGGATTCGGTTCACAGCTAATAAAATAGCTGAAAAAGATTAGAGGCGTCTACCGCCTGTGTTTATTTTCAGCTTTAATCACCTTCAAGCCACTGCTTCACGTCTCCGTTTTCCTTTGTGTTACAGTCCAACTCAAACCGTGCCAATAGCAAACACGAGGTGTGCTACTGGTAAACACCAAAGAAGAACATCTGCCAACAGACTATTGTATTAATTCCTTATACTGCTCCAAACTCCTTTTACACCTGAATTACCCCTTGTAATAAGCAGAAATAACAATTTCCTCCATAATTATAATGCCATAAATTTAAACTTATCTACAAAATAAGGCATTTCTTTCTGTGCCCTATTCATCAGTGACGTCGCTCTCAAGTTCGGATAACGATATAAAGTGTTTAACAACCATGCTTCAAAGATGAAACTTGTGGTTATTTCAACACTCCTCTCATAGCCAGAGACCACTATTGCACCTGTCAGTCTCTTGAACTGCTTAATCTCACTATCATTCATCTTAAAAGTTCTGCAACTTCCAAAATGAACAAACTTTCCTCTAAAGATTCCTTCATTTTCGTTAGCGAAATCTATCAAACTACATATTGAGCACTTAGCCTTATTATCTGACCCAGCAAATGCAATAATACCCTTTTCGCCATGAAAGCATAAATACACAATAGAAAAATCCTTATATGAAGCCTGCTTTAAATGACTTATATAGTATTTGAAATCTGATGGAGTTGCAACTTGCCTAAAAGAAAAGTTTACACCACAGGAGTTACTTAAAAACTCTAACAGAGGCTTTGCCTGAGAATCATATTTCAAATCATATACACTCTGTTCCCACTCCGTTTCTAAACAAAAAACTTTATTTACCATACCTGTTTATTTCGATTGACGAATCTACTATATTTATTTTTGTGTTTTCTGCAATATAAGAGATCTGCTACTTAATGGCATTACCTCACGCCTTCTTTCCCATCAAAGCGTCAATAGTATTTCTTACTCTGCGCTCTGTTGTTAACATGATAGTGTCTTCATCGGCACTTTCAGTACCCATATAGACGGATGGATTAGAGTAGGTCATGCGACTTGTTTGTGGCTCACGGGCAGAGAAGTGGAAGGCAGGTACGCCTGTTTCTTGGCGTATGCGAGCAATGTTCTTTTCGTTCACATCACAACCCGCCATGATTTTTATACGACCATTTGCCAACTGGTTTAATCGCTGGAGTAGGGGAATACCCTTCTCGGCAGTGGGTTGCTGTCCCGATGTAAGTACTCTCTCAAAGCCGAGTGCAATGAGCTGTTCCAAGGCTTTCTCTGGTTCTCGGCAGCGGTCAAAGGCACGATGGAAGGTGACACTCATCCCTTTTGCGTGAGACATCAGATATTCATTAGCAGCCAAATCGATATCTCCTTCAGCCGTCAGGCAGCCAAAGACAACGCCATCCACACCTAAGTCACGGCAGAGATCAATGTCCATAGCCATGCGCTGAAGTTCTTGTTTAGTATAAAGGAAGTCGCCTCCACGGTTGCGGATGATAACATGTAGGCGAGTATCAGTCAACACTTCTCTCGCCATTTTTATTTCACCATACGATGGTGTGGTGCCACCTTCGGGAATACCCATGCAGAGTTCTACACGATTGGCTCCACCTTTCTGTGCTTCTATGCAGCTTTCAACGCTATTAGCACATATCTCTATCTCAAAATCAGTTCGGTTCATGTTGGATTATTAGAGGAGTTAAAGGAGTTAAGGAGTGAAAGGGAGTTAAGACAACACTATCTGTTAGTGTGATATATGACCGTTTATTGTCTGATATATTACAGCTATAAAAGTATTGTCTTAACTCCCTTTCACTCCTTAACTCCTCTCCCTCCTTAATTAAAGTTTACTACTTGTTTTAACGAGCTGCTCACCCAATCCGATTGTATATCCTTGAGAAAGGAAGACAATACGGTTGAAGGTATCAGCGATGATGAATATTGGCAGCTGTTCTGTATTGCGGAGTTTCATCTCTTTCACTATCTCCTGCTGGATGGTCCCATCCTTATCAATACCGAAGATAGTCTTCGCAGGGAGGTTAGGGAACTCACCCTTCTGTGCTTGGAACTTCTTAGCTTCCACCTCGTTCTTGAAGAGTAAGACGAATGGACGACCCCATTTATCGAGTTTATCCTTCATCTTCTCAATATCATGGAGTGCGTGGTTAGTTGGCTCCTGACCGATACCCAATACGCCGAGAACGTAATAGCCACGTCCCGTCTGGCTCAGGATAGAAACACTCTGCCCATCTTTGTCAAACAAGTCTTCACTGTTGAAGCTACCAATCACCTTCACACCTTCGCTTTCTTGGCGTACATCGAGTGGGAGAGTGGTTGTCTCGCCTGGTTTAATCTGGAAGAAACGGCTGTGTGCAAGTACACTACCATCCGCCATTCGCTGACCAGTCACGAGGATGTAGGTACCCTCATCGAGTGTAGCCCCATTCTTAAAGGTGTTTGACCATGTAGCACCGCCACCCATATCTACCTGTCCTTCGTCAAAGTTCATCAGCCATGTCTGTCCGTAAACAATCTTACTAATGCTGAAATGGCTATAATACTTAGGATCATCGAGGAAGCCATCAGGGGTGAATGTCAGTACTAATTTACCAGTCTTTGCAGTCTGCTGAGCTGCTGCATCAAAGTCAACATCCACCCATTTCCCATTCTGCTTATACTGAATCTTCCATGCCACAGGGTCCATACGAGCTTCAATACCAAGACTGCGTGCTACATCTACGAAGAAGATATCACGGCTACGGCTATCGGTAATACGGCTCTCCCATACACTTCTTGGGGTCTGTGGGATTCTCATCGCACGACTATCAGGGTTCATACGGATATTCTTTCTAATCCATTCAACCAACAAAGCTGGGTTCTTACGGAAGCTTGCAGCCTCCTTTGCAAAGGCTTTCTCAAAGAATTGTTTGAATGGTGTGAGAATCATTTCACTCTCAACACGTGGAGAGAGTTGGCTGCTCTTAGCCTTCATGTTATCCTCTAAGATATACATTGGCATGTCACGAAGGTCCTTGTCGCTCAAAGTACTGAGCAGCTTTAGTGCACGATCTTGCTGATTAGCATACTTCTCAACAAACGTTTGAATAGTCTTCCAATTTCCACGTGCCTTAATAATATAAGGTGTGGCAGCTGAATAACGATAATCCTTCATTGATTCTGCAGTAGGGAAGGTGGCAATGTAAGCATGACGGATAGAATCCTCATAGGTCAAATGACGCGTATTCTCATCCCGCTGTGCCTTGGTAACGGCAGGTAATGTAGTATTAGATGCAGGTGGAACGATGTCGAGATCAGCCTCCTTAGGCATATTTTGCTCGTTATAATCCAGTTTGATGGTGATTGACTTATCCTTTCCAAAGGTAGCTTTAGCAAAGCCAAACTGTCCATCCTTTGATGCCCAGACAATCATATCACCCTTACCAGCAGAGAGGAAGGTCGTTCCATCAGTACCAGTGTACTTAGACACAGCTGTATAGAACTCGGCATAATTATAGATCTTGAAGTCTACCTTTGCGTTGTCAACAGGCTTACCATCCTTGTCGACAATCTTAAAATCAATCTTAGATGTACTACCATAGTTGTCGATGAGATTAATCTCGGTGAAGTTATTGGTACGTAGCATCACCTCCTCTGGACCCTCATAATCACCGAAAGCACGTGTGTGCATGAGCATAGCACGTGATGCAGGTTCGTTAAACCAAGCAAGGTTGAGTACTGGTTCTGGTTCACAAGCACCTAAGAAATACCATTTACCATCCGCCCAAGCTTCTACCCAAGCATGGTTGTCGTCCGTATGTGCCCAGCGAGGAGTATAGACCTGACGAGCTGGAATACCGATAGAACGAAGTGCAGCTACCGTAAAGGTGCTCTCTTCGCCACAGCGTCCACGACCTGTACGGATAGACTGTAGTGGTGAAGAAGTGCGGGCATCAGAAGGTTCATAGGTAACTCGTTCATGACACCAGTGGTTCACTTCAAGGATAGCATCCTTCATAGGGAGTCCTTTTACACGCTCACTCAGTTCACGATAGAAAATAGCACGAGAACTATCAAGTGGCTCATTGTTCACACGCATTGGCAGAACGAAATGTCTGAAAAGCAATTCAGGGACATCCTTTCCCCATGCCATCGACTTTCGTGTTTGCAAAGCGGTGCGTATGTTTTTAAGGTGGTAGGCTGTTGGATAGTCTGTTGCATCGGCAATTGGCATATAAGCATACAAGAAACGTAAGGCTTCCTCCTCCTCAGGAGACACCCGAAGTCCCTTTGTGTTATAGAACTTCTTGCCAATAACCTTCATCTTGGCTTGGAATGCATTTTCTACTTTTTGTCTGAAATTCGGGTCTGTTATAAAGTGCTGTGCATAACTTGAAAGGCTGACAGCAGCAAGAAACAGGCTCAATAAGATTTTCTTCATAGATTTGTTTTTAGTTTATGCGACTTTTATCAGCCGCTAATTTGCGTATGCAATATTCGTAAAAAAAAACAATATACGCAAATGTTTTACATAGAAAATGCCTGAAAGCTTGGTCAAAGTAATAGGATAGGAAGCCTTCTTTGTCATGTACAGGTTTTTATTCAAGGAAAACTTACGAACAAAAGAATGCCGAGTGAAGGAGATAAAGTAGGGTTATATTCTACTATTTAACCCTTTTCGACTTCGCGATTTACCCTTATTCTCGAATTCTTTTCATGCAAATAATTCTTTTTGTTCATGACGATAATTCTGTTTCATCATAAAAAGAAATTGATACCTTTTCCCTTTTAAGTAGAATTTATCAATATCAATGTTGATTTTTACACATTATTACAACAACAATGGGAAATAAATAGTATCTTTGTAGAAAATAAGTTTTTAATAACCCTTTACCTTAATATTATTAAAAAAACAATGAGAAAGAATATGTTTATAGCCTGTGGCTTGCTAAGTTGTGTGCTTACACTTCAGGCACAGACGAAAGATGGTAGTATTGATACACAGATGTTGCAGCAGATTCAGAAGTCTGGATTGACAACATCTGACCGTGCTTTATCGAATGCAATCGCCACAAATTCTATTGATGATCTTGCTCGTAACTTCCGTAATTCTGGTCCTGTAGATACCTACTTCAGCGTGGAGACACCGAAACAGAATATCCAAGATCAGAAAAGTTCAGGTCGTTGCTGGCTCTTTACTGGACTGAATGTTTTGCGTGCTAACTTTGCACGTCGCCATAAGGATACATTGAGAGTGGAATATTCTCACGTTTATCTCTCTTTCTATGACCAATTAGAGAAAGCAAACTTGATGCTGCAAGGTGTGATAGACAATGCTGGTAAGTCATTAGACGACCCACGTGTGCAGTTCTTCTTTAAGAATCCTATCAGTGATGGTGGTACGTTCTGCGGTGTATCTGACTTGGTTGAGAAGTATGGTGTTGTACCAATGGAAGCTATGCAAGAAACCTATTCAGCTGAAAATACCTCTCGCATGGCAAGGATTGTGTCATCAAAACTACGTGAGTATGGTCTGGAACTGCGTAAGATGGTAGCTGACAAGAAGTCAAAGGCAGCTATCAAGGCACGCAAGACAGAGATGTTGGGTAATATCTATCATATACTCTCACTTTCTTTGGGTGAGCCAGTGAAGACGTTCACCTTTGCTTTCAAGGATAAGAATGGTAAGCAGATTGGTAAGGCTAAGACCTATACACCACAGGAATTCTATAAGGAGACGGTGGGAGGTCCACTCAATGGAACCTTTATTATGGCAATGAACGACCCTCGTCGTCCTTACTATAAGACTTACGAGATAGAATATGACCGTCATACCTACGATGGTCATAACTGGAAGTATGTGAACCTTCCAATGGAAGATATTGCGAAGATGGCTATTGCTTCACTGAAAGATTCAACGAAGATGTACACCAGTTATGATGTTGGTAAGCAGCTCGACCGTAAGCGTGGTTATCTTGACTTGGACAACTATGACTATGCAACACTTTTTGGAACAACCTTCCCAATGAACAAGGCTGAGCGTATTGCAACCTTTGACAGTGGTTCAACCCATGCGATGACACTTACAGCAGTAGACTTAGATGAGAATGGTCAGCCAAAGAAATGGAAGGTAGAGAACTCTTGGAGTGCCTCTTATGGTCAGAATGGTTACTTGATTATGAGTAATCCTTGGTTCAATGAATACACCTTCCGTCTGGTTGTTGATAATAAGTACGTACCAGAGAATATCATGAAGGCTGCTCAGCAGAAGCCAATTATGGTTGTTCCTGAGGACCCATTGTTCCAAGAGGATATGTAAAGCCCCCGACCCCTCCAAAGGAGGGGAGGAAAAGATAGGCTGGTGGCGATAGATTTCTTAGATAAATACTGACTTTATGTTTTATAGGAAACCTTGGAATGCTATATTAGCTATGCAAGCCATATGAGAAGAAAGCAGGGGTAGGCGGCTTCGTCTATCCCTGCTTTCTTTATCTTTTAGAACCTTTCGTCTGAAAATCATGAAAAATGCTTATCTTTGTAGGGTAGGATGAAACCCTTTAGTTTATTGATTCTTCCAAATTACGAAGTGATAGTTTAAATCTATTATATAATAAGACACACAGAGCAACTCTAAGTTTCTTGCTACAAACTTAGAGTCTCGCTGTGTGATATTTCTTAAGGTTCTAAGCGTAAAATGCAAACCTTATCACTCCAAACTTCTCTATATTTGTTCGGATTTTTCATATATCGATTTTGTAAAGACCACCAAATGGCTTGCAATTAACGCCCAATTGGCTTGCAAAAGGTGCCCTTTTGAGGTCTTACTAACGCCCTTTTGGAACCTTATTAAGCACCTTTTAAAATCTCTTTTTACAACTAATTGATAACAAGTAACTTACGAAGGTGAGGAAACAACTCGCTTTTAAGGCATTTCTCTACCTTTTCCTCGAATATTTTGTCAATATATTTCTTAATCTTGCAGTATTGAACCTCACACAGAGGCATGGAGCTGCCAGAGGTTTTATTTAGCGTTTATAACCTTTATTCTGTTTCAGTTTTTCGTTGAGGTCTAATGCACGTGATGGGATAGGGAAGACGATAGTATGACGGTCGGCTTCTGTTTCGGGTGCAGTGCGAAGGTCGTAGGACTGATGGAAACGATTGAAACGGATGAGATCATTACGACGCCAGCCCTCCCACATTAGTTCCATCAGGCGTTCAGCAAGAATGTTATCTAATGTAGCAGTTCTATTTCCCATACCACTGCGGCTGCGAATGAGGTTCAGTTCAGTATTACCATTCTCTCCGTTGCGTACTGCAGCTTCAGCCTTCATTAGCAATACATCGGCATAACGGAAGAGAACAATGTCATTGTCAGGACTTTTACCATCGTTAAAGGCGTTGCGGTCCACCTCATATTTAGCCATTCTTGCCCCTGCCGTCTTGATATATGGGCTGTTGGTGAGATTTAACTCTACAGCAAGTGGCATATAAACAAGTGGTTTGCCATTCTCTAAATATATGATATTTCCATCTACCCGAACAGTGTCAGAGTAGAGGTTATAAGCATATCGCTTGTCAACATTTTTAGTACCATAGCCGAAAGTCTTCACTATTGAAATAGTTGCGCAGGCTCCATTTTCAGAGCTTGTACCGAAGGCACCGCCATGTGAGTAGTGACGAGAGCGGAAGAGATACTGGAATTGGCTCTTGTAAAGGTGTTTGTCGAGCGGGATAGTAAAGATATTCTCTGGTGAATTCTCGTTGTTAACAGAGAAGTTGCTGAGATAATCATCTGCTAAGGTAAAGCCATCAGCAGTCACCTTATCGCAGTAATATTTGCAGGCTTGCCATATATTCATCTGCTGACCATTGATGGTAAAGTAGGTTTGCTTACCATTAGGTTGTTGATTATCTGTCCAATCAGCATCAGAATAAACCTCACCATTCAGCATTAACTTAGCAAGAAGGAAGTTGGCTACAGAACGTGTGACACGTCCATAGTTCTTGCCAAGAAGGTTACTATGACCTGTAGGAAGCAGTGGGGTGACTTCTTGTAGTTCTTTTACAATAAACCGATATATCTCAGGGCGACTTGCTTGTTCTACGTTTTCAGTACTTTCGCCAGCCGTAGTTACTAATGGTATATTTCCAAACATATCCATAAGGTAATAGTAGTATAAGACACGGATAGCCCTAACCTCAGCCCTATAAGCCTTGTACTGCTCATCTGTAAGTAGTTGTTTATGTTTGTCGATAGTTGTAAGTGCATCATTACTGAATACAATTACTTTATAGAGATACTTCCATGTATCGTAGAGAGGTTTGCTGTCTTCTGCCCAGTTATGTGTATATAAATCAGCCCAAAAGCCTCCATCATACCAGTCTCCACCACGGACAGGTATGATTGCTTCATCGGTTGTAAACGTATTATAATCATATACACCACGATAAGTACCTTGTAGACCCTCACTGTCTTTATCACTTCCTATGTAGTTATACAAAGTAGCGACAGCATTGACATATACATCTCTTTCTGTCGTGTAGGTATGTTGTTCATCGAGGCTGTCTTTACTATTCTCGTCCAGACAACCTGTTAATGTGAGGATAGTTAGAAAAAAGAGTGGGCGAAGTAAGTATTTCATACTTGACAGTTGTTTATGTTGTGTTAAATTACTTAGAACTTAATACTCACACCGATAGAGTAAGTGCGATAAGGAGGATAGGTACGTTTGTCATCAATACCTAAGGTGTTATCTACTACATAACTATTAATAATCGGTGTTAAGCCACTATAACTTGTTATTGTTGCAAGGTTATTGATGCTAAAAGACATACGTAGTGATTTGATATATTTGTTTTTAACCGGCGTATTCCAACCTATCGTAAGATAATCAAAGTTTAGATAATCGCCTTTTTCCAACCAATAATCTGTCACATTCTGGTCAACGATATTCCGTGTAGGAGCTTCTGCAAGGACATTATAGTCTGGGAAGTTTGACATGTTCAGGAAAGAAAGAGTTGTTCCGTTAAATATCTTATGTCCGAAAGCACCATTCATCTGTAAGGAAATGTCGAATGCTTTGTATCTGAAACTTATGTTAGAACCCAAGGTCATCTTAGGTGTTGCTTGTCCTGCGATATATCGGTCGCCATGGTCGCTGAGGTCGATTACATTGTCATTGTTCAAATCAGCAATGTCGTATTTATTGTGTCCATGTCCGTTGTCTACGATTCCTTTGCAGTGAGGAAGATAGAAAACACCTAAAGGTTGACCTACAATCTGATAGATAATATCATTATATCCACCATGGAAACCTGCGCCATTCATACCGCCAATTGGCGTTATGTCTGATGCTGTCATCTGCCTTCCATTATGTTTACCATTGAGAGAAAGGAGTTTGTTCTTTTGCCATGCCATATTGACATTGACATTGAGTTCCATGTCTTTCTTTGATATAGGAACGACGCCAATACCCAACTCAAAACCACTGTTAGACATAGAACCGATGTTTGCCAATAGCTTGTCGAAGGCGAAAGTTGGTACAGGTACGTCATATTCGTAAAGCATATCGGTAGTCTTGGAATAGTAATACTCTGCTGTAAGGAGCAGACGATTGTTGAACAATCCAAGGTCAGTACCAATATTAAAGGTGCTGCGCGTTTCCCAACGTAGGTCAGGGTTACTATTGCGTAAGGTACCCATAGTGACTGTTGGTGTACCATTGTACGAGATTAAACCTACAGGGATATATTGCCTTAAGGTCAAATAAGAACTGATTCCACCAAGGTTTCCAGACCGACCATAACCAGTTCGAAGGTTCATAAGACTAATGCTCTTATTGTTGCGTAGGAAACTTTCTTTCTTCATATCCCAGGTTGCTGAGATAGAAGGGAAGATACCCCACGTATGGTCTTTGCCAACCATTGACGAACCATCTACACGTGTTGTCAGATTAAGTGTGTATCGGTCGAGCAGTGTGTAGGTAAGTGTACCCATAAAAGAGGCAAGACTTGGGTCGGCATAACTACTGCCAGTTCCTCCATAAGGACGGTCAGAAGCAGCCCCAAGATTGTCATAACCAAAGTAATTGTTGGTTAATCCCTTTACTTGTGTCCAAAAAGCTGCTATCTTCTTCTTCTGATATTCAGCAAGAATGGTGGCAGATAGATTGTTAGCCCCCCAATGATGTTTCCAATCAAGAGAGATGTTACCTAACATATCCTCGGTCTTTCGTTCTCCTCTATATGCTAATCCTTGTGCCCATACCCATGTCGGAGCAAATCGTCCGTTCTCCGTTGAGGTGTAAGAATAGGAACCTAAGGCTGCTAACTGAAGGTTATGTGTTAGCTGTAAGGACAACTGCAGATGTGAATTGAACGTAAGATTCTTTTCATCGTTACGCTCAAACAGCAGTGGTTCTGTCGGTCCTATTTGTGATGCGTTGCCATTCCTCTGCCATCCGTTTCCTGTTTTGTGGAATGGGAGTGTTGGATTCATCGCAGCAGTAGAGTAGGAAAGTGCTTGAATATCAAATATTTTTTCATCTTGTTGAGATGAACCGAAGGCACCAAAGTCTATCTTTAGTCTCTCGTCAAAGGCAAGCTGTGAGATGTCTAACTTAGCCACGAAGTTATTGTAATCCTTGTTTTTAATAACCGTTTGACCGCGCACATAGCCTAATGAGGCACGATAGTTAGACTTCTCGCTGCCTCCACTAAAAGCCACGTGGTGTGAGTTTACGAAACCTGTTCGTACGATTTCTTTCTGAAAGTTAGTGTCATAACCTTTGTCAACATAGTCTAATCCCAATGCTTTTGCAGCACTAACATACTCCGTAGCATTGAGCATTCGAAGTCGTTTGTATACAACGTCGAATCCAGCAGTTCCGTCATAGTAGATCTGGAACTTACTACCATTGCCTCGCTTTGTCTTTACTTCGATAACACCCGATGCTCCTCGTGAACCATACTTAGACGTTTCTGAAGCATTCTTGAGGATTGTAAATCTTTCGATATCAGCAGGATAAATGGTGGATAGGGTAGATAAATCAGATGAAACACCATCTATAAGGACCAGAGGGTCATTACCACCAGTAAGCGATGTTGTGCCACGAACACGCACACTGGTCAGCATTGCCATACGATCCTGCCCATTCGTAACGACATTTACACCAACAGCTTGTCCGGAAAGCGCATTAATTGCAGAGTTTACCAAACCTTTATTCATCTGTTTCTCACCTACCTTTGCCATTGAACCGATGATAGGTAGGGTGTCACTCATGAGGAATAACGGCTGCTTTTGTTTTGTAGTAATGGCTTTAGGTCTTCTTTGCGCATTTGCAATATCTGTAGAGCCAATTAGTAAAAGGCAGCAAACAAGTGAATGGGTTAGGAAGTGTTGTCTGGCCATATCAGGATGTAATAAATGTTGTTTATACTGATTATCTAAGCAAATATACATATTTTTCGTGACATAAGTCGATAATTACAGTTTTTTTTGCTAATTTTGTTGTGTTATCCTTTTATATACTCTTTGTGAGTTGAGGAACTTAAAGATAGAAACCTAAATTATTATCAATATGGAAAAGCTTTTTCTAACGGCTTTGCTGATGGGCATGTCTGTGTCTGGTCTCCATGCACAGAAAGCCGTTATTGAGCCTACTTTCACCGAGTGGCATGACCTTCAGGTGAATGCTGTCAATCGTTTTGAAACGCATACAGACTTTTTTGCCTTTGCTCCAAATGAAAATCTGAGTGGAACAAAGTATGATAAGAAGAAGTCGGCTAACTATCTTTCCCTTGATGGAAACTGGAAGTTTAATTGGGTTGAGAATGCTGATCAACGTCCAACAGATTTCTTCCGTACCGATTTCGATGACTCTCAGTGGAAGACATTCCCTGTTCCTGGTATCTGGGAGGTGAATGGTTATGGCGACCCTGTTTATGTTAACATTGGTTTTGCATGGCGTGGTAACTTCAAGAACAATCCTCCAGAGGTTCCAATTAAGGAGAACCATGTTGGCTCTTATCGTCGTACTATCCGCATACCAGACAACTGGGATGGTAAACAAGTTATTGCTCATTTCGGTTCGGTGACATCTTGTGTATATCTATGGGTGAACGGTAAGTTCGTTGGCTATAGTGAAGACTCTAAGATTGGACCAGAGTTTGACGTAACGAAGTTCCTCAAGAAAGGGGATAACCAGATTGCTTTCCAAGTATTCCGTTGGTCAGATGGCAGCTATTGTGAGGACCAAGACTTCTGGCGTCTCAGTGGTGTTGCTCGCGAAAGTTATCTCTATGCGCGTGATGCAAAGCAGCATTTGAAAGATATTCGTATAACGCCTGACCTCGTAAATGATTACAAAGACGGTACGCTCAGCGTCAATCTCCAGTTAGCGGGTAATACAAAGGCTTTCTTAATCTTGGAGGATGCTGATAATAATCTTGCTGCAAAGACAGTCGTTACGGCAGATAAAGCGGGGCAAACTAAGGCTTTTATGGAGCTGAGAAACCCTAAGAAGTGGACAGCAGAGACTCCTTATCTTTATAATCTCTATGTGAATGTTGAGGATGCCAAGACTGGTAAGGCTATTGAGACAATCCCTCTCAAAGTTGGTTTCCGCAAGGTTGAAATCAAAAACTCGCAAGTGTTGGTCAATGGTCAGCCTGTTCTCTTCAAGGGAGCTAACCGTCATGAGATGGATCCAGATGGTGGTTACGTTGTGACACGTGAGCGTATGATTCAGGATATCAAACTGATGAAACGTTTGAATGTCAATGCTGTGCGTACTTGTCACTATCCTGACGACCCTATTTGGTATAATCTATGCGACGAGTATGGACTCTATGTGGTTGCTGAGGCTAATCAAGAGAGCCACGGTTTTGGCTATAATAAGGATGCAGTATCGGGTAGTCCGCTCTTTGCTAAGCAGATTATGGAGCGTAATCAGCATAATGTTGGAACGAAGTTCAATCATCCAAGTGTCATTTTCTGGAGTCTTGGTAACGAGACTTGCTACAGCAAGAACTTCGATGATGCATATGATTGGATTAGGTCGCAAGACCAGAGCCGCCCTGTGCAGTATGAGCGTGCAGAGTTGAATGGCTATGCTACGGATATTTTCTGCCCAATGTACTATTCTCCAAAAGCTTGTGAGGATTACTCAAAGAACGCTCAATACACTCGTCCACTTATCCAGTGCGAGTATAACCATACGATGGGTAACTCTGGTGGTAACTTGAAGGAGTACTGGGACCTTGTTCGTAAGTATCCTAAGTTCCAAGGTGGATTTGATTGGGACTTTGTAGATCAAGGCTTACACCGCAATCCTAAGTTTGATGCTTCTCGTAGGTTGGAAGACTATGAGCGTGCGGCTGATGCGGTTGATGTGAAGACGGAATACACATACGGTGGTGACTATAATAAGACTGACCCATCAGACAACAACTTCAACTGCAATGGTATGATTGGTCCTGACCGTCAGTTGAATCCACATGCTTATGAGGTTGCCTATGAATATCAGAATATCTGGGCTCGACCAGTTGACCTCAAGCAGGGCAAGATAGCTGTTCACAACGAATACTTCTTCCGTGATCTAAGCAACTATCGTATGGAATGGAGCCTTGTTAACGAGGGTAAGGTTGTTGAGAAGGGTGCAATTGAAGAACTGAATGTTGCACCACAGCAGACAGTTGAATACACATTGCCAATAGCTGGTAAGGAGTTTGATGGTGAAGTTCTCTTGAATATCGACTTTAAGTTGAAAACTGCTGAGCCATTGATGGCAGCTGGTCAGACTGTAGCAGAAATGCAGATGGAGGTACAGCCTTGGCAGCCAATGCCAAAGATGGAGCCTGTTGCAAAGAATAAGGTGAAGGTAAGTGACAATGTGAAAGAAGGAGTTGTACGCTTTGCAGGCAACAACTTCGACCTCGTATTCGATCGCAAGACAGGTTTCCTTAGCAGTTATCAGGTTGATGGTCGTAACTTCTTGGGCGAAGGTGGTAGCTTGAAACCTAACTTCTGGCGTGCTATGACAGACAATGATATGGGTACTAACTTCCAAAATCGCCTGTCTGTATGGAAGAATCCTACAATGACATTGAAGTCATTAGAGGTTGATAAAAAGATGAATCGCCTCACAGCAGAATATGATATGCCACAGGTAGGTGGGCAGTTGTGCCTTGTTTACCATGTTGCAGCTGATGGTGCGCTCCATGTAAGTATGGATATGGAAATGAAGGAGGGCAGCAAGGCTCCTCAACTTCCACGTTTCGGAATGTTGATGCAGTTGCCTTATAATATGGATAAGTCGGTGTTCTACGGTCGTGGACCTATCGAGAACTATGTTGATCGTAAGCTTTCACAGCGCATCGGATGTTATGAGCAGACTGCCGACAAGCAGTTCTTCCCTTACATTCGTCCACAGGAAACAGGTACGAAGAGCGACATTCGCTGGTGGCAGCAGACTGACAACAGCGGTCGTGGATTTCGAGTATTGTTTGATGAGGCTGCTTTCTCTGCGAGTGCATTGCACTATAACATTTCTGACCTTGATGAGGGAAGTGAGAAGCATCAGCGTCACAGTTATCAGGTACCATTGTCTAAGTACACTAACCTCACGTTGGATGCTGCAATGATGGGTGTGGGCGGTATTGATAGTTGGGGTTCAGAACCTCTGAAGAAGTATCAGTTGCCAGCTGAAAACCGAGCTATGCACTTCTGGATTGTGCCAGTGTTCTAAGCTCATAGGCACAAACTATAAGATAAAGAACGCCTTTGCAGAACTCCTGCAAAGGCATTTTTTGTTGATTTTTCGTACTGTAAGAATCCGTATTGATGGTTGACTTCAAATTATTTTTGTGACAGTAAGTTTGTTTTGTTAAACCCATATCGGTCGGTCATTAGTGCCTAAACAGATTTTGTTTTTTACAGTCGAACAGATTTGCTGTTTTTTGTATCGTAGGCGTATTGGGTTACGTCAAGTTAGAAAGACAGGCAAAATGTTAGGAAACAACACATAAACATGAAGTTTGAACATTGTGGTCTAATGACTGATTTGGCTTTAATATTCTTCTGAACCAACGAGTGATAAAGCCTACAAAGTAAGCTGAATACACTATTACGAGTTTAAATTCATTTTGCTGTCACATTTAACATTTCGTGTAATACTGCTGTAAATGAAAGAGTTAGGTGGTGTCTATAAGTGATAGTAATGACAGCAAATTTAAAACTTTCTCAAAAGTAAGAAGTCCGATCTTCTCTCTTGGAGGAGTAAATAGATCTAAGTGCTTTCACTGCTAACACTGACTTTACCCCTCCATACCTTGGAAGAACCTAACTTTTGTCAGGCTTTTTATTTGTTATTCTAATGCTTTTTCTTTATATTTGCACTTGACAAATAGGATTGTAGTCCTCTTCCTCTTTTCCTACAAATTCTATAACAATATTTACTAATTCTATATAAACCGATATGATAGATTGGGGAGAAGAAGGTAGCCCATGGCGTAATCTGAATGAACAGGCAGACTTGTTTGACAAGACTGTCAAATACAGGTGTGAACAGAAAGTGTTGAACCGTATAGACGGAATGATAACAAGTCATTCTGATACACGGCGTGAAATATCTTTGCAGTATGACTCCAAACTGAAAAACAACAGGTTTAAAGGTGAAGTGACGGAGAGTTTTGTCAAGATACGACCAGAAAACATGATGGCGGCTCTGGAGTTATTGGATAAGATTGATAGTATCAAGTGTCGTGCAGAGGTTACGGTTGACACGATGACTGGTAAGATTAACAGGGTGGTGAACTTTGAAGAAATCAAGAAACGATGGGAGGAATACCGTGCGGAGATGTTCTATACTATCAATTCTACAATGGGGCAAGGCTCTGATGAAGGCAAGCAGGTGGTGAAGTTTACTGACCTTATTGACAAGCAGTTCGTTGATGAACCAACTTTTAGAACAGAACTCTCAAGTAAGTTGTTTTATGATGTTTTCTTTGATAAGTATCTTTTAGGGAGAAAGCTGGAAGATGAGAAGTTCGAGCAAACCTTTTATTCTTTCCTCTTTGACCAAACTCCTATTAAGACTTCTCTTACGCAAGAGTTAAGCACTGATGAATAGACGGGACTGAAGAAGATATCACGCTATATCTCTGCTGACGACCAGCGTACGAAGTTCGTCAATGAGTATGGCATCATGAAGACCTATAAGGAACGCTATCAGCCAATTATCAAGTATAGCTTTACGCAGTATAATTATGAGTTCTATCATGATATCCTCCTTGCAGATGACGGACTTCCTCAGGAAATCAAGGTGAATATCATCGAGGAGGTAAAGAATAATATTGAGATATTGGTAACTTATCGTATTCACAGACTGAAATAACTATGGCACAATCATATATACCTGCTGGCACAGATGTTATCTGTACGGAGATGACAGGAGGCGAACCAGCACAATTAGGATTGACACGTGAGGCTAAAGTTTTGTATGGCAAAGAAAAAAAGCCTTTGCTAAATACTTGTGACAAGAAGTTGAGTTGCTCGTTACAATGTCGTATCAAACAGTCTTTCTTTTCAGGACTTGCAGGATTGCTTACAGGTCTTGCACTTGGAGCTTTAGCTGTGACATTAGTTGTAATAACGGCGGGTGCTGCTACCCCTATAATTATAGCTGCAATGGGAGCTACAGCAGTGTTAACGACATCGGCAGCAGTTGCCACAGGAGCATCGGCAACTTACAGATACTTGGCTAATGAATGTGATAGTTCTCTTGAAGGGGAGTGGAGTTTGTTTCATCGTAAGGTTTATCTGGAGAAAAGTAATGCTCTTTTGGAACGTTCGATACTTACTTGTTCCAAAGGTGGTGTAGTTTCCTTGGTTATGGATCATGCAAAGGCTGTAGAACTTGCAAAAATGATTAGTAAGACTAATGATAAAATAGCAAGTAAAAACATGTGGTCAAAGTTTTTTCAGGGTGTCATAGGTAATGGTGCAAATGCTTTGCTTGGAGGTTTTGAGGGGCAGGCAGGTGGAGCTGTTGTTGGTCTTATTCTTGGCTCGGGTTTATCTGTGTATGATTATCTGAAAGGTGGCAATGGTAGTTATCGTGACGACAATGTCGTTTTGCAAAACAAGTATGCTAAGTTAGCACTTGAGACAGATGATGACAAAGTATCTATTAATACGAAGCATGATATCTTAACTGATGATGATATGAAGAATTCTGGTACAGGCACTGCAGTGGGGACAGGATATTCTGGTGCAGAGACTGTTATGGGTATTATAGCAGGTAATAAGCAACTTGGCAAAGAAGCAATGAGCTTTAACGAGAGAGCCTTAGAATATATGTTGAAAGGGGATATGGCTGGTGCAGGGCATGCAATGTGGGCAAGTGATTTGGCTTATGGTGCACAGAAAGGTATGGGCGATATTCCTCATGAATTTTGGAAAGGAATATGGTCAGGTAAAACTAAGGCTTTCAAATGGAATGTATCAAACAAATGGTTTACACTTGGTGGTATCGGGATTGGTATTCTGAGTTCAATAGTTAGTAATCAGATAGAATGGGGGGATAATAAAGAAGAGAATCTGTTATATAAAAGTATGATTGATAAAATAAAGAAAGCAAGGAAAAATAATAAAACTAAAATTTCAATCTTAGCAAATAGTTTATAAATATGAAAATAACAGAATATACGCATTTTATTCCATGGGTGCTTATCGGGAGTCTGATAGGTTCATGTTTTATAGTACCGATGATGCCTAAGGTTATTGATGCATTATGCTATAAGAATAAATATAACAACGAAGCTGTAATATTTTATAAACAGTATATGGATAAATGTTATAGAATAAAGGTAATAATGCCACCGGAAGAGTCACAGTTATATCTAAATAACATTGATGATGAAAAGTATCCTTTAAGTGAAGTTTTTGATACAACTTATGACTCTCGTAATTTTTTTAATAACCCAAGTGCTGATTACACTTCTTTCTATTGTAAGGAGTATAAAAAGTATATGAATATTATTGCATTTGTGGATGTCAATGGGAGTTATGTAGAGAAGGAACTTTACCTTACTGTCAATCGTGATGATATGAATAATCCCGAGTATGGTACAAAAGACAATCCTGTACCCGTACTGAAAGCAGTTGGTGTGAGTGAGCCGATATGGTTTAGTGGAAAGGATACTGACTCTGTCTTTATGGATAAATTCTATCGGAACAATGTTATTAACTACTTGAAATATAAGATGCCAAAGGGGGAATTTGAAAGACGGTTTAAGAACAAAGAATGAAGCCTACGGTAATAAGCAACTTGGCAAAGAAGCAATGAGCTTTAACGAGAGAGCTTTAGAATATATGTTGAAAGGAGATATGGCTGGTGCAGGGCATGCAATGTGGGCAAGTGATTTGGCTTATGGTGCACAGAAGGGTATGGGCGATATTCCTCATGAATTTTGGAAAGGAATATGGTCAGGTAAAACTAAGGCTTTCAAATGGAATGTATCAAACAAATGGTTTACACTTGGTGGTATCGGAATTGGTATTCTGAGTTCGATAGTTAGTAATCAGATAGAATGGGGGGATAATGCAGAAGAAAACCTTTTGTATGAAAAGATGATGAGAGATTATAGATGCACGAAAAGCAAAAGTAGGGGGAATTAATATTACTGCTATTAGTTCGTAAAGTTATGAAAAGTATAAATTTTCTGGGATTATTTCCTTGGGTGTTCGTAGGAAGTTTAATAGGTTCTATGTTTATTGTTCCAATGATACCTAAAATAATGGATGTCCTATTTTATAAGGATAAATATAACAACAGAGCTTCTGAGGTTTACCAAAAATACATTGATAGTTGTATTACTATTAAAGTAGTAATGCCGTCATATAAATCTGATAAAGTCTTACATAATTGTGATAAAGAAAGATATCCTTTGGGCGAGAGTTTTAAGGTAACCTACGATTCAAAAAAATTTTTTAGTTATCCAAGTGCCGACTACTGTATCTTTTTCTGCTCAGAATATCAGAAATGTATGAACATTATTTCTTTTCAAAATGTAGATGGGAATTATTGGGGAAAGGAGGTTGTTTTAACCGTTAACCGTGATGATATGAATAATCCCGAGTATGGGACAAAAGATAATCCTGTGCCTGTACTGAAAGCAGTCGGTGTGAGTGAACCGATATGGTTTAGTGGTAAGGATACTGATTCTGTCTTTATGGATAATTTCTATCGGAACAATGTCATTAACTACTTAAAGTATAAGATGCCAAAGGAGGAATTTGAAAGACGGTTTAAGAATAAAGAATGAAGCCTACGGTAATAAGCAACTTGGCAAAGAAGCAATGAGCTTTAACGAGAGAGCTTTATAATATATGTTGAAAGGCGACATGGCTGGTGCAGGGCATGCAATGTGGGCAAGTGATTTGGCTTATGGTACACAGAAAGGTATGGGCGATATTCCTCATGAATTTTGGAAAGGAATATGGTCAGGTAAAACTAAGGCTTTCAAATGGAATGTATCAAACAAATGGTTTACACTTGGTGGTATCGGAATTGGTATTCTGAGTTCGATAGTTAGTAATCAGATAGAATGGGGGGATAATGAGGAAGAAAATGATTTATATGAAAGCATGGTAAGAGAAATTCAGAAGAATAGAAAAGGTAACATAGGAATAAATATAAGAGCTTCATTAGTATGAATATCACAAAATATTTAAGTTTCATTCCATGGGTCCTTATTGGACAAATACTTGGAACATTAGTTGTTATTCCTTTGGGATATTACCTTTTCGATAAAGTCTACTACTCAGAGAAGTATGAGTCTGATGAGAATGTAAAATCTGTATATAAAAGATATATGGAGAATTCTTATGTTATAAAATGTAGGATGCCTGATGAGGATTCAAAATATTATTTAGAAAATGTAGATGATAAAGTTGTTACACACGAAAGATTCAAAATAAAGTCGAAGAGTAATTACTTTGATAGACCCTCTGCGGAGTATGTTCCTTTTTATTCTACGGAATATAAAAAGTTCTTTAATATTATATTCATGGGATATTTTACTACATGGGGATTTTATAACAAAGAGGTGTTTATGACTGTAAATAAGGATGATATGAATAATCCAGCGTATGGTACCAAAGACAATCCTGTTCCTGTTCTAAAGATGGTGGGAGTTCATGAATCCATTAGAGACAATGACAGAGATTATGACCAAGCATATATGGACAGTTTCTATTATAACAATATCATACGCTACTTGAAATATAAGATGCCAAAGGAGGAGTTTGAAAGACGATTCAAGAAAGGAAAGTAGAACGTGATGACAAAGGTCAAATTTATAAGTTTTATCCCTTGGGTAACTATCGGAAGTGTTATTGGTTCACTATTTATTGTACCTATGATGCCCAAGATAGTTGATGCATTGTATTATAAGGACAAATATAATAATGATGCATCAAAATTTTATAAGAAATATATAGAAGATAGTGTTTGCGTAAAAGTAGTAATACCAGACTTTGACTCAAAACTATTCTTACATAATAGTGATAATGATCTTCATTCCTTGGGCGAAACATTTATAACAACCTACGACTCAAAAAAATACTTTAGTAACCCAAGTGCTGATTATCGCATTTTCTATAGTAAAGAGTATAAGAAATATTTGAATATTATTGCTTTCCAAAATGTACAAGGGAGTTATGGAAATAAAACAGTTTACCTAACTATAAATCGTGACGATATGAATAACCCTTCGTATGGGACAAAGGACAATCCTGTACCCGTGCTAAAAGCTGTTGGTGTGAGTGAACCAATATGGTTTAGTGGAAAGGATACTGATTCAGTCTTTATGGATAAGTTTTATCGGAACAATGTCATTAACTATTTGAAGTATAAGATGCCAAAAGAAGAGTTTGAAAGGCGGTTCAAGACTAAAAAATAGATAGTGATGTCTAAAATGAAATTTATAAGTTTTATCCCTTGGGTAACAATCGGTAGTATTATAGGCTCATTTTTATAATTCCTATGATGCCCAAAATAGTTAATGCACTGTATTATAAAAATAAGTACAATACCGATGCAATAATGTTTTATAAGCAGTATATAGAAAAGTCTATTATTATAAATGTGACAATGCCTCCTGCAGATTCAAAATATTATTTAAACAATGTAGATGAAGAAAAGTTCCCTTTAAGTGAGAGATTTGATACCACTTATGACTCTAAACAGTATTTTTTGTTTCCCAAAGCTTATTATACCACATTTTATAGTCTTGACTACAAGAAATACCTAAATATTATTACTTTTTACAGGGTTAATGGGAGTTATATAGAGAAAGAACTTTACCTTACTGTCAATCGTGATGATATGAATAACCCCGAGTATGGTACAAAAGATAACCCTGTACCAGTACTGAAAGCAGTTGGTGTGAGTGAACCGATATGGTTTAGTGGTAAGGATACTGATTCTGTTTTTATGGATAATTTCTATCGGAATAATGTTATTAACTATTTGAAATATAAGATGCCAAAGGAGGAATTTGAAAGACGGTTTAAGAACAAAGAATGAAGCCTACGGTAATAAGCAACTTGGCAAAGAAGCAATGAGCTTTAACGAGAGAGCTTTAGAATATATGTTGAAAGGCGACATGGCTGGTGCAGGGCATGCAATGTGGGCAAGTGATTTGGCGTATGGTGCACAGAAAGGTATGGGCGATATTCCTCATGAATTTTGGAAAGGAATATGGTCAGGTAAAACTAAGGCTTTCAAATGGAATGTATCAAACAAATGGTTTACACTTGGTGGTATCGGAATTGGTATTCTGAGTTCGATAGTTAGTAATCAGATAGAATGGGGGGATAATAAAGAAGAGAATAAAATGTACGAGGATATAGTAAAAGAAATTATAAAGAGTCGTAGAGATAATAAGAAAAATATTACTGTTATAGCAAATACATTATAATAATGAAATTATTGAAATATGCAGTTTTTTTCCCTTGGGTCTTTATTGGTAGTCTTATTGGGACAGTTTTCATAGTGCCTATGGTGTCAAATTTAATAGATAAATTTTATTATAAAGAAAAGTATAATAAAAATACAGTTATGTTCTATAAGCAATATAAAGATAATAGCTATATTATAAAAGTATCTATGCCTAATGCGGATTCTAAACTATATTTACATAATGTTGATAGAGAAAAGTATCCTCTATATGAAAGGTTTGATACAACCAATGATTCCCGTAATTATTTTAATAACCCAAGTGCTGATTACACTTCTTTCTATTGTAAGGAGTATAAAAAGTATATGAATATTATTGCATTTGTGGATGTCAATGGGAGTTATGTAGAGAAGGAACTTTACCTTACTGTCAATCGTGACGATATGAATAACCCCGAGTATGGGACAAAAGACAATCCTGTACCCGTACTGAAAGCAGTTGGTGTGAGTGAGCCGATATGGTTTAGTGGAAAGGATACTGACTCTGTCTTTATGGATAAATTCTATCGGAACAATGTCATTAACTACTTAAAGTATAAGATGCCAAAGGAGGAATTTGAAAGGCGGTTTAAGAACAAAGAATGAAGCCTACGGTAATAAGCAATTTGGCAAAGAAACAATGAGCTTTAACGAGAGAGCTTTAGAATATATGTTGAAAGGAGATATGGCTGGTGCAGGGCATGCAATGTGGGCAAGTGATTTGGCTTATGGTGCACAGAAGGGTATGGGCGATATTCCTCATGAATTTAGGAAAGGAATATGGTTATGTAAAACCAGATGTTAATGAGGGTTTGAAAAATATTTACATAATTTCTAACAAAACATCTATAACTGAAGGTAAAAATACGTGTAAAAAGTAGGTTCGTAATAGGCAAGAAATCAGTTGGTTATAAAGTCGTAAAGTAAAAGGTGCTTAATTGGACTTCAAAAGGGCGTTAGTAAGGGTCTTAAAGGGCACCTTTTGCAAGCCAATTAGGCGTCTTTAAGAAGCTAAAAGAGCATGTGTTGGTTTTGAGTTGCATGAAAATAGTTTACAAATATATCTTCGTCTGTTTCTTATCTTAGGAGTATCATCTTCTCAATCATCGTTGTATAAACCTCTTTAGATACTGGTCTGCCACGCAAAGAGCGAACGCGTGGCATGTTGTGGAAGTATTCGTCTTGTGATTGATACCATGCATAATGTGCTATCTCACGGGCACGAGCAAGGGAGATTGCCAACTTACCTGCGGCAGAGGGATTGACAGAAGAAAGAAAATACTTACCATCTTTCGTTTCTAAAGCTAATATGAGATGGTCTTTATGCTGTTGTAACGTACGTGGTTGTAGGTTACGTGTGCGTACGGAGATTGTGATGTGTCTACCAAAGCTACGGTTAATCTTGTCCATCATACCACGAAATACAATGCCGTGTGATGATGTGTCTTTCAGTCCTGTATAGGCAATAGAGTAGTGTATCATCTCATGAATGAGCACATCGTCTATCTGTTCTGTTGTCAGTTTATAATAGTTAGAAATAGAAATACTAAAGTCATAAAACTTTGTACGCCCCCAACTCATCTTTCTTTTACATGCCATCTGCCCTAAACGAGTCTTAGCACGCGACCACTTCAGATTTGGTACGGGTAGTTTACCGTCAAAGATGAGGTTGTTATAATGTTCAAAAGCTTGTCGAAGATAATCTATGGTGAGGTCTGCGTTCATTGTCGGAATAGGGCAAGATTATAAACAACATAGGGACAGACGGCCCCGTCTGTCCCTATACGTCTGTTATTTCTTTTTTTATTATAGTTTAATAGAAGAATGTCAATGTATAGAGATACACGACAGCAGCTGGTATTGCTAAGAGTGATGAGTCAAAGCGGTCGAGCATACCACCATGTCCAGGCAGCATATTACCGCTATCCTTGACACCGAGTGTACGCTTGAGAAGACTCTCAACAAGGTCGCCCCATGTTCCGAAGACCACTACGACGAGTCCAAGACCTACCCATGCAGGAATGCTCAGCATGTGAGGTGTAGCACCGATGTTTGCAAAGTAGCCGATGACGCCTGCCACAATGAGAACAAGAATACCGCCACCAATGCTTCCTTCCCAACTCTTCTTAGGACTGATACGTGGGAAGAGTTTGTGCTTGCCGAAGAGCGAACCGCAGAGATAAGCACCTGTATCATTTGTCCAAAGGAAGATGAAGATACTCAATGGAAGAAGGAAATCAAAGGTTATCTGTCCCATCTCACCCTGCTGGAAAGCTAATACGTTAATCATTGAGAAAGGCAATGCGATATACATCTGTCCTAACATCGTGTATGCCCAGCTGTTGATAGGGTTCTCATTCTTCAGATACAGCTCTGAAACCAACAGGTAGAGAATTGTCAGAATGTAGGGTACAAAGATAACGAAGCCCTCAACTGGTGTCAGACGTAGTCCTGCAACCGACAGGAAGAAATAGACTCCCGCTATGGTTGAGATAAAGCGGTTTACCCTTACTCCTTTGATATTGTTTACCAATCCTGTGTATTCCCAAATGGAAAGACCCGTGATGAATGCGAAAAGAGCAATCAGTGCGTGAGGATGAAGGATACCCAACACCATCACGGTGACGAAGAATACGCCTGTAACGGCTCTGACAATCAGGTTCTTTAGTTTATCACTCATAACTGTATGTTTGTTTATAAATCACTTGCGTTGTCGCTGCCTTCTTTTGCGATTCTTGCTTCGTGCTCTGCTTGTGCCTGCTTAACCTCCTCTGGCATGTCCTCTAATTTAGGCTGAGACTTCTCTTCCTGCTCAAGCAATTCCTGTGTACGGCTTACCCAAGGACGCTTTCCGAAGATTTCCTCAACGTCTTCTGCCATGATTACCTCACGTTCAATGAGAATCTGTGCCAAACGGTTATGACCCTCTTTGTGCTCTGTCAGAATCTGTTTTGCACGCTCATACTGGCTGTTAATCATCTTTAGTACCTCCTCATCGATGGTCTTAGCCGTCGTGTCAGAGTATGGCTTCTGGAAGTTATATTCATCATTGTTATAATAACAGATGTTTGGCAACTTGTCACTCATACCTGCATAGGCTATCATACCGTATGCACTCTTGGTTGCACGTTCGAGGTCATTCATTGCACCTGTTGAGATATGACCAGTGAAGAGTTCCTCTGCAGCACGTCCACCGAGCAATGAACACATCTCGTCAAGCATTTGTTCCTTTGTTGTGATAGGGCGCTCTTCTGGCAGATACCATGCTGCACCGAGTGCCTGACCACGTGGTACGATGCTCACCTTTACCAATGGGTTGGCATGCTCACAGAACCAACTGATGGTTGCGTGACCTGCTTCGTGAAGGGCAATAGTGCGCTTCTCATCAGCTGTCATTATCTTTGTTTTCTTCTCTAAACCACCGATGATACGGTCAACAGCATCAAGGAAGTCTTGCTTTGTAACTTCTTTGCTATTGTGACGGGCTGCGATAAGGGCTGCCTCATTACATACGTTGGCAATATCTGCACCTGAGAAACCTGGGGTCTGACGTGCAAGGAGATCAATATCGAGGTTCTTCTCTAACTTCAAATTGCGCATATGAACGAGGAATATTTCCTTACGTTCAGGCAAGTCTGGTAGGTCAACGTGTATCTGACGGTCGAATCGTCCGGCACGAAGGAGTGCCTTATCGAGCATGTCAACACGATTAGTTGCTGCAAGAACGATAACGCCTGAGTTCGTTCCGAAGCCGTCCATCTCGGTTAGAAGGGCGTTGAGTGTGTTTTCACGCTCATCGTTTCCGCCCATAGCTGGGTTCTTTGAACGAGCACGTCCAACGGCATCAATCTCGTCAATAAAGATGATACAAGGTGACTTCTCTTTAGCCTGATGGAATACATCACGTACTCGGCTCGCACCAACTCCGACGAACATTTCAACGAAGTCTGAGCCACTCATAGAGAAGAATGGTACACCAGCCTCACCTGCAACAGCCTTAGCTAAGAGGGTTTTACCTGTTCCCGGAGGACCAACAAGCAGTGCACCCTTAGGGATTTTACCACCTAAATCGGTATATTTCTTAGGATTCTTCAAGAACTCAACAATCTCTTGTACCTCCTGTTTTGCACCTGTCTGACCAGCAACATCCTTGAAGGTGATACCCATTTCGTTGGCTTTCTCATAGAGTTTTGCCTTAGATTTTCCAACGCTGAATACTCCACCACCTCCGCTGGCACCTCCGCCCATACGGCGCATGAGGAAGTACCAGATGCCAAAGAAGAATATCCATGGTGCAATAGAACCAAGGATATCGAGAATCGTGTTGCTTGTTTTGTTCTCATAACTATAGCTTACGATTTTCTTTTGAGCTACAGCTTGATCGAGGAACGTTTCTACCTTATCAACCGAACCAATCTCCACGGTAACATAAGGGGCTGTACCCACTTCTTGTGTACCCTTCTTAAAGATGTCACGGATATGGTTTGGGCTTACATACATGCGTAGGGTATTGTCATTTCGATTGACAATTACCTTTGTTGCATAGCCTTTAGCAACGTATTGTTTGAACGTGGTATAGTCCTTGTCTATACCTGCACTTGACGGAAAAAGCCCATTTCCCCCAGCAAAGAATACTACTCCGAGGGCAATAATAACGAATATGTAGAGCCAATTCATATTGAATTTAGGCATATTCGGCTTGTTCTTTGGATTTGAATTGTCCATTTTGAAGTCTGATTTTTTATATAAAAAGGCGATTACCAGGTTACTTTATCAGTCTAAATCTGGCAGAGTGGTCAACTTGGCGTCCTCCCAAAGGTGTTCTATGTCATAGAATTCACGTGTCTCTGGGGTGAAGATGTGGACGATAACGTCCGCATAATCAATCGCCACCCACTGTGCATTACCAAGTCCTACGCAGTTGATAGGCTTCTCACCAATCGTTTCGCGAACATAATCGCTCACTGATCCAGCAATAGCTTCTACCTGTTGTGTCGAGTTACCTTGGCATATAACGAAATAGCGGCAGATAGTACCATCGATCTCTGATAGGTCTGCAATAACTATGCCATGTCCTTTTTTATCTTGAATTCCCTTCGTAATTAATTCTACTAAATTCTTTGTCTTATCCATTAAATAACATTATAATATACGAGATGCAAAGGTAGCGCAAAAGGAATGAAGCACAAAATAAATTTCATTTTATTTAGCAATTTGTTCCTGTTGAGCTTATTTGGGCTATTTAGCAACGAAAAACTGTCTTTGAGAATATTTTTATCTCTTTTCATGAAAAAAGTTGGTAGAAGTTTTGGTAGTTCAAGAAAAAGTGCTAACTTTGCACTCGCAATTTGGAAATGAATTGTAAAGTCAATGGGATATGGTGTAATGGTAACACTACAGATTCTGGTCCTGTCATTCCTGGTTCGAGTCCGGGTATCCCAACAAAGTGAGAGAGTTGAGTTTTCAACTCTCTTTTTTATTTCAATTAGTAACTTAAATATTTACCTGATTAAAAGATGAAAAAGTTATTTACAGCCATTTTGGCAGTATTGGGAATAGGTATGGGAGCATGTGCGCAGAATCTTTATGAGGATGTAGACGTTAATCGTTTTGAACAGATTATTAAGTCTGACTCTGTTCAGTTGGTGGATGTTCGTAAACTTGATGAGTTTACAGAAGGGCATATTCCAGGTGCAATACATATTGATGTGTTGACTCCTTCTTTCCTTTCTAATGCTCTCGCTAAGCTTGATAAGAAACGTCCTTGTGCCGTTTATTGTCGTTCTGGTAAGCGTTCTGCTATAGCAGCGACTCTTCTTGCCAAAGAAGGATACACCGTTACCAACCTTTTAGGTGGTATCATTGCATGGACTGAGGCAAAGAAGAAGACAGTAAAGGAATAAATAAGTCAGCTTTTAGGTTCTTCCTTTAAATCCAAATCGGTCAGTAGAGGCTAAACATATTTTGTTTTATTATCGAGCAGATTGTTTGGCTTTGTAACGCAGGTGTAGCGGGCTACGTCAAGTTACAAAGACTGATATTATAGATGTTTGTAAACTATTTTCATGTGTATCGAAGGTAATACATGGTCTTTTGGCTTCTAAAAGACGCCTAATTGACTTGTAAAAGATGCTCTTTTGGAGTCTTACTAACGCCCTTTTGAAGTCCAATTAAGCATCTTTTCTTATACTGCTTTGTAACTATCTGATTTTATGTTGACTACAAACTTACATTTTACATGTATAATCACCATTATTTATTGGTATTTTATTTGAAAGTATGTAATGATTTTTCGAAATACTATATGTCGGGTTTCATAAGTATAAAAATTATGGCTTTGCGATAAAAACAAAATATATTTAGTTTCTAATGACTGATTTGGAGTTAACGGATGAACTTACTTTTAGGGAATGTTTTATGGTTGACAGGTACTCTTTCTATCTCTCTCTTGGGAAATTCGTAGCTGTTACGAATTCTTTTTACGAAAATAATTCGACAATAAAACTTTGTTGTGAGAGAAATAATTGTGTTATAGATGATAAGAAAAGGGGCAATTCTGCAAAGAATTACCCCTTTTCTTGGTTCTATTTCCTTCAATCTACTCTTGTATTATTATGAAACTGAATAGATAAGAATGTCCTTTTTATTTATTTTCAGCATCGATAGCCTTAATCTTCTGCTTCACTTCATCCATATCATCTTTGAGTTTCTGGATGCGACGATTCATTTCGTCAATAAGACTGTTGCCCTTCTTTGAACTGATGTTGAGGAAACCGAGATTGTTCTCGTAAGTGTTTACCTCCTGCTTTAACTGTTCAAAGCGACGGAGCAGACGACCACGCTCGTTGTCGAGTGCATCAACACCGCGGTCAGCAACCTTCTTGAGGTTATTGCGGAAGTTGTCAACTCGTTTACGTGCTGCAGAGATATGGAGGTCTTTATAAATCTTATCCAATACCTCGTGGTATTCCTTGTAGAGTTTATCTTTCTCTTTATAAGGAACGTGACCCACCTTATTATATTGCTCAGTCAGCTTCTGTACCTTCTCTTGTAAGTTCTCACCTGTCTGTTCAACGAGTTCTTTCAGCTGGCTGATGATATCACGTTTCTTGTTTAAGTTCTCATGTTCCTCATTGCGGGAGTCAGCGTGAACAGCATTGCGAGCCTCGAAGAAACGGTTGCAAGCAGCAAGGAAATCATTCCACAACTGGTCACCAATCTTCTTAGGAACCATTCCGATGGTCTTCCACTCTTTCTGTAAAGCGATGAGCTTATCAGATGTTGCCTTCCAATCGGTAGACTCACTCAATGCTTGAGCCTTTTCAACAAGTGCCTTTTTCTTTTCTGTATTCTCAGCAAACTGCTCTTTCAACTGCTTGAAGAATTCGCCTTTACGACCAAAGAAGTCGTCACATGCTGCACGGAAACGTTCAAAAATCTTCACGTTCATCTTCTGTGGAGCAAAACCAATGGTCTTCCATTCCTGCTGGATAGCAATAATCTCCTTAGTGCGTTTCTCCCAATCAGCAGAAGACTTATTCTCTTGTTTTGCAAGTTCTTCAGCCTTTTCGCAGAGTGCAGTCTTCTTTGTTAGATTCTCCTCCTCACGTGTTCGGAGTGTTTCGAAGTGCTGTTGATGACGCTTGTTGATAACAGTGCTGGCTGCTTTAAAGCGTGCCCAAATCTGCTCGCGAAGTTCCTTAGCAACAGGACCTGTCTCACGATATTCTTGATGAAGTTCCTGTAACTGGTGGAATGCGCTGATAACATCTGTTTCTTCCGCCAACTTCTCAGCTGCTTCACAGAGTTTAGTCTTCTTCTCAAGATTCTTCTTGAAGTCGTATTCGCGTGCCTCACGATTGAGGTTTAACAAGTCATAGAACTGCTCAACATAGAGTTGATAGTTGCGCCAAAGTTCGTTAGCCTTCTCAGCAGGAACCATCTTGATTTCTTTCCACTCGTGCTGAAGCTTCTTGAACTGGTCAAAGTTCTTGTTAGCCTCTTCAGGAGTAGTAGCCATCGCCTTAATCTGTTCGATGATAGTTTCTTTCTTCTTGAGGTTCTGCTGCTTCTCCTCTTCAAGTGCGAGGAAAGCCTTTTGGCGTTTTTCCTTAATGATGGTCATCTCTGCCTTGAAGATTTCTTCATCCTCATCAGGCAATACCTGATATTTTTCTGGGTCACCGCCATTCTCGAGATAAGCCTTCTGCTGTGCTTCGCGTTCAACAAAATGTAACTTGTAGAATACCGTTTTCAGGTGCTCTACTTCAGCTTTCTCTGGTGTTTCGTTACTGTCAACGATAGCTTTCAGGCGCTCAATAATCTCCTTTTTTGAACTATAAGTCTTAGCAGCGAGATTTTCCTTCTCGCTCTCTGACTTCGTTTCAACTGGTTGATTGAGGTTTTCTTCTACAGCATCAGTATTAACATTCTGCACTTCGGAATTCTCCGTTGTAGCATTGGCTGCAACTTCTTCAGACAGCTTAACTTCTTCTGTACCCTGATTCAGGGCATTTTCTTGAGAGTCCATCATTTCACTTTTTGTTTGTGATTTGGGTTTTTCCACATTTAAGGTTTCAGACCATTGCATAGATGCACGGTAGTCTTCTACCACTAATATATCAACTGCAAACTTAGATAAAAAGTTTGAAAGTACCTAATTTTAAGTTGTTTTTTTTTAATTTCTCTCTTCTAAAGTAGGCGTTTACGGCGTAGCAACCACCATGATGCAGCAGAAACGACGACTGATAAGAACATTGCAACAGGGAATCCCCATGGATTTGTTTCCATTCCATTGACAAGGTTCATACCGAAGAGGGAGGATATAAGTGTTGGCAACATCATAACAATTGACACCGAGGTGAGCGTACGCATCACGGTGTTCATGTTGTTGTTGATAATGCTTGAGTAGGTGTCCATGGTGGATTCAAGAATGTCAGAGTAGATACTCGTTGTTTCTCGTGCCTGTGACATCTCAATATTTACGTCTTCAATCAGGTCGGCATCCAACTCGTCAATCTGCAACTTAAACTTCAACTTAGCCAAAAGGTTCTCGTTGCCACGAATGGATGTGATGAAGTAGGTAAGCGAATCCTGCAGACGACTTAGTCCAATCAAGCTTTCGTTGTCTACACCTTTGTCCAAGTTACGCTTAGCCTTTTCAATCAAAGTATTGATTTGCTTCAGTCGTTTTAGATACCACACAGCGGAAGAAAGAAAGAGACGGAAGATAAGGTCTACATAGTCAGTAAATCCCTCATTTCTCTTTTGCTGATAGCTGACGAAGTCGAGCATCATATTTGTCTCGAAATTGCAAACCGTGATAGTTACATCTTTCTTGTGAATGATACCTAATGGTACTGTTGTGTATGGGGTTCGTGAGCGAATTTCCTTCACGTAAGGGATACGGAGGATTATCAGCATCCAACCATCATCATACTCATAGCGTGCTCGCTCATCGGTATCGCTGATATCCGATAAGAAGTAGTCTGGAATATGAAAAGTGTCTTCGAGTTCTTGTTGATCCTGCTCTGTTGGGCAAGTTACCTGAATCCAGCAGTTAGGCTGCCATTCTTTAATGGTATTCAGGGTTCCGTTAATGTTCCAATATGTCTTCATTAGCTAATCTCCATAGTTAAATAATAGTGTGGGGATTAGCAACTTCTTGTTGTAATCCTCACGCTTACAGTTTGAAATTCTCCGCGTGATAATCGTCCATTTAAAAATTACGTATTGGTTTTGTGACTGCAAAATTAGCTAAAAAAATCGGTTGTGGCAAACAAAAGATTAAGTTTTTCATTGTTTGGGAGGGGCTGCGAAGATGTGTCTGGAGATGAGATGAAGAAAAGTTGCAAGGGCTAATTTTATTTGTAACTACGTGCATCTTTTTTGCTAATAGTATGATATATCTCCTTAACTTTATGTTATATATTCTCGTCTTGTGCTTTTTTCTAAGCAACTTATGTCTAAGTTAGCTTTTACTTGTTATATTCTACCATTGATTGAGTTGGCAATGACGAATCTTTCTTACGTCTTTTAATAGATGTGTTGATGGTCCGCACGTGTGGTGCTGATAGTTCACACACATGGTGCTGATGGTCCGCACCATTGGTGCTGAGTACTAAATAGGATGCAGAATGTAGTTGGATTGAGGGCAATGTTATGCTTTTGAATTACATAACTGGCGTGCCAAAGCCTTAATCTCTGCTCTTGCTGGTTTTCCATTACCTGTTTGGGGAAGGGAAGGGACGTGGAAGATGAAACGAGGTTGCCAAAACTTTGGGAGGCATTGTTGGCAGAGTGTTTTAATAGAATCGGTATCGTCTTGTGTAGTGAGTAAGACCACAGCTTCTCCAAAACGCTCGTCAGGGCAGCTTGTTATAGCAAAATCGGCTGTAAGAGAGGATTTCAGTAGGTGTTCTACTTCCTCAATCTGAATCTTAATACCGCCAGAATCAATTACATTATCTTTTCGTCCAAGGATGCGGAAATAAGGAGTATTAAGTCCTTCCTTCGTGTCCGTAGTGCGAATTTCAGCTCTGTCGTTGGTTACTAAAGGGTGAGCGCAAACAGCAGGGGCATCAATAACAAGGCAACCTTCTTCATTGAGCCATACTTTCACACCGTCAAAGGGTTTGTACCACTCACTGGCGTCAGGTCCATTCAGACGTCGGAGCGCAATATGTGAGAGCGTTTCCGTCATCCCGTAGGTACTCCAAACGGCGTTAGGGAAATCCTGTAAAGCAGCTGACAGTTTATCATCAACAGCACCACCGCCTATAATAAGGTGGTGGATACGGCGCAAACGCTCACGCTCTTTAGGTACTTGTAGAGAGTTATAGACCTGCAGTGGTACCATTGCAGCAAAGGTTATCTCCTCGTTCGGGATACCTGCTTCAGATAAAGAATGATCAGAGAGAGGGTGTCCAGACGGTGTTACGTTCAGCAGGCGTAGGTTACGCTCAATACTTCTTACCACTACCATCTTTCCTGCAATGTAGTCGAGTGGCATACAGAGTAGGGCGGTGTCGCCTGCCTTTAATCCCAAGAAATCACAAGTGATGTGGGCTGAATTGAGCATACGTTGCTTCTCTACCCACAGCGGTTTTGGCTTTCCAGTTGAACCACTGGTATGCACAAGGAGTTGTGGATTATCATTATGCCATTCTGAGAGGAAGTCTTGTAGTGTCATTGTTGTTTGGTTTTATCTTATTGGGCGAATGGGGCTAATAAGCCAAATAGGGCTAATAATAATCTTCTTAATCGCTGATCCAAAGCTGATCGCCCCTTATCTCTAATGGCATTGGGATATTATCGGTGAAGAGTTGTCCCGTACCTAAGCCTTGTGGAGTGGTGATGTTTGGACCGTAGATGTCAGCTGTTAGCTGGGCGATAGCATTCAGTCCGATGTTACTCTCAAGTGCTGAAGTTATCCATGAATCAATGTTACGTTCTCTTGCTATTGTAATCCATTCTTTTGTTCCAGTCATACCACCATGTAGACTTGGCTTTAGGATGATATATTGTGGACGAATCGTATCGAGTAAAAGCACTTTTTCTGCAGGGTTATTGACACCGATAAGTTCCTCGTCAAGGGCTATCGGTAGGGGAGAGTCAGCACATAAGCGTGCCATCTCCTGCCATTGGTGCTGTCGGATAGGTTGTTCGATGGAGTGGATATCATATTGTGCCAAAGTTTCTAATCGTTGCATGGCATCTTCTGGAGCAAAGGCACCATTCGCATCAACGCGTAGTTCCACCTGTTCACGTGTGAAAGTTTGACGGATATGGCGTATAAGGTCGAGTTCTTTCTCAAAGTCAATTGCACCAATCTTCAACTTTACACAATGGAAGCCAGCCTTGAGTTTCGTTTCCAATCGCTGATACATCTCATCGAAAGTTCCCATCCACACGAGTCCGTTGATGGTGATTCCTTCTTCTCCGCGTCCAAAAGCAGTGTTAAAGAAGTTGATGCTTCCCTTGGCATCCAACTGTGCCTTAGCTGTTTCTAACCCAAAGAGCATTGAAGGGTAAGGGCGCATGGCATCGATGTCAATAACTCCTGTGTGGCAAAAGTCATCACAGAAACTACGGAGCTTCTGCTCATATTCCTCGTCAGTCATGGCATCGTAAGACAGGTCGGGGAGTGTTGCGCATTCCCCAATACCCACTACGTCAAGCTGATTCGTGTCAGAGAGTGTGACATAATAGCTCTTCCTTGTTGTGTAGACACCGCGTGAAGTACCTGCAGGGAGGAGGAAGTGGAGGGTGCGGGAGGAGATGTTTATCTTGTACATTATAAGTTCTTTATTGTTTGTTTCTATATTCAATTCTTGCTCTTGTCATCTGCTCACGTATTCCACCATGTTTAATGAAATCCTCTTTGATATGGTCTAAATACTTTCTAAGTATTACATCTTCTTGATAAATCAATGTAATGGCTATGTTTGCTATTGTTTCATCTGTGCGTACTTGTATGGCATTACGATAAAAAGAGGACTCATTATGCTTGGCGCATACGTGTCGTGCTACGATAGCTCTCCTGTCATTTATTTCCCATTTGGTAAGATCTCGGACACGTAGATAATCTTCATAATCAATTAATAGTTCCTGTAGACTGGCACGTGCTACATTCACTAACTTTATTTCCGTTTCTGCAGAGGTTGTCGAGGCGGCACACCCTTCTGCAATGTTCTGTTTCCCCGAGCGGGCTGCTTGTACCATTTGGTCTATCGTTCTGTCACTTCTATCCAGAAAGTGATGGGCAAAATAATAACCTGAACTCGGGATAAGAAAAGTCTGCAAAAAGTTGGTAATCTCATTATATTTTTGTAACTTTATAGTTGAAAATCAATTATTTACAATAAACATAACGATGATTACCAAGGACAAAATTACTGAAATTTTCTGTATTGCAGATGACTTTTGCAAAGAATTTGAGTTAGAAACTGATAAAATAGGTCTCTCAGAAAAGAGTAAAGGGTGTCATCGCCATCGCAAGTGGCGTATGAGTAAGTCTGAAATCATAACGATATTAATTTGCTTCCACTTTAATTCCTATCGTAATTTTCGTCACTATTATACCTTTTTCGTAAAAGAGCATTTAGCAGATTTATTTCCAAATCAATTGTCTTATAATCGTTTTCTTGAATTAGAGGCAAGAGTCTCTGTAGAGATGATGATGTTCCTGCAAATATGTTGTTTTGGGAGGTGTACTGGTATTAGTTTTATTGACTCAACTTGTATTCCAGTTTGCCATAATAAACGTATTTGTCGCAATAAGGTTTTTAGAAATTATGCAACAAGGGGTAAGAGTACAATGGGATGGTATTTTGGATTCAAACTACATCTTATCTGTAATGAAAGAGGTGAGATTCTAAACTTTATGCTCACTAAAGCAAATGTTGATGACCGAGACGAAAATGTATTTAACAGGTTGACAGACAATGTATTTGGTAAATTGTTTGCAGACAAAGGGTACATTTCTCAAGGATTATTTGAGCGATTGTTCAATGATGGAATAAATTTAGTTACTGGCATTAGGAGTAATATGAAAAACAAACTAATGCCACTTTATGATAGACTTCTTCTAAGGAAAAGATCTGTAATAGAGACTATCAATGATGAGCTAAAGAATGTAGCTCAATTAGTGCATTCAAGGCATAGAAGCATATTTAATTTCGCAATGAATGTTCTCTCTGCTATTGCAGCCTACTGCTTCTTTGAGAAAAAGCCAGCAGTGAACATAGACTTTGCTATAGAGCAACATTCGGGACAGCTTACATTGTTCTAAAGTAATCTGTTTTATTATTATCTTTAGACCCAATCAAAAGATTGAGTCTAAAGAGCCGTTGTACTAAACCAAACAGAAGAGTGGGATGATACTTATCCCGAGTTCAGGTTAATAGGTGATGTCATAAATACATTCTGCCTTTTGATAAGCTATCAGATTGCGATAGTTGCCCTTTTGTGGCAAGAAAGGTGTTTCCATGATTGGTTATGGGCTATTTGTAATGGTGAG
Source organism: Prevotella melaninogenica (assembly GCF_013267595.1). Taxonomy (NCBI): domain Bacteria; kingdom Pseudomonadati; phylum Bacteroidota; class Bacteroidia; order Bacteroidales; family Prevotellaceae; genus Prevotella; species Prevotella melaninogenica. Next base: position 1,056,668 of record NZ_CP054011.1, on the reverse strand, counting down.
TCAGTTAGGTTTATTGGGCTTATTGGCCTAATTAGCCTAATAGGTGATATTGTTTTGTAGTCACTATTTGTTCTATGGTTTATTGGGCTTATTAGCCTAATTAGGCCAATAAGTCCAATAACTAATTATGGGAACTGCGGATACTTATCAAAGTCTGGCTTACGTTTCTCAAGGAAAGCCTTGGCACCTTCCTGTGCTTCGTCAAGTGTATAGTAGAGCATGGTGGCGTCACCTGCAAGCTCCTGAATACCTGCCTGACCATCAAGTTCAGCGTTAAAGCCAGCCTTCATCATACGGAGTGCCAATGGAGAACGCTCTATCATTGTTTCAGCCCATTCTATACACTCGTCTTCGAGACGGTCGAAAGGAACCACCTTATTGACCAATCCCATTCGTTCAGCTTCTACAGCAGAGTACTGACGACACAAGAACCATATCTCACGAGCCTTCTTCTGACCTACGACACGTGCTAAATAAGATGCGCCGAAACCAGCATCAAAGGAACCAACCTTTGGTCCAGTCTGCCCGAAGATGGCATTGTCTGATGCTATTGAGAGGTCGCATACCACATGAAGGACGTGTCCACCACCAATGGCATAACCATTAACCATAGCGATGACTGGCTTTGGAAGGCGTCGAATCTGCATCTGCAAGTCAAGTACGTTGAGGCGTGGAATACCATCAGTACCTATGTATCCGCCATGTCCCTTTACGTGCATATCACCGCCAGAGCAGAATGCTTTGTCGCCAGCACCAGTCAGAATGACCACGCGGATGTCAATGGCTTCACGACAGTAGTTGAATGCCTGTGACATTTCCCATACTGTTTTCGGGGTGAAAGCATTACGATAGCGAGGACGATTAATGGTTACTTTTGCTATGTGGTTATACTCTTCAAAGAGGATTTCCTCAAAGTTGAAGCCTTCAATAGGCTTCCATTCTCTTTTCTCCATAAGGTCTTTTCGTTTTTGATTGATTATAGGGAGCCTGCCAAGTCGTTCCTAAAAGGGGGATAGACAGAGGCAGGTTATTATTATTTATGATGGATATATAAACCGAAAGTTGATACGTTGAGGGTCATTAAAAGACTTGATAATAATCCTTCAAAGCCTGTGTATCTTCCTCAGCATTGGTGAATACTTCTAAAAGTACTGGTCCTTCCTCCGAGTTAAAGAGTTTGTCAAGATTCTTGTAAAGCTCTTCTTCGTTGCGAGCAGAGAGGTAAACGATGTCATGTGTCTGACAGATTCCTTCCGCAGTGGTTGTATGTTGGGCAGCAATAGCACTATCCCGATAAGGTGAACGCTCCAAACCTGGCAGCTGACGGAAGATTCCTCCACCGCCATTGTTAAGTAAGAGGATAGAAAGATTAGGAGGAAGGGACTCGTTCCATAGTGCGTTCTGATCATAGAAGAAACTCAAGTCACCAATAACGCAGTACACATCATCTTCTTCCTGATGTGCAATAGCATAGCCAACAGCCGTAGATAACGATCCTTCAATACCATTCACACCTCGATTAACATAGATATATTGATCAGAGAAGATGTTGCCAAGGCGCACAGCCGAGCTATTTCCATAGAACAATTCACCATCGACAGCCTCCTCTCTCATTTTCTCATGGAAAGCCTTAACAGCCAACATTTGTGAGAAGCGTGGTTTGAAGGTCTTGCGGATGGCTAAGGCTTTATCGAAAGCCTTGTCCCATAGCGTTACAAAGTCACTCTTTTTAACGCCTTCTGTCTCATTGGCAAAGATTCCGATAACATCCTCTGGTAAACCTTGAATCATATCAGTGGTGTGCATAAAAGTGTCACAAAACTCATCAATCCCATTCACAACGATTGACATCTTGCACTCACACTTACGTAAGAACTGACGGAGTCGTTTGCTGACAATCGTTCCTCCTATATATATAAGGTGGTCAGGGCGATAAGATTCATCCTCCCCAATCATCTTCAATACTTCATCAATAGGTTGTGCTGGTCCAATATCGTCATCAGCTAACTTCTCTTGAAGAACGACAGCAACCTTCTTTAATGCCTCAATTGCCTCAAGCGAATTGCCCACAACCTCAGGTGTCAGCTGACCAAGAACAACCATCAGTTTCTTGCCACGGAAGAAATCAGCTGCCATTTCATAGACACAAACCTCATTCGTTGCTGCATACATCAGGAAAATATTGCGTTCGTCAGGAAGTTGAGGAACGTTATATTCAAAGAGGGGTTCGCTGATAGGAACATTGATATGCACAGGACTGCCATCGTTCATTCGTACTGCATTCAGCGCTTCGTTGACTAATCGATTGCAATACCAGCGTTCCTCTTCGTTATGAGGCTCTGGTAGTGTCACACTCTTGCGAACATTTGGCTCCAATGCACGATGTTGTTGAAGTGTTTGTCCATCCTGTTGGTCAATCCACTGCGCTGGCCTATCAGCTGAAATAATAATCAGTGGACGTTTCTGATAGAACGCTTCAGCTACAGCAGGTGCCAAGTTGAGCAAAGCTGAACCCGATGTAACGCATACTGCAACTGGCTCATTGTCTGCTAAAGTCATTCCTAACGCTACGAATCCTGCCGAACGTTCGTCGGTAACAGGATAGCACTCAATCTCGGGACAAGCACAGAGATTGTGTACGATAGGTGAGTTACGAGAACCAGGACATACAACGGCTTTCGTTATTTTTTTCTTTACGAGCAGGGCTGTAAGAATGTTTACGTTTTCTTTGTTGCTGTACATTGTGGGTGTTGGGTGGTGAATGTTGGGTGTTGAGGGTTAGGGATATTGGGCTAATAGGGCTAATAAGGCTCATAAGCCCAATCTTCCTAAAAAACTAATTGTGATTCAACAACTGGCGCATAGTGTCAAGTTTGGCTTCTGTTTCCTGCCATTCATTCTCTTCAATACTTTCCTTTAAGAGTCCGCCACCAGCATAAAGGCGACACGTAGAACGAGAGAGTTGCATGCAGCGAAGGGTGACATAAAGTTTTGCCGCACCCTTCTCGCCAAGTAGTCCACTGAAACCACTGTAATAACTGCGGTTTAGTTGCTCATTATGAAGGATAAACTGCTGTGCCTCATCCTTTGGCATACCGCATACGGCAGGGGTAGGGTGGAAGGCTGTAAGGAATGTTCCGACTCGCTGTGTGTCTTTAAGTCGGAAAGTGAAGTCTGTGCGAAGATGCGCCAAATGTGCTGCACGTGTAGTGTAAGGCTTACTTTCAGTAATCTCAGCAGCAAACGGTTGCAAGCAAGCACGGATATAATCAGCAACGAGTTGTTGTTCTTCTTGATTCTTAGTAGACCACTTCATATCCTCACCTTCATACTTCATCGTACCAGCTAACGCCATTGTCTGATACCCCTCAGCATCACCACGAAGTAGAATCTCAGGACTTGCAATAAGCCACATACCTGTCTCTGCAGTATAGAAAAGTGAAATATAAGAGCGTGGATACTTCTCACAAGCCTTAAGGAAAATGCTTCGAGGAGTCGCACGCTCGTCTTTTGTTTCAACAATCGAGCGCGCCAGAACTAACTTGCGGAATCTATTGTGTTCTAACTCTTTATGGAAACGACAGAAATCGTTGTGATAAGCCTCGCGAAGAGATGGTGTTTCGTTAGTAAGTACTGCCTCGTCCTGCCAGTCGGGAATAGCATCAAAACCCTTACTACCATCTAATGGCAGAGTAATAGAACACCCCTTCTGACCATCCAGCAAGTAAAGTGATTTACTATCATCGCAATAGAAAGGAGCAATGACAAATCCCTTACGCCCATTAAGTTCAGTAAGCGAGGAAATAGCCGTTGGCTTCTCTGGTTGTGAATAGCAATGACAAACCTTTTCGAAAGGTTCACGATAGATAAAGAAAGAATCCATTTACTTCTCTTGTGGGGCTATGACGTAGTTGGTAACCTGTACGCTTGAGATGAGTTCGTCTTCACCATTCTTGATGTCAATGTTCCATACGTGTAGTGTATGGCCCCTGTGAATCAGTTTTCCGTAAGCCGTAACTGTTCCACCATATGGCATCGCCTTGACGTGATTGCCGTGAACATTAATACCCATAGCCATCTTTCCGGGGCATAACGCCATCGAACCGACACCAGCAAGATTCTCCGCAAGCGCCAATGAAGCACCGCCAGCGAGGAATCCGAAAGGCTGTTTGTTACGGTCGTCGACCGCCATTCTTGCCTTCAATGTGTCGTCCTCGGGTGTAGAAATAAATTCCATACCGAGTGTGCGGCTCAGTCCGTCTTCCTGATGAATACTTTTTATGATGTTTTCTACGTTCATAACCTAATCAACTTAATGTAATGCAAAGATAATAAAAGTTGGATAGATAACAAAATCATAATAGGTTTAATAGGTAGATAAGTATAGACAAAGGTCATGTTTTGATGCTTTCGAGCTTAGCTATAGACATCTTTAAACTAACCTATGGACCTGTAAAAGGTTATGTTTCCGTTTTCAATAGTCGTGTAAATGCTTCGCACATGTGGTGCTGTTGGTTAGCACCCTATGTGCGAACGGCTAAATAGATTGCAATAAACAGTCAAGAAAGGGGTAACTGTTGAGATGCAGTAACGATACAGACATAATAAGCGACACCATGATTGGGGTTTAAGAATATTCCAATGCCATAAAAAAGGAAAAAGCAGCTATAGTTTGCGAATTATTTAGTAAATTTGCAAACTATAAGAATATATTCGATTTAATTATAAATATGAACGTTTTAGAATTATCTGAGCAGGAGATTGGTCGCCGCCAAAGCCTGCAAGAATTGCGTGAGATGGGGATTGATCCCTATCCAGCAGCAGAGTTTCCAACGAATGCTTACTCTACTGATATTAAAGAGCAGTTCAAGGAGGACGAACAGCGTGAGGTTGTAATCGCTGGTCGTATGATGGGACGCCGTGTCATGGGCAAGGCTTCCTTCGCTGAGTTACAGGATAGCAAGGGTAGAATCCAGGTTTATATCACTCGTGATGACATCTGTCCGGGTGAGGATAAAGAATTTTATAATAAGGTCTTCAAGAAGTTACTCGATATTGGTGACTTCATCGGGGTGAAGGGTGAAGTGTTCAAGACACAGATGGGAGAAATCTCTGTTCATGCTAAGGAGATTACCGTTTTGTCTAAGAGCTTGAAGCCACTGCCTGTTGTTAAGTATAAGGACGGTGAGGCATACGATAAGTTTGAAGACCCAGAGCAGCGTTATCGTCAGCGTTATGTTGACCTCGTTGTGAATGAGGGTGTGAAAGATACCTTCTTGAAGCGTGCTATCGTATTGCGTACCATGCGTAAGTTCTTCGATGAGGCTGGTTATACAGAGGTAGAAACTCCTACCTTACAGAGTATTGCTGGTGGTGCAAGTGCGCGCCCATTCATTACTCACTTCAATGCTCTCAACGTTGATATGTATATGCGTATCGCAACAGAGCTTTATTTGAAGCGTCTGATTGTTGGTGGTTTCGAGGGTGTATATGAAATCGGTAAGAACTTCCGTAACGAGGGTATGGACCGTTTCCACAATCCAGAGTTTACTTGTATGGAACTTTATGTACAATACAAGGACTACAACTGGATGATGTCTTTCACAGAGAAACTTCTTGAGAAGATTTGTATAGAGGTAAATGGTAAGCCAGAGGTACAGGTTGGTGACAAGGTTATCAGCTTCAAGGCTCCATTCCGTCGTCTGCCTATCCTCGATGCAATCAAGGAGAAGACAGGTTTCGATCTCTATGGTAAGACAGAGGAGGAAATCCGTAATATTGCTGTTAACGAGTTGAAACTCGAAGAAATTGATGAGAGCTTCGGTAAGGGTAAGCTCATAGATGAAATCTTTGGTGAGTTCTGTGAGGGTACATATATCCAACCAACCTTTATCACTGACTATCCAGTTGAGATGTCACCACTGACAAAGATGCACCGTTCTAAGCCAGGACTGACAGAGCGTTTTGAGTTGATGGTAAATGGAAAAGAGTTAGCTAATGCTTATTCAGAGCTGAATGACCCAATTGATCAGGAAGAACGTTTCATTGAACAGATGCGTTTGGCAGACAAGGGTGACGATGAGGCGATGATTATCGATCAAGACTTCCTCCGCTCTTTGCAGTATGGTATGCCTCCAACCTCTGGTATCGGTATTGGTATTGACCGTTTGGTAATGCTGATGACTGGTAAGGAATACATCCAGGAAGTATTGCTCTTCCCACAGATGAAGCCAGAACCAAAGATTCCACAGTCTTCTGTTAAGGAATGGGCTGAACTTGGTGTTGCTGAAGAGTGGGTATATGTTTTGCGCAAGGCAGGCTTCAACCTCATCTCTGACATCAGAGAGGAGAAGGCACAGGGCTTGCAGCAGAAGCTCGGGGAAATCAACAAGAAGTACAAGCTCGGTTATGAGAAGCCTTCTGTTGAGGCTATTCAGCAGTGGATTGACGGAGCTAACGAAAAGTAAAAAGTAAATGAGAGAAAAGTAAAAGGGTAGAAAGTAGGATGAATAACTAAAAGAGAAGTATAACTATAGCAATGGTATAAGGTCATAATACAATGCTGATATTTTTCACTTTCTCTACTTTTTCCCTTTTTACTCTTATTCTTAACGTCTATGTTCGACATCGGTAAAATAGCAATCATAGGAAGCGGTAGCTGGGCAACGGCTATCGCTAAGATTGTTGTGGAGCATACGCATCATATTGGTTGGTACTTCCGACGTGACGATAAGATAGAAGAATTTAAGCGGAGAGGACACAATCCTTCTTACCTCACAAGTGTAAAGTTTAACATGAATGAGGTGATGCTCTCTTCGGATATCAATAAGATAGTGCAGGAGTATGACACTTTGGTGTTTGTTACTCCTTCTCCTTATCTGAAAGCTTTACTGAAGAAACTGAAGACAAAGCTTCATACAAAGCTAATCTTAACGGCTATCAAGGGTATTGTTCCTGATGAGAACCTTGTTTGTTCAGAGTATTTTCATGAGGCATACGGTGTTCCATACGATAATCTTGCTGTTATTGGTGGACCGTCTCATGCGGAAGAAGTGGCGATGGAACGACTCACCTATCTTACTGTTGGTTGTTCAGATCTTGAGAAGGCACGTGCCTTTACGGAGGTGTTAGCATCAAACTATGTCAAGACTAAGACCTCTCCGGACGTCCTCGGTATAGAGTATGCTTCTGTCTTGAAGAACGTTTATGCTATCTCTGCTGGTATTTGTTCAGGCTTGAAGTATGGTGATAACTTCCAAGCAGTGTTGATGTCGAATGCAATGCAGGAGATGGAACGCTTCCTTAATACTATCAATCCTATTCAACGGTCCATCATTGACAGTGTATATCTTGGTGACCAGTTGGTGACGGGATATAGTAAATTCTCGCGTAACCATACCTTTGGAACAATGATTGGAAAGGGATACAGCGTTAAGTCGGCACAGATTGAAATGGAGATGGTAGCTGAAGGATATTTTGGTACAAAGTGTATGAAGGAGATTAATCGCCGTCTGCACGTCAATATGCCGATCCTCGATGCTGTATATAATATCCTCTACGAGCGTATCAGTCCACAAATAGAAATAAAATTATTAACAGATTCATTTAGATAAACACAAATGGAAAGTATTAAGTTAGACATCACAAAAGCCGCCCAGTTTTTGAATCCGGGCGCAGTAGAGGCTTATGCTCCTCAGGTAGCTGCAGCTCAGGACGCTTTGGAGAAAGCTACTTGTCCTGGTAATGACTTCCTTGGATGGTTGCATTTGCCATCAAGCATTACTCCAGCGTTCCTTAATGAGATTCAGGCGGTTGCCAATACACTCCGTGAGAAGTGTGAGGTGGTTGTCGTTGCTGGTATCGGTGGTTCTTACCTCGGTGCTCGCGCTGTCATCGAGGCTTTGGGTAACAGCTTCGCTTGGCTTGTAAATGACAAGAAGAATCCAACGATTCTCTTTGCAGGTAACAACATCGGTGAGGACTATCTCGCTGAGTTGACAGACTATTTGAAGGATAAGAAGTTTGGTGTTATCAATATTTCTAAGTCTGGTACAACAACAGAGACAGCACTCGCATTCCGCCTTTTGAAGAAGCAGTGTGAGGATCAGTTGGGTAAGGAGGCTGCAAAGGATGTGATTGTTGCTATCACTGATGAGCATAAGGGCGCTGCACGTGCTGCCGCAACTAAGGAAGGTTACAAGACATTTATCATTCCTGACAATGTTGGTGGTCGTTTCTCTGTTCTCACTCCAGTAGGTTTGTTGCCAATCGCAGTCGCAGGTTTCGATGTACAGAAGCTTGTTGAGGGTGCACAGGTAATGGAGAAGGAGACTTCTGCTGACGTTCCTTTCGCAAATAATATTGCTGCTCGTTATGCTGCTGTTCGTCAGGGTCTTTACTCTGAGGCAGGCAAGAAGATAGAGATTGTTGCTAACTTCCAGCCAAAGCTTCACTTCTTTGCTGAGTGGTGGAAGCAGCTCTACGGAGAGAGCGAGGGTAAGGATCGCAAGGGTATCTTCCCTGCAGCTTGTGACTTCACAACCGACCTTCACTCAATGGGTCAGTGGATTCAGGAAGGTGAGCGTTCTATTTTCGAGACTGTTATCTCTGTTGAGGAGCCAAATGCAAAGGTACTCTTCCCACATGATGAGGAGAACCTCGATGGCTTGAACTTCCTCGCAGGTAAGCGTGTTGATGAGGTTAACAAGATGGCAGAGCTCGGTACACGTTTGGCTCACGTTGATGGTGGTGTTCCTAACATCCGTGTTAGCGTTCCTACATTGAACGAGTACTACCTCGGTCAGCTCATCTACTTCTTCGAGAAGGCTTGCGGTATCAGCGGTCTTATTCAGGAAGTGAATCCTTTCAATCAGCCAGGTGTTGAGGCTTATAAGAAGAATATGTTTGCTCTTCTCAATAAGCCAGGTTACGAGGCTGAGAGCAAGGCTATTCAGGAAAGACTGACTAAAGAATAAGAACCTCCCCCAACCCTTCCAAAGGAGGGGAGGGAAGCCCCACCCAACCTCCCCGAAAGGGGAGGAGTACTTAGCGGAATATAGTTAGAGGTCGCGTGGATAGGTTTCAAGGGGAGTACTATTTTATAATATTCTTAATGTATCCTCAAGTTCTTCACATTGTGTAGAGGAACTTGAGGATAATAATATATAATAAGGTGAAGAAAACAGCTATGTCGTCTCAATCTCAACAAAACATACAGTCCGTAGAGGGTACACGGAGAAATCCAAAAGTTGTCCTCTTTGATATGGATGGTGTCCTTTACGATTCAATGCCCAACCATGGTGTTGCATGGCAGCGTGCAATGAAGGAGTTTGGTATTCATTTTACGCTTGAAGATTCTTACGCAACAGAAGGGGCACGTGGTGTTGATACGATTCGTAAGTATGCGAAGGAGCAACTCGGTAAGGAACTAACGGAGGAAGAGGCACAGAAGGTTTATGATGTGAAGGCACATTACTTCCACGAAATGCCTGAAGCAAAGGTGTTTGACGGTGTGATTGATCTTATGCAGAAGATTAAGGCGAGCGGATTGAAGATAGGTATTGTGACAGGTAGTGCGCAACTCCCATTGATTAAGCGTGTTACTCGTGATTTTGGTGACTATGTTTCTGCTGATCAGATAACAACGGCTTACGATGTGAAACGAGGTAAACCTAATCCCGATCCTTACCTCATGGGGTTGCAGAAGGCGGGTAATTATCTACCAACAGAGGGTATTGTCGTTGAGAATGCACCGCTTGGTGTTCATGCGGGTGCTGCTGCTGGTTGCTATACGGTGGCTATTAATAGCGGTCCATTGGATGATTCAGTTCTTTTGAATGAAGGTGCCGACATCCTTTTCCCTACCATTCGAGAGTTTGCTGATTATTGGAAACTGTTCTTAAATAGCTTCTTCAAGTATTAAGTACCGACTTTTACTTAACTCCTACTGCTGCGAAGCGTAGGATAACAGTCTGTACATTCTACTCTCTTTCCACAACTTCCCATTAGGCAGTGACTGTTGATTTGAAGAGGAAAAGAGGTAAGTTTTTGTTTTTTATTGTTTTTTTTTGCATTCCATATTTTTTTATTACCTTTGCATCCGTTCTGCAAGGATTAACTTATTAGCAATGATGTTAAAAACAAAAACTTTTGATAAGTCCAATGTTTCCTCCTTATTTATATAAGGATGTAAACACATTCGTTACTTCACTCAATTCTTTAATAAAATTAGAGAAAGATAGTGAATTAATTATTTGATAGATTAACAATTGCATACTCTCATGCACTGGTTCAAGTTTACTTTTTCTTAGTAAACAAAGAACTTTTAGGATTTTCAGTGTTATTTCTTCGTACTTTTACTTAGAATCATATAAATTTATAAACATAACAATAACTATATTAAGTAAGTGATAAAAAATAGTTTATATAGTCAAGATATTAATCATTAATTAAATTTTCACAATATGAATAAAAAACAAGAGAAAGCTTATATTAAGCCGCTGACTACATTAGTAGATGTAATTGAAAATGAGTGTATTATGGCAGCATCAGGAACAACAGCAGAAGGCGGACACGTTTCTGCTGGTGATGACGAAACGCTGCATGCGAAAGGCTTTAATTTCTTTAGTGATGAAGAAGATAATTATACAAGTGAGACTACTGAGAAGAGAAAGTAAGAAGTAAATTAAGACAAAGCAAAATGAAAATGAAATGCCAATATTTGTGGGCTTTGCCAGTTTTAGCCCTATTTACATTAGCAAGTTGTTCCAATGACGACACTGCACAAGAGAACAATGGAAAGCAGAAAGGAACACCTGCAGGAATGACAGAGTTCGCTGTAAAGGAGGCTACAACCCGAACCATGGGTGTTTATAGTGGTTTGGGTATAGACTTTTATTGGACACAAGGCGACAAGTTGTGGATTAACAATACTTCGTCTCTAGTTCAAAGTTCAGATGATGATATCACAGGCAAGGCTGCTACTGCCAAGTTCTATTTTACAGGTACATACAATGCATCTAGTTACCCTGTACGTTATACCGGAAAGGGAAGCAATGCAGGCGACAAGGTAACGATAAAGGCCGAACAGAAACAAGCTACTCCCAATGATGGCTCACATATTGGAACAGATGGTGATTGTGGTACGGCAACGGCTACAAGAGGTGCTGATGGGAAGTACGGATTCACACTTTCTCACAAAGCGTCATACATAACATTTATGCCTTACTACAGTTATGAATTTGCAGAGGATGTAAAGGTTACACAAATCAAAGTAACCGCTGACGAGGTACTCGCAGGAGAGTTTAAATTCGATGATAATGGGCTTGACCTTGCGTCACGTACTACCGTAGTGAATCCAGGAAAGAGCATTACGCTTGAGTTAAATGGTGGCACCAACAATGGATTCACAATTCCAATCAGCCCCGATTATACTAAGAATGCTGCAATAATGGTACTTGCTCCAGGCACTTATCACAATTTCACAGTGGAATATAGACTCTACGATCAAAAAACATTGGTTTATGGAACCGTCTCAAAGAATTATGGTCAGCTTACTTTCCACGCGGGACAGAATAAGAAAGTGGTAGCTGATTTGCAGGTCCCGAACTATTCGAAAGATAGATTCTATATGTGGGATGCGGCTGTAGGGCAAAATGCATGGAAGAATTACGAAAACTATCAGCCTATCCTTAATGAAGGTGTGGACAGTCATTACCCTACTGTAAGTACTGATGCACGATGGTATAATCCAGCTCTGATCCCTGCTAAAGCCTCTCGTTCGGCAAAAGATTGTCCTAATGCCAACGAAATGTTATGGTACTGCATGTATGGTGATCCTCATTGGGATTCTTCTATTTGGTCAACTATGAAGCATTTGTATGATGGTGGTATGTGGCTGAAGAAACGTAGTGTCATTGCAGCAGATCAGCATAAGACTTTGCAACAGCTTAAGGATGCTGCTCCTGGTGGGACAGATTATACAAAAGCTTATCCTCTTTCTTTCAAAATATATGATTTATATGTTAAAGACAACATGAGTGTTATATTGGGTAAGCCAACCAACTCGTCTGACTATATATTCTTGCCAACTACTGGTTTCTACCATGCTGGTGATGGAAAATTACAACGTGTTGGAAATAGGGGATATTATTGGTCAAGTACGCCACGTCAAGATGGAGGTTTAAATGCTTACAATCTGTATGTCCAGAGAGACAGGGTGCATGTCGGATATGGTGACCGAACAAATGCACATTGCTTGTGGCCTGAATAATATATTGTAGTATCTTAAGATTAAGGTGTGTCAAATGTTAAATTTGATACACCTTAATTTTTTCCTCTCTTGAATGCGTGGATGCTTACTGTCATTCCTGTCATTTGGAGTAGATGCTCAATTTATTGGTTTACAGAGAGATATGTGAAATGTTAAAAATGACAGCAAACGGAAATGAAACTATACTCTTGTTTTCTATGATAATATATCACTTATTTGAAAATGCTTATCATACACGGGAAGTTTTTTATCATTAGCTCTCTGAGTGCCTATCTCATTACTTTTCTTCTATTGGGCAAATAATCCTATTTTCTCATGAAAATGATTTGCAACAAAAAAAATCGTAAAGCTAAAAAGCCTCACGATATTTATTCTCATCCTTGTCTTCGAGCATTGATAGGTAACTATTATATCGACTTTCTGCTATGTAATGGTCTTCTACAGCCTTTCTTACAGCACAGCCAGGCTCATGTGTGTGCGTACAGTTTGAGAATCTACAATCCTTTGAGAACTTGAAAATTTCACGGAAGTAGCTCGTAAGCTCTTCACGTTCTATATCAAAGGTTCCGAATCCCTTGATACCCGGTGTGTCAATAAGATATCCACCCATTGGCAACTCTAACATCTCACTGAATGTAGTAGTGTGCATACCCGTGTTATGTACATCAGAAATCTCAGCCGTACGGAGGTTGACATGGGGTAGGAGAGCATTGATAATCGTCGATTTTCCTACGCCACTATTACCACTCAAAAGAGTTACTTTTCCTGCTAATAACGGCTTCATTTTCTCTACGCTAAACTCATTGTCAGACTCTGCACTTGCTTGTATCTCTATACACTGATAACCGATTGTTTCATAGAGATTCATTACAGCATGCTGATAACGCAGTTCGTCCTCATCCAACAAGTCGTGCTTATTGAAGACGAGTGTTACTGGGATGCGGTAAGCTTCGGCACTGGCAAGGAAGCGATCGATGAAGGTAGTAGACGTCTCCGGATAGTTTGTCGTAACAATCAAGAACGCTTGGTCGATGTTTGCAGCAATGATATGGCTCTGCTTAGAGAGGTTAGGTGACTTTCGGATGATATAATTCCTACGGTCTTCTATTTCAGTGATGAAAGCCGTTCCCTCCTGATTAGGCGTGATGACAACATGGTCACCAACAGCCACAGGATTAGTAGAGCGAATTCCCTTTAGGCGGAAGTTGCCCTTTATCTTGCTATCTATTGTCTTGCCTTCCTCGGTTTTCACCGTGTACCAGCTACCTGTGTTCTTTATTACTAAGCCGCGCATAAAAATAAAAAAGAGTGGTCCCTCCCCCTTACCCCTCCCCCAAAGGGAGGGGAGTAGTCACCGCTATTAATTTGAATAGAATTGTGATAGTCGGTACATATTACTCCCCTCCCTTTGGGGGAGGGGTAAGGGGGAGGGGCCGTTGTGTGCTTTATTAAACGGTCATAATCTCTTTCTGCTTATCCTCTAACAGCGTGTCAACTTGCTTGATGAACTTATCGTGAATCTTCTGCAAGCTTTCTTCAGCATCCTTCTCGTTGTCTTCAGAAAGGCCGTCCTTGATAGCTTTCTTCAGTTTCTCCTTGATGTCAGAACGAACATTGCGAATCTCAACCTTTGTACGTTCACCAATCTTGTTACACTGCTTTACCAAGTCACGACGACGCTCCTCTGTTGGCTGGGGCAAGTTCAGACGAATCAGCTCACCATTGTTCTCTGGTGTGATACCAACATCTGAGTCCATGATAGCCTTTTCAATATCTTTGATAGCTTTTTTATCCCATGGCTTGATAGCAATGGTACGTGCGTCAGGCACCATGACTGAGGCAACCTGATTCAAAGGAACCTTTGAACCGTAAGATTCTACTCGTACACCATCGAGGATGGCTACGTTTGCACGGCCAGCACGGATGCGCTGCAACTCATCACCGAGATACATCGTTGCCATTTCCATGCGCTCGCTGGCATCATTTAATGTCTGCTTAACGTCTAACATATATTCGTAATATTAAATTTCTACTTTACAAAAATAGGTATTAATTCGGATATGCACAAGATTTTACTTTACTTTTTTGTCAAAACAAGGTTTTCTATCCTTTCTATTGGAAGAGGTCTTGTGTTTCTACCATTAGAAGTTCGATGATACGTTCCAAACCTTCTTTATCGTCTTCGTTGAAGTCGTTGAGACGAGTACTATCAATGTCAAGTACACCACGAAAAGTATGTGAATCATCATACATCGGAACAACAATCTCGCTGCGGGAAAGACTACTACAAGCAATGTGCCCAGGGAATTTCTCTACATCGGGAACAATGAGGGTGCATCCTTCTTCCCATGCCTTCCCACAGACACCCTTACCGAATGGGATGACGTAGCAGGCTACTGACCCCTGAAAAGGACCTAATCTCAACATATTTCCATTCTCTTGGAGATAAAAGCCTACCCAAAAGAAACGCTCTGGAAAGGTGTCATGCAGTGCTGCTGACACATTTGCTAAGATACCCACAAGGTTTGTTTCATCCTTAATAAGTCCGGCAATCTGTAGTATGAGTTGGTTATATTGTTCTTTTCTTGTCATTAAGAGTTATATTTCTTCCTATTTATTGTCCAATAATCTTCAACTGTTCCTCAACCATGTTCGTTAGTTCAACAAACTGAGCGATAGATAGTTGCTCTGGACGTTTGGTCATAATGTCTTGCTCATAGAAACCATCAGTAGGTTTAACCGCATTGAATATCTGTCGTAAGCTCACCCGTAACATCTTACGACGCTGGTTGAACACAGTCTTCACCACACGTTTAAAGAGTACCTGATCACAGCCAATGTCCGTCACTTCGTTGCGTGTCATACGGATAACGGCACTCTTAACCTTTGGAGGAGGGTTGAAGACATTCTCATCTACGGTAAAGAGATATTCTACATTATACCACGCTTGCATCAAGACGGATAAGATACCATACGTCTTTGAGCCAGGTCCAGCAGCCATACGCTGTGCAACCTCACGTTGTATCATACCCGTACAGCAAGGGATAAGGTCTTTATACTCAAGCATCTTAAAGAAAATTTGAGACGAGATGTCGTAAGGATAGTTGCCTGTCAACACAAACTGTCTACCATCAAAGACTTCATTTAAATCCATGCGGAGGAAGTCTTGTCCAAGAATATTCTCACGTAACTTAGGGAATTTCTCGTAGAGGAAGGCAACACTTTCCGAGTCTATCTCTACAGCTTTCACTTCACGTGGCTTCTCAACAAGATATTGAGTAAGGACACCCATACCCGGTCCTATCTCTAATACAGGGATATCAGGACAGGCATCAACGGTGTCAGCAATCTGACGGGCTATGCTTAAGTCAGTGAGGAAGTGCTGACCCAAATTCTTCTTTGGCTTGACTAATTTCATAATTTTTCTTTATTTGCCTACAAAGATACTCATTTTATTTTGCATTAAAAAACATTTTAATTATCTTTGCTCCATTATATGAGGACGAAGAAACTGTTCAACAATACTGTGAAGATTGCATTGCCGTTACTACTTGGAAGTGCAATCCTATATTGGATGTATAGGGGATTCGACTTCTCCAGTATCAAACATGTACTGCTACATGAGATGAACTGGACCTGGATGATTCTCTCACTCCCTTTCGGCATACTGGCGCAGGCTTTTCGTGGGTGGAGATGGAAGCAGAGTCTTGAGCCTATCGGTGAGCATCCGCGTGCATCGGTCTGTGTTAACTCTATCTTTCTTTCTTACGCTGTCAGTCTGCTTATTCCCCGCATTGGTGAGTTTGCTCGTTGTGGAGTGTTGAATAGATATGATAAGATTGCCTTCCCCAAAGCTATTGGTACAGTAGTAACTGAGCGTGCAGTAGATACGCTTATTGTATTACTCATAAGTGCCACAGCCTTTTTGATGCAGATAAGAGTTTTTACGAACTTCTTTTCAAGGACAGGTACACGTATTGATGATGTCTTCGGTATGTTCTCACCAACGGGCTGGCTGGTAACGGCTATCTGTGGTGTTGCATCAATTATCCTCTTCTATTATGTGCTACGTCACCTATCTTTCTATAAGAAAGTGAAGGAGATGTTAGGTGGTATATGGCAGGGAATAAGTTCTTTGCGTAAAGTAAAGAATATTCCTTTGTTTATCTTCTACAGTCTGGCGATATGGGGAAGTTACTTCCTTCATTATTACTTGACATTCTATTGCTTTGATGCAACAGCAAACCTCGGTCTTTCTTGTGCGCTTGTTAGCTTTGTTGTTGGCTCGGTAGCTGTTATTGTGCCAACGCCTAACGGAGCAGGACCATGGCACTTTGCTGTCAAGACAATGTTAATACTTTATGGTGTGGCAGACAATCAGGCACTTTATTTTGTACTGATTGTGCATACCATTCAAACCTTGCTGGTGATTCTTTTAGGTGTTTACGCATGGATAGCACTAAGTTTTACGAAGACACCAGTGGCGTTGGGTGGTCCTGCAGAACTTACTCGCCCTGCAAAGTAATTGTAGAAGAAGATAGTTTTGAGCGAATCAATAAACAATGATAATAACCTTTTAAAATCAACATTATGAGTGAAATCAGAAATCTTAAGCCAGAAGGCCTTTGGAGAAACTTTGATGATCTGACACAGGTCCCACGTCCTTCGGGATTACCAGAGAAAGTACAGAAGTTCTTGTTAGACTTTGCTGCAAGGGTAGGTGTTGAATCATACGTAGATGCTGGTGGCAATGTTGTAATGCGCAAGCCTGCCACACCGGGATATGAAAACCGTAAGACAGTTCTGTTGCAGGCGCACATGGACATGGTTCCACAGAAGGCTCCAGATAGTAATCATAACTTTGAAACAGACCCTATCGTGACACATATCGTGGATGGATGGGTATATGCAAACAACACTACACTTGGTGCTGACGATGGTATCGGTGTTGCTGCTATCATGGCTGTCATGGAAGATAAAACTTTGAAGCACGGTGTTGTAGAGGCATTGATTACTCGTGATGAGGAAACGGGTATGTATGGTGTTAATGAGATGCCAAGTGGTGAGTTGCACAGTGATATCCTTATGAACCTTGACTCTGAGACATGGGGTAAGTTTGTTATTGGTTCTGCAGGTGGTGTTGACATTACTTCAACCATAGCGTATAAGGAAGTTGCAAATAATCAAGAAGCTGCTGTTAAGGTAACTTTGAAGGGCTTACGTGGTGGTCACTCTGGTCTGGAAATCAATGAGGGGCGTGCCAATGCTAATAAGGAGATGGTCCGCTTTGTACGCAATGCC
Source organism: Prevotella melaninogenica (assembly GCF_013267595.1). Taxonomy (NCBI): domain Bacteria; kingdom Pseudomonadati; phylum Bacteroidota; class Bacteroidia; order Bacteroidales; family Prevotellaceae; genus Prevotella; species Prevotella melaninogenica. The sequence goes on along the minus strand of NZ_CP054011.1, from coordinate 1,039,096 downwards.
GTTACCGAACTCGGTGCACGCTTGGCTTCTTGGGAAGGTGGTAATATGCGCAATGCTATTCCATTCAAGGCTGAAGTTGTTTTGGCATTGCCACAGAGCAAAGTTCCAGCTTTAAAGGATATGGTTGCTCGTCAGAAGGCACTCCTCGAAGACGAATTCAAGGGTATTGAGCCAAATGTAGAGTTCTTTGTAGAGGATGTAGAGAAGCCAGCAAACCTTGTTCCTGCAGATGTTCAGGAGAAGTTAATCAATGCTATCTATGCCTGTCATAATGGCGTTTTGCGTATGATTCCTTCTTATCCTGATGTTGTTGAGACTTCGTCAAACCTTGCAATTATACATATTGAGCCAACTAAGGCAACGATTATGATTCTTGCTCGTTCAAGCCGTGAGGACATGAGAGATTACATCTCTACTCAGTTGGAAAGCTGCTTTAACATGGCTGGCATGAAGACAGTCTTCAGTGGTCAATATGGTGGTTGGGATCCAAACCCAGACAGTGAAATCCTTAACCTCTTGAAGAAGGTTTATAAGGAGCAGAACGGTGTAGAGGGTATTGTACAGGTAGACCACGCTGGTCTTGAATGTTCAGTTATCCTCGGTAAGTATCCAGGTATGGATGTTGTAAGTCTTGGCCCAACTCTCCGCAGTCCACATACAGCGAAGGAGCGTCTTGAGATAGCAACTGTTGAGCCTTTCTGGAAACTTCTCGTTCAGACTTTAGAGGAGATTCCTGTCAAGTAGAGCCAACGAGGCTGTGACAAACAGCTGAATAGAGGATAAATAAAAGGATAGATAATAGAACTGCTTTCCGTCTTTTTATATGAAGATGGGAAGCAGTTTTTTTTTATCTATATTATTTAAGGTATAAACTTGCAAATTTAAACTTTTTGTTTACTTTTGTGGGTAAATCAAAAAAACAGATTTGTTGCTAATTATAAACAAGAAATACGATGAGAAAGAATAGAAATAAAAAGTCTTTTAAAGCTTTGTTACTTATCGCTTTGGGTATGAGTCTTCTGTCTGCTTGTTGTGCACCGGGAGTTCGGAAAGCCCCTGCAGTAGCTCCTGTTGAGGATACATCTGCTGTTCAAGAGGATAAAACCTTGAAGAAGGAAGATATCTCTAACGAGAATGTGATGATAGATACAGTCTATGGAGACTGGCATGTTCGGGTTGACACTGTTGATAGTAAGACTAAGGTGAAGAATTCTGATGAGTTTGTAAAGAAGGTGGTCGTGACGATTTCAAAGGGTGGTAAAGTCTTGTTTGATAAGAAAGTCTTTACACGAGAAGACTTTTGTAAAGGTGCGAACGAGGAGTTTCAGGTTTATGCTGTTTTTGTTCCCGACATAACTAACACTTCTGTTTATTTGCCAGTTTCTATCTGTTATCCAGAAACGGATGATGGTTTTACCGTCTGGTTGGCGTTGTCTAAAGATGGAAGTAGTAAGGTTTATCCTGTTCCTCTGGCATTGGACGAGTCAGACATGGTAACATCTTTTTATGTAAAGTACATTCATGAGTTGCAGCAGAAGCCAGTGGATAAGGCTTCACTATTGAAACTTGCCCGTGATTATGGCTCTCCTAAGTTTGTGGAACAGCTGACAAAGGAAGGGGTGGATGTTGTCTTACCCGCAAAGGTGCTTGCTCGAAAGGATATGAAAGTAGTTCCAGAAGTTGAACTTGTGAAGGGTGGTTGTCTGGTAAGATTCTCTACTTCATACGATAATACCCAGCCTTTTGATTCAATACGTGTTGTGTTGAAGGAGCGTCAGGTCAAGATATGTGACTATATGATTGATAAGGTGATTCACTAATTTCTCAGTGTTTGTAAACACAAAGCAGGGGCGCACGCTACGTACGTCCCTGCTTTTGTTATTATCTGTTTCTTAATTAAAATGCCCAACCGAAGCCGAGGTATGGATAGAAGAACGCTTTCTTAACTGCATTCTTCTCCCCAATAGTAAAAGAAGGACTGAAACCTGCACGGAACAGGAAACCCTTGTTTGATACGTGACGATAGCCGATGTTTCCAAAGAAATAGTAGCCGAATTTGTTACGACTCTCATTGTAAGCCAGCCAGGTCTTTGTTCCTTCTGGAGTGTTATATTCTCCTATAGCATGCTTCTGCTGGTCAGCTGACAACGAAGACTTAGGACCATCTACAGACTCCACAAAGATGCCGTGTATATTGTATATACCCACACTGGCACCCACACCAACCTCAAGGTTGTTCTTTTGGCTACCCAAGAGATAGTTAACTTCCAATGGTACAGCATAGCCACGTACGTCTGAACCTTCCCAGAAAATGCTGGAATTATGACCATAACCGAAGCTCAATCCGGCTCTCCAACCAAAGCGTGTGTGGTCGTTGAAACGTGCATCATAGTTGATACCTGCAAGATTTGACGGACCCAACACTTCCAAGTAAACGGACTTGTTCTTTTCCAATCCATTAGATTCCTGTGCCATAACTGCTGTGTGCAAGCCAAGAAACAGTGCGAAAATTAGTAATTTCTTCATTCTTTTAGCTATATATGATTCTTTGTTGCAAAGGTATAAAAAAAACTAACAAAAACAAACAGTATGCTGAGGTTTTATAGAATTGGGATAAGTATGTAGTCGTTGTGTGAGTTTTTATAGATGTAAAGGGAGTCGGATAAGGATGTTTATATTCGTATGTTTTGTAATAAAATTTCACGCCCTCTATTTTTATTGATGCTTAATTGGCTTCTAAAAGACGCTCTTTTAGCTTGCAGAAGGTGCCCTTTTGAAGTCTTACTAACGCCCTTTTGAAGTCCAATTAGGCATCTTTTAAAATGTTGTTTTGTAATCGGTTGATTTATTGAAAGTTATAGATGTGTGTGAAAAGGGGCTTTTCAATCCTTTTTAGACAATATAACGTGAAGCTTTTGTAATAATATTTCGCAGGCTTTACGTTGTAGGTAGAATATGTTTTTAAGTTAAGATAATGAGCTGTTTTTATATAAGAATGCACGGCTCTTACATCCGTTTATAATTATTATTAGCGGAGTATGAGTCGTGCATTCCTATATTTTTACAATAGCCTTTGTTGCAATGTCAGCGGGATATAGTCTTTGTCATGCTGTCTATCAGTTTGTTTTAACCTATCAGACAACGATTTTAGAATGTTTCATCCTCATCATCGTCCTCATCAAAACCAAATAGGGCAGGGTCGACGAAAGCATCCATCTGACGGCGGTCCTTCTTTGTTGGGCGTCCTGTACCACGTGCTCTGTCAACGAACCCACTGATCCGGCTCATCTCTAAGAGTTCGTACTGCTTAGCATCTGTCACATTCTCGTAGACTTCAGGGATGAGTTTTGCACCAACACGTTGTTCAATTGGTTTGAGAACCTTGAACGAATAGGTGATAGGCGACTTCTTAACACTCACCACTTCACCCGCCTTGATTGTGTGGGAAGGTTTTACGTTGATACCTTTTATTGTGACACGACCATTCTTGCAGGCGTCTGCAGCAATGGAGCGGGTCTTATAGATGCGGGCAGCCCATAGCCATTTGTCAATTCTTGCAATATCGTTCATAGTCTCATAATGTGTTAAAGAGGATGCTCGATTACTTCTTTCCGAGTTTATTAAACTGGTTCATTGTGATGTCGATACCAGCAAGGGCAAAACTCTTGATAATGTCTACGCCCAAGTCGATAGCTGGCTGAAGTTCTTTCATCTCCTCGTCAGAGTAGCGACCCAATACCCAGTCTACCTGTCCACCACGTGGATAGTCGTTACCAACACCCATACGTAGACGAGCATAGTTCTGTCCGATGAGTTGCTGGATATGTCCTAAGCCATTGTGACCACCATTAGATCCGTTTCCTTTCAAGCGGAAAGCACCTAATGGAAGGGCAACATCGTCAGAGACAACCAAGAGTCTACTCTGGTCGATATTCTCCTTGTTGAGCCAGTAGCGCACGGCATTTCCAGAGAGATTCATGAATGTCGTAGGCTTCAAAAGAATAATCTTTCGCCCCTTGACCGTTGTCTCAGCAACGAAACCATAACGCTTATCCTCAAAAACAATATTGGACGCTTTAGCGAAAGCGTCCAATACCATAAATCCTGTATTGTGTCTGGTTCCCTCGTATTCATAACCAGGGTTACCCAATCCACAAATCAAATACTTGTCCAATTCTTATATTGAATTAATTATTGTCGTAGAGATTACTCTGCCCCAGCAGCTGCTGCAGCCTGCGCAGCTTGGATAGAGTTACGTGTAGCCTTGATAGAGCAAACTACAACCTCCTTTGGAGTTACCAACTCAAGACCCTCGAAGCTCAACTCGCCAACCTTGATACTCTTACCAAGACGAAGCTCAGTAACGTTGATATCGAGGTGCTCTGGAATCTGCTGATAAGGAGCCTTAACATTAATCTTACGGATAGACATGTTCATACGACCACCATCGCGAACACCCTGTGCCAAACCTACGAGCTTAACTGGTACACCCATAACGATTGGCTTCTGGTCGTTCACCTCATAGAAGTCTACGTGAAGCAGAGCGTCTGTTACTGGGTGGAACTGGAGCTCCTTAAGAACTGCAGTACGTCTCTCACCATCAATAATCAACTCTACAACGTAGATGTGTGGTGTGTAAACCAACTTACGCAACTCTGACATAGGAGCTGTGAATGAGAATGCTACTGGCTTGCCATCCTGCTGTGCCTCACCATAGAGGTTACATGGAATCAAACCCTCCTTACGGAGCTGCTTAGAAGCTTTCTTTCCAAGGTCTGTACGCTTCTGACCTGTTACTTTAATTTCTTTCATAATTCTGTGTTACTCTAAATTAATACGAACTTTAATTCGCCATCACACACTGAGAGACTAAGGAATTGGAAATCTAATGAATATCACAACTTTCAATCCTCAATTTGCAAAAAGCGTTGCAAAGTTACTTCTTTTCAATGGATTGAGCAAGTATTCTCTAAAAAAACATAGAAAAAGATACTAATGCTTGCATGTACGAAGGAAATTTCCTACATTTGCAAAATAAAGTATTCAATACGAAACACAATCTTTTAGAAAAGACAATGATCAATAGGGAATTAATAAGAATTAAGATTGTCCAGTTAACCTATGCATACTATCAGAACGGTAACAGGAATATGGACAATGCTGAGAAGGAACTTCTTTTCAGCTTGGCGAAAGCGTATGACCTCTACAATTACCTCTTGGCCTTAATCGTATCAGTCACGCAAGAGGAGCGCCATCGCGTGGAGATTGCTGCTACTCGTGCTAACCGTGAGGGGACAGAGGCTCCCTCAAGTCGTTTTGCAACCAATAAGTTCGCTGTGCAGTTGGAAGAGAATAAGCAGCTTAACCTTTTCATGGAATCACAAAAACGTCGTTGGGAAGATGATATGGAGGCTGTGCGTAAACTCTGTGATCAGATTGAACAGAGCACTATCTACCAAGAGTACATGGCAAGTGATGATGATTCGTACGAGGCAGACCGTGAGGTGTGGCGTAAGATATATCGTACTCTCATACAGGAGAATCCTGATTTGGACGCTGTGTTGGAAGAGAAGAGTCTTTATTGGAATGATGATAAGGAAGTTGTTGATACCTTCGTTATCAAGACTATCAAACGATTCGACCCTGCTAACGGTGCTGATCAAGAACTTCTGCCAGAATATCGTGACGAAGAGGACCGTGACTTTGCACTTAAACTCTTCCGTTCAACTATCCTTAATGCAGACGATTATCAGCGTTATATGAGTGAGTCAAGTCGTAACTGGGATTTCTCTCGTTTGGCTTATATGGATGTTGTCATCATGCAGATAGCTATTGCAGAGATGCTTACATTCCCTAATATCCCAGTAACGGTGACCATCAACGAGTATGTTGACTTGGCTAAATTGTATAGTACACCGAGAAGTGGTGGATATATCAATGGTATGCTTGATACAATTGCACGTCATCTCATACAGACTGGTAAGATGATGAAGACAATGCCTGAGCCTCGTCAACATCGTCCTCGCAATGATTGCCAAGAGGAAAGAGTACCACGTCGTGAGGGACGTCGCCCAACGATTGCGCAAACTTCTGCTCAGCGTGTGGCTTATCGTCAGCAGCAAGCAACTGATCAGGCGGAGAATAAGGAATAAAGACATAGGCGGGAAGCTATTAAGAGCCGTAATGAAAAAGGCTTGTTCAGCATTATAATGATGAGTGTTTATAAAAGTCTCTCAGACGTTATGCTTGTCTATAGCCTCCTTTTCACGCTCATAAATTAAGAACATAATAACTGATAAATAATGAATACAACATTAATCCTCGCAGCACAGGCTGCAGGTCAAGGCAGCCCAATGCCTATGATTATCATGATGGTAGCTATCTTCGCCATCATGTGGTTTTTCATGATTCGTCCACAGCAGAAGAAGCAGAAGGAGATTCGTGCTTTCCAGAATGCTCTCTCAGCAGGTGATTCTGTTGTGACTGGTGGTGGAATCTATGGCACAGTAAAGCATATTGATATGACAACCAATAAGGTTGAAGTTGAGATTGCACGTGGTGTTGTTATCACTGTTGATAAGAACTACGTATTCGCAAACGTACAGGCTTCTCAGCAGGGTCAGAGTAAGTAAACCTTATTGGTAGAAAAGAAGGAAAGCATTTGATGAAAACAAGCAAATCGCTTCATACATTCAGTACCTTCAGGAACTTCTTGTTGAGGATCTTCAACAAGGAGTTTCTGATTTTTTTGTTTTTCTTGGTATTGAGTGGAGGGTTCTGGTTGATAATGACACTGAACGAAACTTATGAGGGTGAATTCAGTATACCACTTCGCATGACGGGTGTTCCTCGTAATGTGGTTATTACCAGTGACCTTGATTCTGTTGTCCGTTTTACTGTGCGAGACAAGGGATATATGATTGCGTATTATGGTCTTGATGATACATTCCGCCCTATCTATGTCGACTACAAAGTTCATAGTGACGGACGAAGTAAGGGAGATGTACCCATTGCAGACCTTCAACGTCAGATTTATCTTCAACTGTCAAAGAGTTCAAAGATAGCTTCTGTTAAGGCTGGCAAGTTCTCTTTCTCATTTAACTTTGGTCGTCATAAAAAGGTACCTGTACGCCTTTTGGGGACAGTAACACCTGGTGATAATTATTATCTTGCTCGTGTAGACTTTACTCCAGATAGCGTTCAGGTTTATGCAGCGCGTAATGTGTTGGATAGTATTCAAACAGTCTATACAGAGCGACAGTATATTACCAATTTCACAGATGTCAAGGAGTTGACTGTAGACCTCCGAAAGTTTACGAATGCCAAGTGTGTTCCTTCCAGAGTAAAGATGAAACTCTATCCGGATGTACTTACAGAGGAGACGGTTGAGGTACCAATTGAAGCTGTCAATATGCCTGACAATAAGGTCATGCGTACCTTCCCAAGCAAGATAAAAGTGAAGTTTGTGGTAGGTGCCTATCGTATGCGTTCGATGCCAAAGAATGCGGAGACAAAGGAACTTCTCCCTGTAGGCTTCCGTGTTGTAGTCAACTACGAAGATATAGAGAAAAATAATAGCGAGAAATGTCCTATCTATGTGATAAGTTCTCCTAATGGTGTACGCAACGTACGACCAGAAGTAAATACGGTTGATTATCTCATTGAGCAGCGATGATAGTAGCGTTGACTGGTGGTATTGGTAGCGGAAAGTCTTACGTCTGTAAGCTTCTTGCGGAGCGAGGTATCTCTGTTTACGATTGTGATGCGCACGCAAAGGAATTGATGCGCACCTCTCAACCACTACAACAACAGCTTTCTGCACTTGTCGGTGAGGGTGTCTTCCGTGATGGTGTCTTGCAAAAAGCCATTCTTGCAGCCTATCTCTTACAGAGTGAGACGCATGTACAGGCGGTTAATGCCGTGATACATCCTGCTGTAGCTCATGATTTTGAGCAATCGGGTCAATCGTGGCTTGAAAGTGCGATACTCTTTGATAGTGGTTTTGATAAGCGTACCCATATAGATAAGGTAGTTTGCGTTACGGCTCCAGAAGAAGTACGTATTCGTCGTGTGATGACACGTGATGGTATTAGTAGGGAAAAGACCCTTGAGTGGATAGCACGTCAACTACCGCAAGAGGAAGTATTAAGACGTAGTGATTATGAAATCATCAACGATGGTATATGCCCTCTCGCTCCACAGGTAGACCACTTGCTTTCCATTATTTCAGAATAATTAAATTATAAACAAGAATAGATTAAAATGTTACAGACAATCCTTTCAATCGCAGGTAAGCCAGGTCTTTATAAGCTGGTAAGCCGTGGTAAAATGAATCTTATTGTTGAGTCGCTTGATGAGAGCCACAAGCGTCAGCCTGCATTCGGCACAGACCGTGTGACGAGTCTTGCTGATATTGCTATGTTCACTGAGTCTGACGATGTTCCATTGGGTGAAGTCTTGGCAAAGTTGCGCGACAAGGAAGAGGGCAAGGTGGCTTCTCTGAACTGGCGCAAGGCTTCAGCTAAGGAGTTGCAGAACTACTTTGCAGAGGTTCTTCCTGACTTCGACCGTGATCGTGTACACACAAGCGATATCAAGAAGCTCCTTCAGTGGTATGAAATTCTTGTTAAGGCTGGTATTACCAACTTTGAAGAGGATATGAAGCCAACAGAGGGTGATAACATTGATGACAGATTGTAATATTACTTTCAAGTCAGAAAACAAAGCAATAAAAGCACTGTGAGTTCGGTCACAGTGCTTTTTTCTTGCCTATTCTAAGGGTAATTGACGACTAACTAAAATCGTTTTGCATAGTTACCACGGAAATACCAGTCTGGAGTGTCAAGGTATTTTATCTGTGGATTTATGCTGAACCACTGGTTAAAAATCTCAATTTCTTGCGCTGGTGTATAGCCTTGTGCAAGTAGGTAGACAGCTTCTCCTTTCTTGTTGACTGCTTTGTCTACAACAATGACAGTATGTCCGGGATGACCACCATTGATAATCACATCGCCAACCTGCAGTTCTTTGCCTGTAATCGTAGTTAACTCCTTTTCAAGTGAGGCTGTTCCTGCATACATAAAGACGAGATTTAAGTACTTACGGAATGTCTTATAAGAATAGTCTGTAGCAGTGTCCTTGCTATACCAGCACCGCCATGTCTTCTTATCAATGTGGATACGCTCTCCTTTTGCCCAACGAGCGTAATCTGCCCTGAAGCCATTGGTGAAGTTGAAGTGAATCTTGTCATACTGTTTTGTCTGCCAAAGCCATAAGGCTCTGAGGTAGATAACAGCATCAGCACACTGTTCTACCTCTCCATGGCCAAAGTCGATGTCTACCACCGCACCAGCATAATTTCGCCGTTTGATACTACCATTATAATAATGTAAGTCACTTCCAGCAGGCTTTAGTGGTAGATTTCGTAGGAATGAACCAAATGTACCCTCAGTGAGTTTTACTCTCTCGTAGTTAGGAGGAGGTGCCAAACGTTGTTTTTTAGTAGTGGCTGTTTGCTCAACAGCAGGAGTCTTCTCTGCTGATTGTTGTGATTGTCCGTTAGTCTTTCCTGTACATGAGAGTAAGCAAGCTGCCAATATAATGGGGATAGTATGTGTTGTCTTCATTGTCTTCCTTATATGAATATTATTGTCTTCACTCGCAAATATACGTATAATCTGCTAACTTGTCAAGTTATTGTTATAAAAAGTGTTGTATGTCTTCTTGTTTTAAGGGTGAGTATAGGTGTTTTTCATATAGCTTTAGCGAAAGAACAAAAGTTAAGGATAAAACAGAAATATAGTTAAGACGGTCAAACCACCTATTTTATTATTACCCTTCGACACAGAAACCCTTTTTGTTTTAAGCCATCAAAGTTGTAGATGAGGACTTGAAAAATCATTACATAATTTCGAATAAAACAGCTATAAATAAGGACAAAACACGTGTGAAAAGCAAGTTTGTAACTAACAGGAAATCAATTGGTTACAAAGCCGTAAAGTAAAAGGTGCTTAATAGGACTTCAAAAGGGCGTTAGTTGGACCTTAAAAGGGCACCTTTTGCAAGTCAATTAAGCGTCTTTTAGAAGCCAAAAGAGCATGTTTTTGTTTTGAGTTGCATGAAAATAATTTACATACATTGGATGGTAAGGGAATAAACAGTTATCGGAAGAATCAAAAAAGCCCCCAAACATATTCTGTTTAGGGGCATATTCACCAATAACTAATCCATTTTATCAAGGTTCTTCAGCTTATAGCGTCAGAACAAAAACCTTTCATCAGGGAGTAGTGGAGCGTTTAGCCCACTGTAATCTGGCGTGCAACCTTCTGCTCTTCAACCTTAATCTTAGGCAAGGTAATGGTGAGTACACCATTTGCAACACGTGCAGCAATACTTTCCTTCTGAACATCATCAGGTAGAATCAGTGTCTGCTCATACTTGCTATATGCGAACTCGCGACGGAGGTAATGAGCCTTTTGCTCGCTCTCCTCGGCTTTCTTTTCCATCTTGATGGTCAAGTCGCCATCGCTGTTGATATTCACATCGAAGTCCTCCTTGCTCAGACCTGGTGCTGCAAGTTCTACGATATAATCTTTTTCAGACTCCAGTACGTTGATAGCTGGTGCTGTTGGATTTGCCTTAGGCATATTTGTAGTGTTCAAAAAATCATTGAAAACCTCTGGTAACCATGAATTTCTATACATAATTTTATCTCCTTTACTTTAATTTGTTTGTTAATGTTTTGTACTGACTATTATGCAAGGAGCATACCATTAGAGCCTTTATGACATTTTGTCTGTTCTTTCTGACAATTTGACCTATAAGCCATGTTGGGCTTATAGGGCTGATAAGCTTAATAAAACCACCGTTTACTTATAATTAATGGGATATTATACACTTTTTAGTTTGATATGAAATCTTTATATACTTAAAATGAAATAAAATGTAATTTAACTTGCTTTTTATGTCTATATTTTTTATATTTGCGGTATGTTAATCAAAATTTAGATGTCAATGAAGAATTTTTACTTATTTGCAAAGCTGTTTGTAAGCCTTTGTTTAGCTGGTTTTACAAATACAGCGTACGCTCAGAATGAAGCACCTCAAGTAGTTATACCTTTGGATCAGGCTACTGAGAAGGCAACGGTAGAGTTGTTAGATGATCCTTTTTTCTATTCATTTGATAATGGTAAGCCTATGCATTGGGTTACTGCAGGAACTGTTACTCAATTGAAGGCTGGTGATCGATACAGTAGTGATACTGGTTTCGGTGTTGGTATTGAGACTACTGCTAATGTGGAGGGATACCTTAAGCAGGTGATTGACCTTAATCGTGCGGGAAAGGAGGTAGTGCAAGGCGATGAGTTAGAATGTCTTGTACATTATAGTACGATAGAGAGCAAGCGCAGGGAAGGTCCATTCCGCCTTGCTTTGCGTTGGTTGGATACTGCTGGTAACGAACTCGTTTCTACCGAAAAAGACTTTATTAATAATCCTGATATCTACTTTGGACGTATGAAAGCGTATGGTGATTTGAAGTTCCGTACGGTTTGTCCAGCTGGTGCAGCGAAGTTAGAGTTTGCTCTTTTGGTAGCTCCAGGAAGTCTGGTACGCATGGACGACTTCAGTGTATTACGTTTGTCAGACAAGGATAAGACTCCGCTTGTAGCCATTCTTCCACAGTATCGTACGATGATGGGTGAGGTCGGACAACCTACAACCTTCCCAATCGCCTTACAGGGAATGCACCTTAGTGCTGATCAGACACCAAACTTCGGGGGTACTAAGTCTTCTTCTGTAATGAAGTTAGATGTTGAGAAATTACCAAAGAATAGTACTATTAAAGCTAATCTGACAATTACGCCACAGGTAGCAGGCGTTTATGTGGGTAGTAATACCTATAAACTCCGCTTCTCTGGTGCTGATACAGAAAACAGTGGTTCACTCAATTTGACTGGTTATTTTAAGAAAGCAGGTACTACTCCAACGATAAAACTTAAGTCGGGACAGGTTCGTGAGATGAGTGCAGCACCTAACAAGACTGACGAACAGTTACTTGATTTTGATATAAAGGATGTTATTACGAATGTTAACCTTGCTCTGAAGCATGATGCAAGTTCTCCTTTCCGCATTGATGTGGGACAGTATTACTATGCGACAAGTTCTGGTAAGCTCTATCATCGTCCTGTAAAGGTGACCTTCGCACCACGTAAAGCAGGAGTCTATGAGGCAGAGTTGAGGGTTTCAAGTGTCTTGGCAGATACGTTGGTTATCAAACTTAAGGGTGTTTCTGAAGCAGCTACTTCAGCTGATTTAGTTGAGAATTTCACGGATAATCGTGTGATGGACAGTCGCTTTACTGGTGATGCGTGGAAGGGTTATCATAAGTTTGACTTAGGTTATTGGAAACTTAATGGAAAGTGGAATAGTAAAAGTAATGTTACGTTGGCAGCAAAGGATACACTCTACTATGATGAATTGGTTGCCAATGGAGTTAATACACTTCAGCTATCTCCAGTAAGTAGTGCTGCAAAGTGTACTGTCGAATATTCTATTGATGGTGGTGGTCACTGGAAATCACTTACAGTAGGCGATGCAGATGGTAAATATGTTGTGGGTACGCATCGTCCTACCCTCGTACGCTTTGTATCTTCAGAGAGTGTAGAAGTTCAGCGTGTTACTATCAGTCCAAATACTGTAGATGAACGGGAAGCATTCGATAAGATTGAAGAAGCAATGCTGAAGGATGCGGATAGCAAACCTTTAGCTGTCCTTAACGAAACTTTCTCAGACTTACGCCATACACGTATTCTCGGCTTGAAGGATTGGCAGAACCTCACTATATGTGGTGAACGTCCATTCTATGCATGGCAACAGAAGAATGCTGATCAGTCGGTTGTAGAGAATGAAGTAGCACAGATTTCTTTCTTGAAATATGGTGTTGAGGATAGACGTGAGCATGAAAGCTGGCTTATTTCTCCAACCCTATCTTATAAGAATGCACAAAGTAAGGATTTAACATTCAGTTTGATGTATCGTAATCAGACTACTAACGGCGAAGAACTGTTCGGCTTTTATATCATCACAGAGAAGGATGGTAAGGCTACACCTTACTTCTTAGATATATCTCAATATGTCCCAGTAGGGGTTAAGTTGGAGCCTGATATGTGGTTTGATTATCGTATAGACCTTTCTAAGGTAGAAGGACTTGCAATAGATGATAAGTTCCATGTGGCTTTTTCTTACTATAGTCCTGTGGGGGGTAATGCTACTTCCCTGAACTTTATGATTGATGATGTAACCTTCGGACGTACTGACCTTCCTGAACTGAGTGTTGACAATGACTTCATTCAGTTTGTATTCCGTCCGGGACAAGAGATGACACCTCAGCCACTTAATATATATAGTGATCGTACAACGGCACCTGTAACAATCACCTTGGCACCTTCTGCTCAGAAGAAGTATTTCAAACTTTCACATGAGAAGTTGCCACTTGAAGGTGGTTCGATTGCCGTTGGCTTCAAAAGTAATGACTCAAAGACGCATGCTGCTGCACTGCTTGTCCAGACACGTGGGGCAGAACCTATCATCGTGAAGTTGCTTGCGCAACCTATCACAGCAGGTATCAGCAATGTTGCTGGTGGTGATGATGATGCACTGTTACCAATTGTTAGCGGTTCAGAACTGACCATTAACGGTAAGTATCAGACGTATCAGCTTTTCTCAACAGACGGTAGTCTCTTGCAGCAAGGCGGTTATCAGCAACGTATTGACTTGTCTGGTGTTCAGCCAAAGGTATTTGTCTTGAAGCTTAACACCGATAAAGGCGTAAAGTCTTTCACCTTAAAGCGTTAAGGAATCAGCTTCTGATACCTTGAGTGTGTGTATCAGAAAAGAGCAACAAGAAAGGAGACAGACGTCGATGTCTGTCCCCTTTTGTTTTGCTTTTTCACTTTGTTTCTTTTGCTACTCCTGTTTTAAAAGGATAAAGGATTATTCCGTTTCAAGCAGATGTTGCAATACGACTGCGTTGTTATGTTCCTCATCATGTGCCGCAAAGAGTAGGGTAGCGGTAGGATGTTCCTTGAGGACAGCACGCAGTTCGTCTAAGGCTCCACTTGCAGTTAACTCTGCACGATATCGTTCAGAGAACTCTGCAAACCGGTCGGGGTCATGACCGAACCACTTACGCAGTTCATTACTTGGCGCAACAGATTTCAACCAAAGGTCGATTTGTGCCTTTTCTTTACTGATGCCTCGCGGCCATAATCGGTCAACGAGGATTCGATAACCGTCGGTTTCTTCAACCGGCGCGTAAGCACGTTTGATTTTCATTATCTTATTCCATCATTAATGCCCGTGGGAACATTATCTCGTTTTCTACGAAGATATGTTCGAGGAGGTTATCACGGAACTGACGAAGGTCTGCAAGTGCCTTCACATATTCTGGCTCAGCACCCTCAGGAGCTGTGTAATCATTTGTTAGTTCTGCTATCCGCTCATGACGTTCTATCTCGTCGTTGTGGTCAGCCATCATTGCATTGATAGGATGCTGGATTGTACCACAATGGAAAGGAGCATGCTCTTGACCATACTCAGCTGCATTGAAAATGTCGATAATGTATGGAAAGAGAATATTCTCTTCCTTCTGACAGTGGAGGTCGAGGTCGGCAACACTGTTGCGGAAGTGATCTATTACACGGTCGAGTTCAGGATGATTAGCTGCAAGTGAGTTTAGTCTGATAGCAAGTTCCTCACCCTGCTTGCGAATGTAACGATGATGAAACTTCAGTACATAGTCTACAAGTAGGTCGAGGTCCCATGCTTTAAAAGGGATAGTGCTTTGAGAAAATGTTTGTGTCATTGTTATCTTTATTTTATCTTGTTCGTTTTATTTGTGTGCAAATTTATATATAATCGAGGAGAAAGTAGGGTAACATATGTGTCCAAGTTGAGTTAAATCGAGTTAAATTTGTAGTAATCAAGAGAATCTTCGTAACTTTGTGACCATGGAAAATAATGTAATGAAAGCACTCCGTTCCTGTCCACTTTTTGCAGGAATGAGTGAGATTGAAATAGACCTAACATTAGGAAATATTAGTTATCAACTTGTATCTCTGCCTTCACATGAGGTATATGCCTTAGCGGGTATGCCTTGCAAGTATGTTGATATTGTTGTAAGTGGTAAGCTTATCTGTCGTATGGCAGCTTTATCGGGCAAACAGGTAGAGGTGAGTCGGTTGCACAGTGGCAATATGGTAGCTCCTGCTTTTATCTTTTCTAAGGACAGGAGTCTACCTGTCAGTGTCGAAACAGATGGTAAAGTACAGCTATTTCGCATGCGTCCAGAGGAGTTGAAGCGTCTAATAGATTTGGATGAGACGCTTCGTATGAACTATATTCGTATTCTCTCAAATATTGATGTGTTCTTGACGCAGAAGATGAAGGTGCTCAGTCTGTTTACTGTACGTGAGAAGGTGGCTTATCTTTTGATGGAACGTGCAGGAGAGCAGGGCAGCAATGAGGTACATTTGGAGCGTTCACGTCAGGAGATAGCAGACTCGTTTGGCATTCAGAAGTTCTCATTGCTTCGTGTTCTATCTGACTTTGAGAAAGAGGGGGCGATAGAGATTCATGGACGAACAATCAAGATTCTGGATCGTAGGAAGATGTTGAAGTAAGCGTTCTATCCCTTAAGTGTATTTTATTTATTCTATATTTTAAGAATTAATGTTACTGAACATTTTATTTATTGTCGTGGGTGTAGCCCTCGTTCTATGGGGTGCTGACCGCTTGACAGATGGTGCTGTGGCTGTAGCTGAGAAGATGAAGATGCCGCAGATAGTGATAGGATTGACAATTGTTGCAATGGGTACAAGTATGCCTGAGTTCTGTGTAAGTTTTATTTCTGCCTTGAAGGGAACGTCAGACTTGGCTGTAGGTAATATTGTTGGCTCGAACATCTTTAATGCTTTACTTATAGTTGGTGTGTCGGCATTGGTGGCACCGATGACGATTATGGAGACAACAGTAAGAAAGGATATTCCTTTTGCGCTTGTAGCATCAGCTTTGCTATTGATAATGTGCCTTGACGGGAATATTAGTAGGATTGATGCAGGTATTCTCTTTGCGATGTTCCTCATATTTATGTATATGACACTTAAAGGTGCTAAGAAGCAAGGAGCGGATGCTGAAGAGGCTATAGAGGGTGAAGGAAAGAAGCCGATGGCAACTTGGTTGTCTGTTGTATGGATTCTTGTCGGGCTACTTTGTTTGATAGGAGGTAGTAACTTGTTTGTAGAAGGGGCTACGGCTGTTGCAACAAATCTTGGTGTGTCAGAGGCTGTGATAGGTTTAACAATCGTGGCAGGAGGAACTTCTCTTCCGGAATTGGCTACAAGTGTTGTTTCAGCTCGTAAAGGGAATAGCGGTATTGCAATAGGAAATGCACTTGGTTCTAATGTGTTTAACATTCTTGCTATCCTTGGTATTACGGGTATGATAACCCCAATGACATTGAAAGGTATTACTTATATAGACCTTTCTATACTGGTTATCTCAATCATGCTTGTATGGCTTTTCTCGTTTACGAAGTATAAGATTGAACGATGGGAGGGAGCTGTGCTTACGGCTGTGTTTGTAGGTTATATCTATTCCTTACTATAATTTATTCCTTTGCTTTAGCTTAGAAGGTTGCTTTTGAGCTAAAGCAAAGAAACAAGATACTATTGACTTATCAGTAACTACCCATCTTTTTCGGATGTGTTGATGCACAGCACGTGTTGTGTTGATGCTCAGCACGTGTTGTGCTAATGGTTAACACGGATAGTGTTTAGCGTTAATTGTCAGGCAAAAGATTGTTATGGTGGAGTCAACTTCTTATTAGTAAAGCGCTGTATAAGCATTATGTAGAAAAGACTTATTGGAGTACAATATACTTAATTCAAGAAAAAGAGTCATATCTGAACTCATGATTAGAGTTAGATATGACTCTTCTTTTATGTCTATATGATGTGAAATTTCGGAGTGTCCGGCACAAACTTGCCACTTCCTCGAGTGAGTTTACAAAAGCTTTTATACTTTTAGGCTTTTGTTTTTCACACCATTACTTTTCTCTTATTTCAACTTCTCAGCCAATACTTCCTGCAATCTGTTCTCACGGAGGTCCATTGCTACAATCTTACCCTGTGGGTCGACGAGGATGTTAGAAGGAATACTGCGGATACCATAGACAGCTGCTGCACTCGACTCCCAGCCCTTGAGGTCTGACATCTGAGGCCAAGTCATACCTAATTTCTCAACGGCAGCTGACCATTGCAGTTTCTTGTTGTCGAAACTGATGCCAATAATCTCCAGACCTTTGTCCTTAAAACGCTTGTAAGCTGCTACAACGTTTGGCATTTCTGCACGGCATGGACCACACCAACTTGCCCAGAAATCTACCAATACATACTTGCCTTTACCAACCCAATCGCTAAGCTTTACCTGCTTACCATTGAGGTCTTGCATTGTGAGGTCTTTATACATAGAACCTGGCTGACGCAACTTGTAAGACTCGAATAACTGCTTTGGCTTTGTCATTTCTGCCTCATTGTAGTAGCCTGTGTTAGGATCGCAAAGTTCTTTTAGTTCATCAAACTCAAGGTCATACATGATTTTAGCAACGTATTTTGCTGGGAACTTTGTATCTTTAAACTTCCTTGCAATCTCTAAAGCAGTATTCTTCTGTACATTGTAAAGCGAGTCGGCTTTCACCATGATTTCGTTTAACTTAGCTTTATCTGCCTCTGTGAAGGTTGTAGGGTCTTTCTTGCCGAAAGCCTGATAGGCTGCCTCAAGTGATTTATACTGTGTCTCTATCTGAGACATTTTCTCTTCGTATGGCTTGATGTCCTGCGCATTTGCAGTGAAAACAGTTGTAGCCAACGCTGTCATTAAAATAATCTTCTTCATGTTAATCATTCTTTTGATAAGGCTACAAAAGTAATGAATTTCTGCTTATCACAATGGTAAATTATGTTTTTTTATGCGTTTACGACCTTTTTACATATAATTTGGAATGTTGAATATGCCATGAGTGCGAGTTTAATGATGCTTTCATATGGTTATAATAAGTGAATTTTTTGTAAATATAAATATAGGTCGTTAATATCTGTATTAAAAAGTTCTGTCTATAAAAGTATTGCAAAGATATTAAAAATACGAGGTATGAAGGTTATGTTATGTTGAATATTTATTAATAATACATACTTTTTTGTATTATTTTTTGCATAAAGTGTTATTTTTGCATGGCTGAATTAGAGAGGATGGACTTATCAGCTAAAAAACTCTTATATAATATAAACTTTATGGTTAAACATTTACATTCAGTCCTGATATTTGTGTTAGGATTCTTTTCTGTAGCTGCGTCAGCTCAAGGACCAGCTGCTGTAACAAAACCAAATGATGGTTATTATCGTATTGTAAATGCTCGTCAGCGTACCGATGGCAAGCAGTATGTTTTTGTAACTGGTAAGATTGCGGCGCAGCCTAATGCCACTAAGGCTGATGCAACCACATTGCCTGGTACAGTTATTCACCTCAAGACGGCTACAAGCAGAACTAATGCTGATTGGCTTGATGTAACAACACTACGTTCACAGGGTGTTGATGTGATTAATGCTTATTTGAACCCTGCCATTGACCAAGTAAAGAAAGCTTTGGAGAATAAGTTAAAGACAAAGCTTGGAGTGTTAAAGGGCGAATTAGCTTATACGGCTATTAATTCAGAGGTTATTGGACAGTGGGATTTGGAGATGCATATGAAGCCTGTTACCACATCTGATGGACGTACTGCTTACTATGCTTTTGCGACAGTTCCATCAATGGAGCCAGTTTGTTCTTTCTATAAAAATTATACAACAGGAGCCTTGGGGCTACTTTTTGGTCCTTCTGTTAAGACAGCAGTGAAAGGTGTATCAATGGGTTTGTACAATGCTTTAGAAGCAAATAACCCAGATAAAGTATGGGATGAGGTCTTGAAACTTGCATTGGCAAAGATAGAAAGTAGCCCATACGCAGGTACTGATATAGCAAACGTTGTTAAGCGATATATTAATGCTGATCGTATTAATCAAGGACAGACTTACTATCTAATGTCTGGTGGACTGAAGAAGATTACAGTTGCTAATAAGGCATATGATCCAGCAAATCCAACAGGTACATCTCATAATGAATATGATGGAGCTGCACCAAAGTTTGACTTTGTAAATAATAATACCACTGATCAGTGGTATGGTCCAGAGCTTCCTGTAACTGGAGATGCTGCTATGTGGATTCTTGAAAAGGTTGACGACACAAATTACTTTGGTGTAAAGCCTTCTACTAATATGAAAGGTAGAGATGGTAAATATTATACTACACTCTATGTAGACTTCCCATTTGAGATTAAAGGTGACGTAGTTGCTTATACTATAGAGGGTGTTAATGCTAAGAATGCAGAGGGTTATTATTTCGCAAAAGTGAAGAAACTTGCTCAACAAGGCGATATCGTTCCAGCTCAGACTGCTGTCGTATTGGAGTGTAACTCAACAAATCCTGCTGATAATCAGTTGTTACCTACAGGTGATGAAAAACCTGAGACAAGCAATAACCGTCTTTGCGGAACATTCTTTGGAGAGGCTATCAATGGCTTGACCGTAAAGGATGGTACTGGAGCAGAACGCAATGTAACACGTGATAATATCCGTGCTTTCAATATCAACACCGCTGATAGCAGAAACCCAATTGGTTTCTATAAACTGAATAATACTGTGACAACAATCCCAGGTAACAAGGCTTTCCTTGTACTTACCAATGCTGAGGCACAAGCTAAGGGCTTTGTCTTAGAGTTCGAGGACGGTGGTACAACTGGTATTGAGACTATCGAAAACTCAAGGCATAGCACAGAGGATGGCGTTTACTATGACTTACAGGGTCGTCATGTAGAGAACCCAACTCGTGGTGTCTATATCGTGAATGGTAAGAAGGTTGTAATTAAGTAAGAAGGGAGTACAATTATGAAGAAGATATATATAGCTCCTCAGAGTGAGAAGGTAGTGCTGAATGTTAATGGTGACATTCTTGACAATCATTTTGGTAACCATAGTGGTGTACCAGTAGAGCCAACTAATCCTAAACCTGGTGACAGAGGTGAAACAGGTGGAGTAGATGGTTTTGAAGCGAAAGAAAACGAATGGGGCGAAATTGCATTCACTCCTTGGGAAGATTAAGCTAAATAAGTAATATAGTTTTAGCTACGTCTAAACTTATATTGTATAATTTAAGTGTGTTAGAATACTGATTCTATCGGCAGGCAGAGCGTCTGTTCTTGTAGTTCAGTGTTTTAATACACTTTTCTTTTTCCACAGAAGTTAAGGCTATTTGGATAAAAATGTGTACCTTTGTAGCCACTTAATTAAATAGGGGTACTTGATCAACCCCCTTTAACAAAACAAGACAATGACAAAAAGTAAACAACAAGTGAGTGTGCTGTTTATGCTTTTCAGTATCCTCTTTTGTGTTTGCCTTATTGCGGCAAACATCCTCGAGACAAAGCAAATCTCTGTGTTAGGTATCTCATTGACAGGTGGACTCATCGTCTTCCCAATCTCTTACATCATCAACGATTGTGTCTGTGAGGTTTGGGGCTTTCAGAAGGCACGTCTGTTGATATGGACGGGTTTTGCGATGAACTTCTTTTTTGTGGCAATGGGAGCGTTATGTGACTGGATACCTGGTGCCTCTTATTGGACGAATGAAGCGGGTTTCCATGCTATCTTTGGTCTTGCTCCACGTGTGGCAGCGGCTTCTTTCATAGCTTTCATCGTGGGTTCATTTGCTAATGCCTACGTCATGAGTAAGATGAAACTACGTGATGGAGGTCGTCATTTCTCATGGCGTGCCATCTTGAGTACCATTGCTGGTGAGAGTCTTGACTCTCTCATCTTCTTCCCTTTGGCGTTGGGTGGCGTTGTTCCAACTCCTGAATTGCCAAAACTAATGCTCTGGCAGGTGGTCTTAAAGACGCTTTACGAGGTAATAGCTTTGCCTATCACTATTCGTGTAGTGAAGAAGTTAAAGCAACATGAAGGCGAAGATGTTTATGACAATGGTGTGAACTATAGCATTTGGAAGATTTTCTCTTTGCAATAAACATAAAGGAACAAAGGAGTAAATGAGGAAGGGGATGTGTCAATCAATAGACACATCCCCTTCCTCTGTTTACTTTCCAATGCTTTGTTCGTACTCCACAATCTTAGTTTGTAGTGTTGCGTATGCCTCAGTGTACTTATCGTGACATTGCTGATATTTCTGTTGTGCATCCAATAGGTCGTTCATTGTCACCGTGCCAGCATGATAGAAGTTACGATTGAGTCGAAGGTTCTCCTCACTCTGTTCGATACTCTTCTTTGCTAAGACTAACTGTTTATAAGTATCATCAACATCGTTCCAGTTCTTCTGCATACGGATAGCGAGCAGTTGTGAGTTGTCGGATAATTGCTGGCGAGCATTCTCTTCTGCTAACTTCTTAGGTTTGATAGCATGTGAACCGCTCCACCATTGAGAGATAGGGATAGACACTGTAGCGAAGACAGCCCCGAAGTTATTCTTCATTCCACTCCCTAAGTTATAGTAGTTATACCCTACACCCACTCCAACTGTTGGTAGTCGTTTGCCTTCTTCCATCTTGCGTTGTAACGTTGTAGCCTCAACGTTCTTCTCTAACAACTGATATTCAGATGTTGTTGCAACGGCAGCCTTGTGGTCAACCTTCATTGTAGGATAGGGTGGAAGTACTGAGGGGTCTATCGTCGCAGTCACATCTATCTCACCTTCCGCACCGATGTATTGTGCCAAGACCATACGTGCGAGCTTCAAACCATTCTCGAGTTTCAGTTTGTTACTCTCAAGTTCATTCTCCTTCAACTGCACCTGTAGGAGGTCATTACGCATCCCCACGCCAGCTTTCACAGCTGCATCTGCATCTTTCTCAAGGTTTTTTAGCATGTCGCTCACCGCATTGATTGTTTTCTGTTTCTCCTTTAGTGAGATGATTTGCCAGTAGTATTGCTCGGCTGTAAGTTCCACTGTATTGGCAGATACGTGCTTTTGCAATTCAGCAACATCAACCCCTATTTTAGCCAGTTTGTTACCATTAACAATCTGTCCACCAGCAAATACTGGTTGAATAGCAGACACACCAGCGATGAGTCCTTTGTTAACTGCTGAGAAAGGAATAGTAGAGGGTATCATTGAAGCCATACTACTTGGTAATGCTGATGCGATAGACGAAGGTAAGAGTTCTGATACTTTAACCTCAGTCTTCATCATATCCGTTGTAGACTTGAGCCCTAAGCCAACAGCATTTACCTGCGGAAAGTAGTTCATAAAGGCTTCCTTCTTCTGTTCGCGAGCTTGGAGAATAGCATTATCAGCCGTTCTCATACTGATATTATGTGCCACAGCACGCTCCTTAACTTGCTGAAGCGTGAGTGTTTGTTGGGCATTTGCGGTGAGACTCATTACGAGTGAGAGTCCTAATATAATGTTCTTTTTCATTGTTTGCTTACCTTCTTAAAGTTGATAAAACGATTACTTATAAGTTTTACATTGCCTATTTTCAGATAAGATATCAGTGAGTAAGAGTAGTTTTATACGACTGAAACTGTAGTTTCACTTGACTGAAATTGTAGTTTCAGATAACTGAAACTTTAGTTCCATACGACTGAAACTGCTCTTACATGCATCTGTTCTAACTTCATGAAGGCTTATTGGTTTTCAAGCATGAGGCTTCTTTCACGCTTCTTTGTCGATCCACTCATTACAAGCCAATAGCTGATTGGCATGACGGTGAGGATGAATAACATCGTAATCATTGTACCGAAGAAGATGACATTACCCATCGGAGCCCATAGACCAGAGCCACCTAACATCATTGGTGCTACACCCATTGAGGCTGCTCTGCTGAGGTGAGGAAGATTGGACGCATACGGCGCTTCGCACTCAGTTGTATGGCTTCGTGAGCCGTCAGGTGTTCTGTCTTACGCAGGTCTTCTGCATAATCGTACATGATGATAGCGTTACGAACAAGGATATCCATCAGAGAGACAACACCAAGATAACACGTCATGGAGAACTCCCACTTGGTATCAATACGCCTAAGGCTGTTCCCAAGACTACTAACGAGAGTGAACCCAGTAGCAAAATGGCTGTACTAATCTTGCGGAAGTGCCCTAACATGAGGAAGAAGATGATGACAATGCTAATCATTAATCCACCTATGATTTGTGGATTGGCTTCGTTAGCTTGTTCGTACTCGCCTCCCCATTCAGCTGAAACACCCTGTGGTAGTTTGTCGGTATCTATCTGCTTCTGTAGTTTAGTAGTGACATTCATCACGTTTACGCCATCAACAACATCAGCCATGACGGTAATCGTTCGTCTACCATTACGGTGACAAATCTGTTCATCTTCCCATCTTGGTTCCACCTTTGCAATCTGTCGCAATGGAACAGTCTTCAGTTCGCCAGCAACAGGGATAGGTTCATTGGCAATGTCTGCTACACTTGCATTGTCAGCCTTACTACTCTTTAAGGCGACAGGCATTCCATAATCGCCGTCCCATACCGTCGTAACAGGTATTCCACCATTATTATATCGGGTCGCCATGGTCAACTCTACGAGTGAGTTATTAGCCCCAATACGGTTTGCCTTCTCCTCGTCTAATTTGATGTTCGTTGCCAATAACGGTTCATTCACATCGTTACGTATAAGGATAAGGTCGTTGTTTTCACGGAAGAGAGCGGTTATGCTGTCGGCGGTCTGCTTCAGTTGTGCCCAGTTGTCACCCGTCAATCTTAGTTCGATAGAGTTTCCTTCTGCACTATAATTGAGTTGCTTGAATCGTACGTAGGCATCTGGAAAAGCATTAACATACTTCATACGATAATCGTGCAATACCTCCTCAGTAGCCTTGCTATCCTTTGTGTTGACGATAAACTGGGCATAGTTCTTCCCACCGAACTGTGGAGCGTATGATGTTTGGAAGCGTGGTGAGGCAGAACCCTTAAATGATGCGATAGACACAACACGCTTGTCTTTGCGTAAGATATGTTCTAAAGAGTCTGCTACAGCCTTCGTCCTATCGAGTTGTGTACCTGTTGGAAGATATATCTCAACGGCAAACTGGTTGCGTTCGGCAGTAGGCATCATCTTCTGAGGAAGGATAGCCATGAGTCCGATACCAGCTAAGACCGATACAACAGCTACACCAACAACACCGTACGGATGGCGGAAACAGAAGTCGATGAGCTTATTGTAATACTTCTGTATGAGGTTTAAGAAAGAGAAGTGTGGCTTTCCATCTTTGCCCATGCGTTCCTTTATTGGCTCACGAATGAAGTAGAATTGTAGGAAAGGAGTCAGTAGCTCAGCTACCACAAGTGATACGAGCAACACGATAAGAATACCCCAAGGGAAGAGCAAAAGGAAGTCATGATACATTCCTGTTGTTGTTAATAACCTGAACTCGGGATAAGTATCATCCCACTCTTCTGTTTGGTTTAGTACAACGGCTCTTTAGACTCAATCTTTTGATTGGGTCTAAAGATAATAATAAAACAGATTACTTTAGAACAATGTAAGCTGTCCCGAATGTTGCTCTATAGCAAAGTCTATGTTCACTGCTGGCTTTTTCTCAAAGAAGCTGTAGGCTGCAATAGCAGAGAGAACATTCATTGCGAAATTAAATATGCTTCTATGCCTTGAATGCACTAATTGAGCTACATTCTTTAGCTCATCATTGATAGTCTCTATTACAGATCTTTTCCTTAGAAGAAGTCTATCATAAAGTGGCATTAGTTTGTTTTTCATATTACTCCTAATGCCAGTAACTAAATTTATTCCATCATTGAACAATCGCTCAAATAATCCTTGAGAAATGTACCCTTTGTCTGCAAACAATTTACCAAATACATTGTCTGTCAACCTGTTAAATACATTTTCGTCTCGGTCATCAACATTTGCTTTAGTGAGCATAAAGTTTAGAATCTCACCTCTTTCATTACAGATAAGATGTAGTTTGAATCCAAAATACCATCCCATTGTACTCTTACCCCTTGTTGCATAATTTCTAACCCAAGTTTAACACCCACTTTCGCCTAATTGTTACTGTCACCGTACTTTCCTCGTTTTTCTTATGGGCTCTGTGTCCTACAAATTTTATTCTTTTTGAATGGTGAGTGTTTTAAGTTCAACTTATCGTATATCTGTTTTGCTTGCTTCGAAGGACTACTACATTGGCGCATCTCGATGGTTTCACCTAATGGATTCTTCCCTTTTGTGGTGACGAGCTTTTGGGTACTCATACGTCGTACTATCTCGGTCCAGTAACAGGATTCTCCTTCTCGTTTTAATTGACAACGGATAGTGTTTACCACCCAGTAGGCTAATAAACCAAAGAAAAGGTGTGCGTCGCTTCGCTCATCTTTCTGATGATAGATAGGACGGAGGTTGAGTTCATTCTTTAGTTGTCTGTTCGTACATTCTATCTCACGAATGAGATTGTAGTATTCCCATGTCACACGCTCAGAAAGTGTCCTGACATTGCTGCGGAGGAAATAGACTCCGTGACCAGATTCCATTGTCGAGAGGTCTTTTATCTCCCAGTCTACACGCAGCATCTCCTTGAGTTTCTTCTCATTTTTTATGTAGCTTATCTGGTAGAATTTCGCTATAGAAGGGTACTTCTGTATGGCACGTCCTATACGTTCAACAACCTTTTCATAGGTCTTTGTTCCACCTTTCTTGGAGATTCCATCGTTTATCCTCTGCAGTTCCATCTCAAAACGCTCTTTCCAAACCCTGTTCATGGACGACTCTGTCATAGCTTTCGAAGGAGATGTTATTTCGAGATAATAATCCTTATCATCCTCTGTCTTAACCTCTTTCAGCGTTATCTTTTGCCGACGGGCATCCATTACCGTAACGCTCTTATTATCATCACTGAGCGTATAGTCCTTCATTTGCGTACGGGATACGCAGAGATAATTGTAACCCTTTTTCTTTATTAACTCCAAGTTCTCTTCCGTGGCAACACCTGCATCCATGATAACGAGCGTATCCTTGGTTCGTGATGGATTCCTCTTTGCCAGTGTATCAATCATATTGGGTAGAGACTTGGGATCTGCTGTATTACCCTCTAAGATAGAAGAATAACGTATAAAACCTTCTTGATTGATACATAATGCAAGTACAAGTAGCTTACAGTCAGAGCGTTTTTCTTTTGAACGACCGAACTTGGCTTTATCGCTATTACGCTTACTACCCTCGAAATAGAAGTTGGTTAAGTCGAAGAGCATCAACTTGTTGTCTATATTAAAGAAATCGTCAGTAACGCTGCACAGATGACGCTCTAACTGTTCCTTTAGTTTATATAACTTGTCTGTGATTTTATACAGAGAATTGATTCCTGGTGTCCAGCCAGGAACTCCACTGTAAAGTTCAGCGGCAGCCGAGTTATCGCGCAAATAATAATTATTGGTGTCCGATAAAACTTTTTTTTGGTTATCTGTGTTAGATAAAATAGACTTAAACTTATGATTTCATTAATTTATTTGGTTATTATAGGGCTTTCCTTGTCAAAATAGCACATTTTATAATGCTTACAGTTTAAAACTGAAAACCAAGCCCATGGATAAGTAAAACGGCTGCAACACCGATGGATAAAGAGATACAGAGCTTTCAGTTTATTTTTACCGGACAGCAATAAATAATAATAAGATGAACGTTCAGAAACAGCATATACCGTGCGAACAATCAATGCTGACAAAGCCGTGTGTATCGCATTTTCCGTCCACCCATTTTTGCGCAGAAAACCCTCTAACTGCAGCTTGTCTATTGTCTGCTTGCAGAGCCACTCTGCACCAACATTCCTTGCGTCAGTATAGTTTGCCGTCTCAAGGTCTATGTAGTTCTCATATTTTCTCAGCGACTTCTGCTCTTCCTTATTAAACCGATCGATTCCACCTTCTTTCTCCATACGGCTCCACCATTCGTCAGCCTTTGCCTGTTCAATAGGAGTAAGACCGTCAAGGTGTTCTTTGAAAAGCGAGGGTGTACTTCTGGTTTTGAAGCGTTCGGTAAGAGCGTATGCAATTTTTCGAACCTGTACAGCAGTAAGTGAAGGTTCGAACCCGATGTTCAACAGAATTAGCGAATGTACATGACCCTGCACGTCACGATATGACTCCTTGATGCGATAATAAGGAGCCATGTCGCCTGTTGCAGGGTTGAATCGTGTCTGTACATTTGCGTGCATGAGTGCAAAGTAACAAAATAATTTTGATATGACGGTGTCCTACAATTCAGATTTTACTCCTCGTTACAATACCCTATGCTTGATTATCAATCATTTATAAAATTGATACTACACAAAATATCCCCAAAATTTATGAAAAATAATTTTGCGTGTTAAACTTGGGTTAAATAGATTTTCATTGTCACGATAGAGATTCTATTAAACAAGGATATCCATTCCCCTTTTTAAAGGAATCGTTGTCCTCTTGACTTGCTATATATTTCATAATTTGCATTTCTCACAGGGTTCCAATAGGCAAAGACATATTTAGACTTTCCAAATAGCGTATGATGATGCATTTTCTTAAGATTTAGACTTTTAACAAAGAATGAAAATATCCATTCATATTTTCCTGGTTCGTAGAAATGGGGTAGATGGGAGGGCATACTGATTCTGATTTTCTTATCATTAAAACAGAAGGCCATTTCTCCAATTATTCCTCTGCTTATATCCACAGCCTCAATATAATACAGATTATCCATGGTGTTTGTATATATTAACTTTCCTCCCGAATAATACTTAAATAGATTATCGTCAGTTACCTCAATGCTTTTCTTTCGAATGGTTGCAATGATTAAAAAAAGGAAGATACCCCCTGTCACCAATCCTGTGATACTAATAAAACGTGATGTTGATTCTATTCCATATGCAGGAGCAAAGAAAACTTCGTAAATGATTCCACTACAAATCATTGCAAGAAACATAAAGCCTACTATGGACCATATGTTCAAGGGGGTGGCATAGAAATTAAAGATCTGTTTCTTCATACTGTGATGAAACATAATATTTTATATAATTCATTTCCATAGGTATTTCCTATTTTCTTCTCTTTTGTTAGGCGGAAGCACATTTGCCAAGAATTGAATAAGTGTATAAATAATTTGCGGAAGCATAATTATTCCTCTTCAAACAATCTTTCAAACTCGTCTTCAGGTAGGAGATAACGCAGGTAATACTCTGCAAACTTATAGTTAACAGAATCTGGCGTGTTACGCATACGTTGGACAGCCTTGGGTGGGAGATAAAAATCTATCATAATTTCTCCAGGAAAACGTCTATCTTTCCTTAATGCATTCTTATTCCGCTCTTCTATATCATCACCTGAGATAATTCTATGTAGAAAGACTGGCATAGGCTTTTCTTTCGTTCCGTATGATTTATCCTTCCATTGTTTACGATTGACATAGACTGATAACACCATATTTGGACGTATTAAGTCATGTTGAACACCTGCTGCATCATAACGGCGGTTATAAAATCCAACAAATACATCAACACCCTCTATCCAAATTAACTCAAAATATTTCTTATATTGTGGGATATAATATATTTCATTTGCGGCAACTATTCGTTTTTTTTGTCTTTGTAGGAAGATAACATTTTAATATGACTTGAACCTTCCTTTATCGATTGTTCTAATAAGTCATTAGGTAGTATGAGTTTTATACTATCCCACTGACCTACGTATGTCTTTGTATATGCTACAGCATCACGATTCCCCTTAAAATGTTCAATGATAGGATTAATAAGATAAAACAAGAGGGGGCCAAGCACTGAAATTCCAAATGCTTGTAATCCATATCTTCCCCAATTCCCTTTGCTATTTCCCATCATTATAAATTTTTAGATTATTCCTCTTCAAACAGCCTTTCGAACTCGTCTTCTGGTAGAAGATAACGCAAGTAATATTCTGCAAACTTATAGTTAACAGAGTCTGGCGTGTTGCGCATACGTTGAACAGCCTTGGGTGGGAGATAAAAATATACCATAATTTCTCCAGGGAAAAGACTATCTTGCCTTAACGCATTCTTATTCCGCTCTTCTATATCATCACCTGAGATAATTCTATGTACAAATACTGGCATAGGCTTTTCTTTTGTTCCGTATGATGTATCCTTCCATTGTTTACGATTGACATAGACTGATAGCACCATGTTTGGACGCATTAAGCCATTTTGAACACCTGCTGCATCATGATGACGATTGTAAAGTCCAACAATTTCATCTACTCCACGTATCCATATTAACTCAAAGAATTTTTTATATTGCGGAATATAGTATTTTTTAATAGCAGCTGATATTCTTATTTTCTTTTTCTTATTTAGTATAAGAGTTTTACTGTGATTAGTTCCTCCTTGTAATGTTTGATCAAACAGATTGTCTGGTAATACAAGTTTTATACTATCCCACTGACTTACGTATGTCTTTGTATATGCTACAGCATCACGATTTCCCTTAAAATGATCAATGATAGGATTAATAAGATAAAACAAGAGGGGACCAAGCACTGAAATTCCAAATGCTTGTAATCCGTATCTTCCCCAATTTCCTTTATTATTTCCCATCTGATACTATTTTTGATTTTTCTTTATCTAAAAGATGTATTCTTTCTATATTCGAAACAGTACTTTTTGTCATATTATACTCTTCTTCTTTGAATTTACTGTCAATAAGCATATTAATCGCAGCTCCACCAACACCCATTCCAAAGCCAATTAATCCTCCAATAAACTTTCCTTTTGCTTGTTGAACCCGCAGAGTCAACCAGCAAGTGCAAAATTACAAAAGATGTTTAAAGAACTTGCACTTTGGAGTAGAAAAGTTTAATTTTTCTCTTGGTCTTTCGTTCAATTTCTTTTGTATGGACATAATTCTCTTGTCCGTATAGTTATCAAACGAATCCTTTTTAGGTATATACTGCCTGATTAATTTATTTGTATTCTCAACAGTTCCCTTATGCCATGAACAATATGGGTCAGCGAAGTACACGGGCACGCCTAAGTATTTGGTGCTGTCCTTATGTACCGCAAATTCAGGTCCGTTATCTGTTGTAATAGTGTTGACTGACTAATACCGACGATGTCGGCAATTTCTTTTCTCGCTGTTTTCTTTTGGAGTAAGGCAAAAATTTGGGTTCTTCTGTTAAATGTGTGGACGCTTTTCGCATTGCTTTAAAAGGAAGGACCGAAGTTACTCATTAAACAAAAACATAGCTAAGACAATCAACTATCTATCCTCTTATCATCCTCTGACATTGAAAACCTTTTCATTTATGACTTCAAATTCTGTAGACAAGGGTTTGAAAAATAATTACATAATTTCAAGCAAGACATCAATAAATAACGACAAGATTACATACAAAACGCAGGTCTGCAATCAACAGGAAATCAATTAGTTATAAAGCAGCAGAATAAAAGGTGCTTAATTGGATTTCAAAAGGGCGTTAGTAAGGCTCTTAAAGGGCACCTATTGCAAGGCAATTAGGTGTCTTTTAGAAGCCAAAAGAGCATGTGTTAGTTTTGAAGAGCGTGAAAATAGTTTACAGAAATCAATGACATGGGAATAAATTGTTTGTAGAAGACAGATAGACATCGCACCTAATTACATTCTAAAGTTTCCCACCCCTTCAAACACTGTCTTTTCTCATTTCACTTTGCCTATCGTTCCCCATATTCATTGACTTTTAACATATGACTAACTGAAGTTATGCAGTGTGCCCATATACTTCATCCCATTTTTCTAATGCTTCAGCCATTACAAGGATTTTGCTCAACTCTTTGTCGTTGCCGCTGATCGTAGCCATAAGGTGTTGGGGCGTTATCCCAAGTGTTTCTCCTAAAATGCGAAGAATGCGTTCGATACAGGTAAGAATTCGTTTCCATAACGTGAGTGCCATGAGATCGTCCTCCATATCCGAAAAGAGTTCGCCCATGGTTTGATATTCTGTGAACCGCTTTTCCAAAGCCATGACGGTATATGTAAGGTAACACAGCGTTGCGTCGGCTATCTGACTATTGAAGTCGCAACCTTGATAACCTCCTAATCCGAGATATTGCTTAGTATCCTTGTTCATCACTTCTATGTTCCATCTGATCTGATACACTTCAAAGGCTTTTATGAAAGACATCGTAGTATCCGTGGTGAGCAGGACATTCCATGTGGAGTTTCTACCATTTTTGATAAGGAAGATTCTAACAGGTATATCTCCTAAGTTGCCGTTGAGTTGAATATATCGACATTTGTACTTACGACAGTTCTTTCCACGTTCACGTTCATAGGTAGCAATGAGTTCTGCAGCATTTTTCTTTTTGCCTGATACAGTGTATTTCGTCTTTCCCATTTTAGCAAGTCCAACAAAGTGCATCGCCCCTTTACCTATGCTTCTAACACAAGCCATAAGTTGCTCGCAAGTGAACCAACTATCGGTAATCACATACTTCGCATGTAATCCCATCTTCCATCCACGGCGAAGCATATCCATGGCAACTTCTAACTTAGACATCTTACGCTCTTGAAAGCGCTTATAATCAGGATTGTCGATGTTCCTCTTGGTGTGATACGCCTTTTTGAGTTGCTGTCTTGTCAGCCCGCAGTTGCCTTGCTTCCCCTTTTCTTGATGTAGTGAAAAATCAAAGGGTATGGTTGTCTTGCCGTCAAAGAAGGCACAAAGTAACAACTTGTAGCCCAATACGCACCTACCTTTTACATGGTCGAAAACACGACTGATACCCTCCATTCTCACACCACTCTTCTCAAGCACTGTGTCATCTATAATGAAACATGTAGTGGTATTGGATTGAGGAGCTTCGCCATACTTACGTAGGAGGCACATATAACGCAGTACAAAGTGGTTCATCAAGCGTCTCCAATCCATCTGCGGGCGAATCATCATGCGATAGAAACAGTTCTTGCCATGATTTGAAAGCTCATATATCTTATGCTTGCATATACTGTGGATGCTCTTACCAACAATACGGAAGAGGCAAAGAGAAAGGATCAACTCCGAAGCGGAAACTCCGTCATGTTTCTCTAATGACAGGCGAGATAACAGGTGTCCGATGCCAAACTTGCCAAAAAGATGAAATAAATCATCACTCATTCGAGTTTTAACACTCAAAAGTTTGGATAACTCACTTATTTTCTCTATTTTTGCTTCCATAACAGTTTTGTTGTCTTGTCTTTAAAATCAGTTGTTTAGCGATTACTAATTTACAAAGAAAATTCGACAAACTGTTATTTTTCTATCTATTTATTAGGGTGGGAAACTTTAGTGAATATATTAATACGTGGAATCAACTTGTATATATTCAGAAAATACGCATACTAAAGTTGGGCGAGGCTGATAGAGGACTCTACACGAATGTATATAATCTCTTGCGAGAGTGGCTCTCACGTAATGTTACAGATGCTATTGAGGTGAAATATAAGACTGATATTATCAAAGGGCTAATCAGTATGGTGCTTGTTGGTTTCTGTTATGGTGTGCATAAACAATTTGGTGGAAGCACTGAGACGAAACAGAATGTCTCACTCTTTAATCGATTCCTTGAACTACTACAAACCACAACGGAAAAGCATCACACCGTAGACTATTATGCAGAGCAATTATGTATATCAGCGAAGTATCTTACTATAATCTGCAAAAAGAACTCTGGGAAGACAGCGAATGAATGGATACAAGAGTATAAGTTGTCTGCTATTACCAACTACCTACGCACAACGGATATGAGTGTGAAAGAGATTAGTAACTTATTGGGCTTCCCTAATACAAGCTTCTTTGGGAGGTATGTGCGGGATCGGCTGGGTTGCACTCCTCTTGAATATCGAAGACAACAGAAGGAGAGGTAGGTCAGCTTCCTTGGTAATATCTTGTGAAGGTGTTTGTAGTTTACTAACAATGTATTACCTTTGCAAGTAAAACAATATAAATGATTATGGAAAGAGAAAAAGAAGGGTTAAAGTCATTAGGTTCAAAAACCCAATACAAGATGGATTATGCACCAGAGGTGTTGGAATCATTTGTAAACAAGCATCCTGATAATGACTATTGGGTACGCTTTAACTGTCCTGAGTTTACCAGTTTATGTCCTATTACAGGTCAACCAGACTTTGCAGAGATTCGTATTTCATACATCCCAGACGTACGAATGGTTGAGAGTAAGAGTTTGAAGTTATATCTTTTTAGTTTCCGTAACCACGGTGACTTTCATGAGGATTGTGTAAATACGATTATGAAGGACCTTATCAAGTTGATGGATCCTAAGTACATCGAGGTTACTGGAATCTTTACTCCACGTGGTGGTATCAGTATCTATCCATATGCTAACTATGGTCGTAAGGGTACGAAGTACGAGCAGTTAGCCGAACAACGATTTATCACGCACGAATAAAGAAGTATGTTCCTTGTTCGTAACAAATGCTGATTGTTATGACAACTAAGCGGATTGTATATTTTATCTTCTTACTTCACATCCTAATAATAAGACAGAAAAGGTTGGACTAACCATTGGTAGTTCAACCTTTTCTGCTTTCTGTACTATATGATAGGAGTTGTATCTCCTAACGGCAAGACGCCCTTTTCACATCGAGAAGGGCGTCTTGTTAAGGGGGAAGAGCATATAGCTATGATAACAACCAAGGGCATAGCTCCTTATTCACGATAGCTATTTAGCTTCGAAAGATAGAACTTCTTAAAGTCGCTCCATCGATAGTAATATGGTGTAGAGGTCTTTGGAAGGGGCAGCGTCGCTTCCTCCTCGTTGAGTAAAACCTTCACGAGAACATCAGCTTTTGGATTCTTCGGATTCTTATAGAAAACAAACTGGATGTTAGCAGCCATAGGGACAATGCGTGTAGAACTCCAACCCTTCAGGGTAAGACTATCTATATCTGAAACCTTGATGTCATTATTATTAAGATTCAGTAGGCACGTCAATGGCATAACCATCGTGTCATGACCGAAACGAAGGGTTGCGCCTGGATGAGGGAGGGCAAGACAAGAATCAGCATCTGTGATAATCTTGCGCAAGAGATTACGCTGTGAGAAGGGTTGATTACCTCCGCTTTGTGGTGCACTGGTATAACGTAAGTACCACCAAGCATTGCTCCTCTGCCATAGTTGATATAACTCATCAGTCGTAAAGAGGTTGTATAGCGAGAGCGAATGGCGAATCTCTGAGTTCTGAACAATACTTGCCAGACTGAAAAGGTCGAAAGTAAGCTGTCCTGCATCCACCTTCTTTGTCACGTATTCCTTATCCTTAAAGAGACGAGCCATCAATGGTTTTGTGTCAATATTGCGTTTACCCCACTCGTCAATCGTATTCTTTACAGCACTGCTATCCCTTTGATGAGAGAGTTTCTCGTCTGGCTGCTTCATAAAATACATGTCATGTGCGCTCGCATCATGTCTAATTCTCAACCGAGGATTATGTCGAATCAGTTCCTGCAGTTCGTTCTCCATGGATAGAATACAGCGGATAACATCCGTCGACTTGGCATCCACCCATACCGAATCACGGAATACAGATGGGAAACGACGATACATTCTTCGTGCAATCTGCTGATGCTGCTGTGCTCCTAATGGTGTCAACTCTCCCCATCGTTTATAAGACTCTGCATACATGAGGCATAATTTCTTCAAGATGTCCTTTCCTTCATTGGTCAACACACCAGCTGAATCAGCTTGCTGAAGGGTTTCTATAGGACGGAGATATTGTTGCTCATGAATGAGATAGCGTGACCCATGTCGCCCATAATGCGATAGATATACAGGAAGATAGCCTGAAGGAGCAGGCGTTAGCCTACCCGAAGGTGCTGGGTAGGCAAGGTAATTGTTGGCAGAAAGCTCAGGATGCTCACTGATTTGCTTTCTAAATGATTGTGCTGTGACGTGTAACGATGCGGAGAAGGCTAACGCACAAAGCAAGATAAGTTGTTTCTTCATATCTGTGTGATTTGATCTAAACTACTGTGCAAAGGTAATCATTTTCTATAAACATACGTAATAGAGTGTAAGTTAAAGGCTCATTCCATGTAAATGTCTATACTGCTTTATCCCATTCTTATGGTATTGCTGGTGTTGTTTATGCCCTCCGCACTAATGGTGCTCACCCTCCGCACTATATGTGCTGAGCATTAGCACCAATGGTGTTGGGTATCTATACTTCGGTAGGGAAGGGTAGGATAGGTCTGTCGGAACCTATAAGTGTGTGGAATAAGGTACTAAACGATAGTCTAAAAATACTTAAAACACTTTTGTATACATGTAAATATCAAAGATAAATACTATCTTTGTTTCGTTCATAGTAGGTTGACTATGCGCAAACTTGACTATAAAAGAATTACAAACTAACATAAACAATTATGCTATGAAAAACGTTTTTCATCATTGCCATGTGCTTGGTAGGACTGAGTGCATGGAGTATGGGAGTAGGAAACAAGGTACGTGTGGGTGTTTTCCAAGGTAATGGCGGTGCACAAACGTGTATTTGGGAGACGATTGCATCCATATAATTGGATCCTGATATGACGGTCCGAACTATCACTATGGGTGATATTGCGAATGGCGTTTTGAAGGATTTGGATGCTATCATTATCCCAGGAGGTGAGGGAGCGACGCAGTATATGAATCTTGGAGAGGAAAACATGGAACGAATAAGAAACTTTATTCGTTCTGGAAAAGGTGCTGTGGGTATCTGTGCTGGTGCCTATCTCTTTACAGACACACCAGGATATGCTTGTATGCACATTAATGGTGGAAAGGCAATTGATATTGAGCATGATAATCGTGGACATGGTATATCAGCCTTCTCCCTCACGGCAGAAGGTAAAAAACTATTCCCTGAGCTTGCTAAGCGTGATAAGTCATACGTCATGTATTACGAAGGTCCTGTCCTTGTAAAAAGTGACAATATTCCACTTCCTTATACGACTATGGCGATAATGGAAACCGATGTGCATGAAGAGGGTAATGCCCCAGCTAACATGACGAATAATCGACCTTTCTTTATCGCCAATGAATATGGGAAAGGGCGTGTCTTTAGTAGTATCTCGCACCCAGAGGCAACACCAGGAATGATGTGGATGATACCACGCATGGTGCGTTGGACCTTACGCATGCCAGTCGTAGCATATTCGAAGCGAGTCGTTAATCCCGATTTATACAATCGTGAGATTCTCATGACGAAAGATGATTTGAGAAAGGAACGTGGATATTATAGAACATTCTTATACGGTTCGCCTAAGGAGAAGATAGCTGCACTCGACTGGTTGCAGGCATGTCGGTCATGGGATGCTAAGCGTTGGGTGCAAGGCTTACTCTTTGACAATAGTCCTGCGGTAAGAGAACGTGCGGCTCGCTTTATTGCTGAGACTGACTATCTTCCCTTCTTATCTGACTTAGAAGCGGCGTGTCGGGTAGAACGTGATGAGCAAACGAAACAAAGTATGATGAGGCACTTTGAGCATCTGAAAGCATTATTGCCACATAAATAACCCTCATCTTGTAGAGTCTATTATAGGGTGGAAATGGATTAGACTTGGGCACTGTCTCGAAGGAGATATTACTTGAAAATAAATTTTCCTGTCATTCTTGTCATTCAAAGGGACAGGTTAATGCGTTGATAAACAATGCTGTTATGAGAAATGTTAAAAGTGACAGCAAAACGAAATTAAACTTATTGTGGTAATAGAAGTAATAACTTCTCTTTGTTTTTGTAGGTTTGTTTACTTCACTTCTTGGAAGATTCATAGTTCAGTTCAATGATGATAAATAAAAAAAGGCAGCATCAAAGCTTAATTTGATACTGCCTTTTAATTTTTAGAGAATCCCTTTTAGAATTAAAAAGTGGACCTGGTGGTAAATGAACTTACCTATATCAGTCCTTGATATTCAGAAATTTAGCCGAACCTCAATTTTTACTGTAGCCAATCTGTAGCCATTTCAGATATTTTTGAGAGAACGCACAGAAGTTGCATAGACTTCTTGTTTTCGGGTTCAAAGTTACAAAAAGATGATACATCTTCCAAATGTTTGAGTAAAAATGTTTTAGAAAGCTTGTGGCTACAATTTTTCAGTGCACGGTGCAAGACCTATCTATATATAGGCTTGCACCGTGCACTGAAGAGCCTTGCCACATGTGATATACAGCTGATAATCAATATATAAAATGGTATTATATTACCAGACAATGGTATTTTGATATTCCGTTAAAAGCTCATTTCATTAGGAACTTTGCAGCCATAATCATTATAGTCCAATGTATTATGGCAAACAAAAACAGCAACTCAGAACTAAAGGGGCACCTGTACATCGGTTGTCCTACGCTTGAAACTTTAGCTCTTTCATGCGTCAATGCAAAAGATGCTGCTCATGCAAGTAGTATCGAGTATTCAAATTTCCTAAAGGCTTGCAAGATGGGAAAAGACATCAGGCTCAGCACATATCGGAAATGTGCGGCAGGTTTGGGAAAAGAAGTTCTAATCGTCCATCTGCCTTTGGGGACTATAGAGTCGATGACCAAACCAAAAGCCCATGTGAAGAATCTTTATGAAACAATTGAACTGGATGAACTTATCAAAGTTTTAATGAAGGTTATGCCAAGTGATGGAATGAAGATAGTGAACTTCATGAAAGAGTTCAAAGGGCATCTAACAAGACATGACAAGGAGAACCTGATGAAACCATTTATGTCAGCTATTGTAGAACTTTGCCAAAACTTACTTAATGATGATGGAAAACCATGAAACACGCTCCCTAATGAATGAGCTTCAAACTCTTCGCGAAGAGTTCAGACAGATAGCATGCTTTATCAGAGAGCTAAAGCGTGACTACTCTGTATTAGAAGAGAAGATTGAATTGAGTACGTCAGATGTCTTGCATCTGCTTGGTATATCAAAGGCTTCCCTTGCTAGATGGCGGGAAGCCAACTCTATTCCTTATCGGTATGTATCAAGCAATCATGTGGTCTATCCATTCAAGGGGCTCTATCTTTCTGTAAAGACAGGCAGGGCTACATTCAAGGGCTTTCGCCGCTTGGAGGCATTACAACGTCTGAACGCCTACAAAGATGGTGTCCTTAAAGGCTACATGGGGGATTCTCAAACCTTATTTGAAGAATTATGAACATCAAAGAAGAAATACTAAGTCGGACTAACAAAGGACTGGAGGTGTTCTGCTTCTACATGCCCATCAACTTTGTACCCAAACGCAACTTCCGTAATCCACTTTATGATGACAGACGTGCATCGTGCAATATCTACCTCGACAATAAGTCAGGCTGCTACCGCATGAAAGATTTTGGAAATGATGCCTACTCAGGTGATTGTTTCTGGTTTGCAGCAACTATGCTCGGTTTGGACGTGAGAAAAGATTTTATGAATGTTCTTGAAACAATCATCAGAGATTTACAACTCAATATTAGTCTTGAAGAAAGAAAAGAATACGGTAATCAGCGACCTGTCTTAATTAAACCTTCAAAGCAGCCTATATTACCTCCACCCGACCTTAATACTTCCATGACAAACGAGAAGTGGTTTACATATATTGAGCAGCCCCTTGGAGAAGAGGAACGAAATTATTGGCGACGATACGGCATTGATACCAGGACTTTGCAACGCTTCCATGTTAAATCATTAGCACGCTATGAATCCGTTTCAAGTCAGGGCAAGCCATTCTCACTTGTTTCTACGCAAGAAGAGCCTATGTTTGCTTATTGCCTTGGCAGGTTTGTGAAAGTTTATCGTCCCAATAGTAAATTGCGCTTCCTCTATGGAGGCAAGGAGGTGGATGACTATGTGTTTGGTTTTGAGCAGTTGCCCTGCAAAGGCGATATGATATTCATTACGGGGGGAGAGAAGGATGTGCTTTCACTCTCGGCTCATGGATTCAATGCCATCTGTTTCAACAGCGAGACAGCACAGATACCAGAAAATATCATTGAGGGACTATTACTCCGTTTTCGACATCTAATCATATTGTATGATACGGATGAAACAGGATTAAGAGAAACTAAACGACAAGTCGAAGCTCTATCCAAGTTTAAGGTGCTTCACTTAACGTTGCCCTTACAAGGCACAAAAACAGAAAAGGATATTTCCGATTACTTTGCCTTAGGCAATGGTTCGGAAGGTTTAAAGGCACTGCTTTCTGATATGTTTACCCAAATGTATGCACAGACGATGATGATATTGCAATCTTGTGAAATAGACTATGACAATCCTCCCGATGCCTCGAAGTCGGTGGTAGCAGTAAACGGCGTACCCCTCGGTACACAGGATAATCTGTTCTGCATCACTGGCGGAGAAGGAACAGGCAAAAGCAATTACATTGCTGCCATTCTTGCCGGTACTCTTGGTGCAGAACGCTTACAACCAGAACAAACTTTGGGATTGGAGGTAACCGCCAACCCCAAAAGATTAGCTGTACTCCATTACGATACAGAGCAATCAGAAGCACAGTTGCATAAGAATTTGGGGAAGACACTTCGTCGGGCAGGAGTCACGTCTGTACCAGAGTTCTACCATTCTCTTTATTTGGCTTCACTTTCTCGTAAAGATAGATTGAAAATTATTCGTGAGAGTATGGACTTGTTTCACCATAAGCACGGAGGAATACATCTTGTGGTAATTGACGGCATTGCAGACTTGATACGATCTGCCAATGACGAAACGGAGAGTATAGCCATTGTGGATGAACTCTATCGTTTGGCAGGAATCTATAATACCTGCATCATCTGTGTGCTCCATTTTGTCCCTAACGGTATTAAGTTGCGTGGACATATTGGTTCCGAATTACAGCGCAAGGCGGCAGGTATTCTCTCCATAGAGAAAGACGATAACCCTGAATATTCGGTTGTAAAAGCTCTGAAGGTGCGTGACGGCAGTCCGCTCGATGTGCCGATGATGCTTTTCGGCTGGGACAAAGATGCAGATATGCACGTCTATCGTGGAGAGAAGTCGAAAGAGGATAAAGAAAAGCGTAAGACGGATGAACTTTTGGCTGTTGTAAAATCAGCTTTCCATACCAAGCTAAGACTCTCATATCAAGAACTATGTGACGTATTGATGCGTGAAATGGAAATCAAAGACCGAACGGCAAAGAAGTACATTGCCTATATGAAAGAGCAGTGTATATTGTCGCAGGACGCAAGTGGTAACTATCAAAAGGGTGAGCTATGCCATACTTAGAACAGACAACAGAGAACGATTGGTGCAAGCGATTGTTTGACAGCTTGAGAACTATCGAGAGCAAACTCGACCAACTGCTTGTGATGAAAGAGCAATCTGTTGACACAACTATTCATCCGCCTCTTAAACCAGAGTATCTTGACATAATCGACGTGTCGAAGATTCTCAAAGTAGAGCAGAAAACCATTTACAATTGGGTATGGGCAGGAAAGATCCCATATCTCAAAGCGAATGGTAGACTGCTGTTTCTTCGTGACGAGATAGACGATATGCTTCATAAACGAGAATGTTGGTGATCAACAAGCAATTTGTTTATTGCCGAATTCTAACTTATGGCACATCTTAAAATAGACATGAATATGAAGAAGATAGTTAAATTTTAGGACAGTAAATCAACTATTAGTTTATTTGTGGGAATTATTTTCAACCAATAAGCTATTATTTGAAATGATTTGCTTATCTTTGCAGTTGAAATAAATACAAGCAAGTAAACTATGAGTGTATCTACAGGTAACAAAATCAACCAAATGCTCCAATTAGGACAAAAAAACGGATTGTTGTTTGCTCAATGGCTAACAGGACGAGGATATTCCAGTCAGCTATTGAAAAGATACCGCATATCGGGATGGTTAACACCTCTATGTAGAGGTGTAATGTACCGTACTGGGGATAACCTATCTGCCTATGGTGCATTGCAGTCGTTTAATGAACAGTTAGGAAAGAAGTTCCGTATAGCTGCTCATTCTGCATTAGAGTTATGGGGCTTCAATCATTATGTGCCAATGGGTAAGCCATTGCTAGTGATAACTGCTACCAATGAGAGAATGCCTCAATGGATGAAGCTTAACGTATTCGACCGTGATTTTCATTTTTTCAAAACAGACGCATTTATGCAAGCACAAATAACGACTTTGTCTTATTTAGATTGGAATTTACTCGCGTCTACTCCAGAACAGGCTTTTATGGAATGCTTGTTACTATCGCCGCGGCAATACAACTACATGGACTTGTACTATATAATGGAACAGCTAACAACATTGCGTTCAGAGGTTGTCCAATCGTTATTGGAAACAACCAAGAACTATAAGATGAAGCGCCTATTCTTATATATGGCAGAAAAAGCAAACCATTATTGGTTTGAAGAATTAGACTTATCTAGGATAGATTTGGGAACTACAAAATTGCAGTTGGTAAAGTCGGGGGTATATCTCAGTAAGTATAAAATGACAATCCCCAAAGAATTGAACGACTATGAATAATCATCAGTATAAAAGTCAAGTGGCACTATTGGTACGCATCATGCCCTTGGTTTATAGAATCAAAGATTTTGCCGTACATGGTGGTACGGCTATCAACTTGTTTCATCAGAACATGCCACGGTATTCTGTGGATATAGATCTTACCTATATTCCCTTGGAGGCACGTTCAACGAGCTTGGAACATATCAATCTGAATCTTCAAGACTTGAAAACGAGCATCGAACGAGCCGTACCGGGAATACATGTGGTACATAAAACTGATGTATGGAAACTGCAATGCACATACAATGGCACTACGGTGAAAATCGAAGTGAATGGCACCAAACGTGGCATACTTGGAGAAGCGGAAGTAATGAACCTCTGCCCAAAGGCGAAAGATGAGTTTCAAGCTAACTGTAAGGCACGCATCGTACCTTATCCACAACTATATGGAGGTAAGATAGCGGCTGCTCTCAGTCGCCAACACCCACGTGATTTGTTTGATTGCAAGTACATGAAAGACGAAACATTGGATGAAGTAAAAGACGGTTTGTTTCTGTGCTTACTGGGAAGCGACAAACCCATCATAGAATCACTTTGTCCTAATGACATTAATCAGGAGGAGGCTCTTGAACATCAGTTCAAAGGAATGACCGATATTCCTTTCACTTACAAGGATTATGAGTCCTCGCGTAACGACATTATCAGAAAGGTAAATGCCTGCCTTACCGATGAGGACAAAGACTTCATCATTTCTTTTGAAGAAGGCTCCCCGCAATGGGAACTATGTTGTGCTGGTGATTTGAGCAAATACCCATCCGTACAGTGGAAACTGCTCAATATCGAGAAACTAAAAAAGCAAAATCAAAAGAAGTTTCAAGAAGGAATTGATAAACTCAAAACTTTTTTTGAAAAAATGATGTAGGTATAATCCGAATATAAACACTACCTTTGCAACGTAAATAGTGCCGATAAGGACTTTTGTCGCTTTATTAGCACTCTAAAAAGGGGAAATGGGGCTGTGTACTTTGTCGATACAGTCCCTTTTCGGTGTATTAAAACTTCAAAATCTTATGGATCTCTGAATAGAGCATAATAAGAAAGAAGACTATCAGCTGCTTAAAAACAATTAATAGTCCTCTCTTTTAGTGGACTTGCGGAGAGTCGAACTCCGGTCCGCACAAGGAAACCATATGCTTTCTACATGCTTATTTCAGCCTTCTGTTTTCGAGTGTTGGCAAGACCTGAACCACCAACCAACACCTTATCCTCTAAATTTCATCTATGCATCGAGGCATACACAAACTATTTCCGATTTACCTGCACCGCTTGACCCTTAGATTCGGAACAACATCCTTGGAGCAGTGTCTCGTCGCATCACCTGGTGACGCAATAAAGCCAGTAATCTACTATGCTTCGATTAGGCAGCGAGAGCGTAATTGTTTTCGCCAATTAATTTTTTGACCACTCAGATTTAGGAGGTAGCCGTCGAGCCTCCGCATGCTTACATACCATCTCATCTTGCCGTCAAATCCATACAAGCCCTCGGTATGTTCTGCAAAGTTACATATTATTTCTGAATTTGCTGAATGAGATTCGATAATTTTGTTGCAAATTTATTCTTTTAGATTCAAAATCTTACTTTATGACGTACTATTGTCTCTTTTGCACTGTGTTCTGAAACTGTATCAGGAGGATTTTGCAAGTCTGATTTTGGGGAGAGTTCTTCATCTCCTTCTTTGTCCGCAGTAATCGTCAAAGTGATTTTTCTGTCCAGCTCTGCCGACTGCCCTTTGAGCGAGCGAAGTTCGTCCTCTTTCTTCCACGTCCCATTAGCAATAGCAGTGTAGATTTCCTTATTGGCAGCAACCTTCTCTTTCTCCTTTTCATGCGATTCTATCACCTTGGGGAT
Source organism: Prevotella melaninogenica (assembly GCF_013267595.1). Taxonomy (NCBI): domain Bacteria; kingdom Pseudomonadati; phylum Bacteroidota; class Bacteroidia; order Bacteroidales; family Prevotellaceae; genus Prevotella; species Prevotella melaninogenica. The sequence goes on along the minus strand of NZ_CP054011.1, from coordinate 995,601 downwards.
TCGCCCCAGCGCACCCAAGAAGTTCTCACACGCAAGTTTCGGGTCCGTAGCCAACTTACCATTATTATAGGTATAGTAGATACTCTCCTGCCCCTTGACAAAGAAACGGTTCACGGAGCAGTCAAACAAATCTTTTGAGGTACTCTCCGTCTTCACCATAATGGAAAATCCATAAATCTCACCGATTTTATTGTACTCGCCCTTGGTGCGTGCCTTGTCGTTAATCTCCTGCAGACGTGCAGCAATGACTTTGATGTCCGTACTGTCCTCCACGCCTTTGATGACCAGTTTGTTGATGGGATTGCCCTCTGTATCACGTTCCACGCGCTTCTCAAAGCACGCCAAATCTTCCTTAGCTTCCTTAATCTTGTCTGAATGGAAAGACACGGAACTCTCAATCTCAGCCAACTTGCCCGTTGCGGCGTCACGTTCACGGAGGAAGTTTTTGCGCTCTGACTCCAAGGTGGTGATTTTCTTGTCAAGCCTTGCTTTTTCCAAAAGGTCGGTATTGCCCGAAAGTACTGCCACGTATTCAGAGAAGTTCATACCGCTGTCCTCGTCCATTGAACCCTCGTCAATGGTACGACTGCCGAGCGTATTCGTCTTCAGCTGATTGATGAAGAGTTGCTTGTTATGCAGAAGGTTGAATTTATAACTGTCCAAAGACCGTTCCACGGCATAGATAATCACGTCGACCTTGTTGTCTGCAAATTCTTTGGCTATCACATTGCCCATGCGCACGGCTCGCCCGTTACGTTGCTCCAAATCTGAAGGTCGCCAAGGCGTGTCCAAATGATGAATAGCCACCGCTCGCTGCTGGGCGTTGACACCCGTTCCAAGCATGGAAGTAGAACCGAAGATAATACGGATGTCGCCCCGATTCATGGCATCCACCATTGCTTTCTTTGCCTTCTCATTCTTGCATTCCTGAATGAAGCGTATCTCGTATGCTGGGATATGGTAGTCTTCCACCAACTTTCTTTTGATTTCCGAATAGATGTTGAAGTCTCCACCAGGCTTGTAAGTCCCCAAATCAGAGAAAACAAACTGCGTTCCTTTCTGTGCATCGTACTTCTGATAATAGTCATTCAAGAGTTTCGCACAATGACTTGCCTTGTTGTCAATATGATCTGAGTACGCATTTTCATCAATCATGCGTAAATCAAGGCTCATCTTACGGGCGTAATCAGTTGCAATCAGCATCTTTGCCTTTTCCTCCTTTTCGGTTAATGGCGCACGCCCTAAAAGGGTGGCATTGCCAGTTTTGGCAAACTCCATCAGTTTTCCAATAAACTCCTCCTGTTCGGGAGTTGGCGGTATGTTATGCAGTATCTCGTTCTTCTCAGGGCGGTCGATACCGATGTCCTTTGCTGTACGGAAGTCGCAAATTTCCGCATAGAACGAGGCAAGTTCCGGCACCTTAATAAAGGTTCTGAAGCGTTCCTTCTGAATAATCTCATTCGTGATGGAAAACTCATAGTCGGTGGACTTCTTGGCAAAGACCGCTGCCCATGCGTCAAAACTGTTGATTCCCTGCTTTTCCAAGGCTTGCGGGCGCAAGTATTTGAAGAGTAAGTATAATTCCGTCAGCGAATTACTGATAGTAGTTCCTGAAAGGAATGTTGCGCCCAAGTCCTTGCCTGACCGTTCCTGTATGGTGCGAATGGCAAAGAGCATATTGAGCGCACGCTGTGAGCCATCAGGATTGCCCAAGCCCGACACTCTATCGTGGCGAGTGTTGAACATCAAGTTCTTGAATTGATGACTTTCATCTACAAAAAGGTGGTCAATGCCCATCATCTTGAAGTCCACGGCATCGTCCTTGCGCTCGGCTATACTATCTTGAATGCCCTGCAACTTGGCTTTCAAAGTCTGCTTTCGCTTCTCTAAACCTTTGAGCATAGCACGGGAAATGTCCGCTCCCTGCATACGGAGTACTTCAAGGTTTTCCTCCACAGAATCTTTTTCTTTCTGCAAAATCGCTTCTTGTATCTCCAAAGCCTGCGGTATCATGCTAAACTGCTCATGCGTAAGGATAATGCAATCCCAATCGTTGTTCTTGATGTCATTGAAGATGCGCTGGCGATTTTGCTTACTGAAGTCGTTCTTTCCCGGATAGAGTATCTTGGCATTGGGATACGCCTTGCGAAAAGTATCGGCAATATCGAATACATTTGCCTTCAGTCCGATAATCATCGGCTTGTTGGCCAATCCCAACCGCTTCATCTCGTAGGCTGCCGTACACATGATAAGCGTCTTGCCCGCGCCTACTTCATGGTCACAGATACCTCCGCCATTGGTTTTGAGCATCCATACGGCATCTTTCTGACTCTTATAAAGGTCTGATATGCCCAATCTTTTAAGGTCAAGGTCGGGAAACGACTGGTGTGTACCGTCAAAATTGGGACGCACAAAGCAGTTGAAAAGACGATTGTAACGGTCAGAGAGCTGCTCTTTGAACGTGTCAGGTGTCTGTCCGAGCCAATCTACAAAGCCTTGTCTGATTTCCTCAATCTTGGCGTTCGCCATCTGTATGGCGTGCCCGTCCCGTACTTTAATGGTCTTGGTTTCTCCTGTGATCTTATCCGTCACCTCCTTACTCTTGTTGATGTCGGGAATGGTATTGTGAAGTGCGTGCTTCATCAGGTTGATGCCGTCATAACGGCGAAATTCTCCCTGTACGGCATACTTATGCCAGATATTGGCATTCTTTCGGTCGCAGACAATGCTGTACTCGTCCATGTTGGAATGGTAGGATACGCTAATATCCGTCCCGAAAAACTCCGAGGCAAACCTACCATAGACTTTAGCAGGTATCCAGCGTTCACCGAGATTGAAGTCCAAATCAGCAAAGGGAATGGGCGTTGGCGTGGCGGCACGCAGGGCAGTCAGACTCTGTTTCGCTTCCTCATGCTCTGGATGCTCCAAGAGCCACGACTCGATACGCTCCGCCTTTTCAATCACATTGCCTGAAATGAACTTGTCGGCTACCTCATAGCCGTCCTCTTCGGGATTAAAGAAGATGCGACCTTCCAAGGCGGAAAGCATATCACTCTCTTCCATATCGGGAAGCAGGGAGCTCATATAATCAAGTTCCACCGTACCGTACTTGTTGAGTGATGCGCCCAATGCCTCCATCGGGTCTGCGGCAATGGAAAGCTCGGAGGTGGAGAAAGCCGTCGGATGGTCGAAGATGTCCGCCTTGATGTATTTGCCGTTCTCGGAGCGTTCCAAAAACAGCATTTCCACTCCGGTGGCATCCATCTTGATGATATCGGTGTTTCCCTTCTGGTTAAAGTACCCCCAACGACCTACATAGCCGTCATAAAGCCGGTTGAGTTTCTCACGCTCTTCCTTGTCCTCCGCTTGGTTGTTCGCCTCATAATCATAGAGTCGGTGATAACTTTCTCTAATCTCAATGTATGCTTTCAGCCGTGAGAGCTGGGCAAAGGGCAAGTCCATCGGGTTGAAGGTAGGATGTCGTTTCAAGTCAGAGAGAAAACCGACCTGTCCTTTCTGCACGACAATAGAGCCGTCCCTCAGATGAGAGTCGGGCGATGAGAGAAAGGGACGCGGTGAAGCGTCAAACTCTTTCTTGACCTCTGCTATGGGCTGTGGCTTGCGAGGCTCGGCTTCCTCCATAAAGTCAAAGAGTGAGGGTTCTCTGACGGGAGTCGATGCAGTTTTCTTGTTTCTGCGGGGACTGGTGGGTGTACTTCTTGTCGGTTTAGACAGTCGGCTTGCAGAAAACGGTTGGTTATCGCTGACCTTCTTTTGTTGAGCAGCCTCTTTGATTTCATTATTTACACGGGCTACATCTTGTGTCCAAAGACTATACTCTTCTGGGACAAACAAGAGTTGCTCCGTTGTTTCTGTTTCGATGGTGCTGTCCATAATCGGATGATGGTCTTCATCAAAGAATACCGTCTGTCCGTTCATTTCACGTGGGGCTTCCACGTCCGTGCGAATTTCACGGCTTTCTTGTTCGTATTGTCTTTGAAGGGTGATTACGGGGACACCTTCGGGAGCAGGTTCGTTTTCAGGCTCTATTGTTGGAAGTACCTGTGCAGCTTGTGCTTCTTTTTTTGTCTCTGCTTCGTCTCTTGCTCCATCTCTTGCTTCATCTCCCACTATCTTATTACCTTCTTCGATATTCTCTTGGGGTTGAGTGCCTTCCTGCACGGGTCTCAGAACTTCCTGACGGCTTTCATCCTTGCCTTCCTCAATGATAGGTTCTTTGGTGTATTGTCCTCTGACAATCTCTTCCAGTTCCGCAATCTCGTGCAACTTTGTGGGTTTGAAGTATAAGTCCCGCTCAATACCCAAGCCTTTGACCTTTACTTCCTCCATTTCTTTAAGGGACATATACCCAAGTTCCCAGCCGTAGCCCATCGTAACGGCTCCGAAGCCGATGCGTTCCTTGGGGTCGTATTCCAGCATATAGGCTGTATAGGCTCCCATTGGGAAGAAATAGCGAGCGTAGGCAATGCGGTCGCCGATGAGCTGCTTTTCCGTTGCATAGAGTTTGGGAAGTTGCTTCTTAGTGCTGTCGGGCATCAAATTGTAAGCATTTTCTTCTTCTTTTTCATTTTCCTTATCCTCTTTCTTTTCCTCCTTATCCTTGATTTCCTGTTCTTGAGGTATTCCTTCCGTTTTTATGTTTTCTTGTACTTTTTGCACCATCTTGTCCACGTGTACCTGCCATTCCTCCTCGGTCATGGGTATGCCGGTTTCATAGAGTTTACGATCGAAACGCTGCTCTACTTCCAAAGAGAGCTGTGTACGCAGGCTGTCAGCCATATCCTCGATACTGCCGTCAAACGTATATTCCCAAGCAGGCTTACCGTAAGGGTCTGTACCCATTTGTCTGTCTGTGGCAATCGTACGGTGGGAAATATCCTTCCATTCGCCCTCGAAGAGTGAGTTGTGGTTGAACGCAATAGAAAAGCCGTCGCCTTTAGGAACAGAGGCGGTTTGTACAAACTGCTGTTCGATGCCCTCACCAATTTCCTTGCCCGACTGTTTTTGCAGGACAATGAGGTCGCTGCCCACATCCGTACCTGCATTCTCGGAGAACATACCCGAAGGCAAACGGATAGCGGAGATAAGTCGGCTGTTCTGCATGAGGTAACGGCGGATAGCTTCATTCTTGGGGCTGTCCAATACGCCCTGCGAGGTAATAAATGCAAGAAGTCCGCCTTCTTTGATAGTGTCTAGCCCTTTCACAAAGAAATAATTGTGAATGGTTCTGGTGGATTCCCGTTTAAGGATATTCTCCCCCTTGCTATAACTACGGTCATAGACCATAAAGTCACCAAAGGGGATGTTGCTGGTGATAAGGTCGTATTTGTCCTTCCCTTCCAGTTCCCCGATGGCTTCAAAGGGTTCTTGCCGAACAAAGATATTGTCCTTACCATAAGGATGAAGGGCTTGTGTGATGCGTGCCGTCAGCAGGTCTTTTTCCATAGCATCGACCATACCGGCACTTTTGGCAAAGGTTTCGGTAAAGGCTCCCATACCTGCGGAAGGGTCCAGGCATCGTCTTACTTGCACATCGGTGGCACTTAGGGCATCGGCAATGGCGGAGACGATACGGGTGTCGGTATAGAAAGAGGTCAGTACGCTTGCCTTGATGCTCTCCCAATAGCGTTTGGCGGTGTTGGCATCGACGGCATCACGGTAAATCATCTGTTTGAGCCTTTGGGTAGGCGCAAACAGGTTTTGCTCCGATGCGCTCCAATAGCGGAGGTCATCGGGATTATCACAACGGTTCAAGACGCATTTCAGACCACCGAAACCTTGATAGCCTCTAAGCAAGACTTTCTCGGCTTCGGTGGCTTCGCGGCGTTCTTTCTCTAATCGGAGGATTACACGGATGGCTTCCGTGTTGCCCTCCAAGACAGCTTTCTTATTGTATGCCATAGTTTTTCTGTTTTAAGATGGAGAGAGAATATTAGTCGGGAGGTCATTTCTGACGTATAGTTCTTTTTACTATCTCCCAACTAATTTATTTCCTCTCCGAGCTTGTGATAACTATCTCCCTCGTGCTTTTCCTTTCTTACCCTCAAACTCAAAGGAGGTGGTATGATCTTCCCCCAGAACAAGACGAGCGTTGAACTTCTTGCCAGCCTTGCTCGTCAAGCCTTTAAGGATGGACGTTCGCCCTGTGGTTATCAAATCACGGATATTGTCTTCGGAAAGGAACGTGCCGCAGACTTCACGGAAGATGTGGAAGTCGCATCCCTCGTGCCTGCATTTGGCAATCTTGGCGTAGATGCCCACACTTTCGTTGCCACATTTGGGGCAGCGGTAGGTGGGATAGGATTTCTGCACCTGTGGAGCAAGGGCAAGGAGTTCCTCGCAAATAGTCTCCACGTAGGAGTTGATGCCTTGCGCGAATTTCTCGGGCGGCATCTGTCCTGCTTCGATGGCGGCAAGGGTCAGTTCCCACGAGCCTGTCATCTCTGCATTGGCAATTCGTTTGTCCTTGACAATCTCATAGACTGCCAAGCCTTTCTCTGTCGGGACTACCGTTTTCTTTTCTCTTCGGATATAGTCTCGCAGGATAAGTGTCTCGATGATGTTGGCGCGGGTGGCAGGTGTACCGATGCCACATTCTGCCATTGCTTTTTTGCTTTCTGCATCTGCGACCTCTTTGCCAGCATTCTCCATCGCGGAAAGCAAGGTTGCTTCAGTATAAAGCGGCTTTGGCTTGGTCTTGTACTCGGCAACCTCTGAAGATAGCAGCGGTAACATCTCGTTTTCTGTTAGGGTGGGTAGGACGGATAAAGTCTGTTCTTCATCCTCCTTACCTTTTTCATCGTTCGTGCCGGTACTGTGCTGTACGGTTTTCCAACCCAAGGCGATACTTCGGCACGCCTTCCAAATGTAGGTGTTTGTACCGTCGGTCAGTTCCACCTGCATCCGCTCTTCCTCTGAGTCGGGAGAAAAGGCTTCGATAAAACGATGGACTACCATTTGGTAGATGGCTGTTTCATCTGCTGATAGTCCCGATGGAGTTTCACCCGTAGGGATGATGGCATGGTGGTCGGTTACCTTGTCGTTGTCCACAGAGTGGCGGTTAAGTGGGAAAGAGAATCTTTGTCCTATCTTGCCAAGCAAGACGGGTATTTCCTCGAAGACGTCTTCGCTGATGTATCGGCTGCCTGTGCGGGGATAGGTCGTGATTTTCTTCTCATAGAGGCTCTGAGCTATTGAGAGGGTTTTATCTGCTGAAAAGCCGTGCTTTCGGTTGGCTTCCTTTTGTAGGGCGGTGAGGTCGTACAAGAGGGGTGGCGACGTATGTCCCACCTTTCTTGCGACCGAAGTCACGGTAAGCCGGCTCTGTTCGCGAAGCATGGCGAGAGCGGACTGTGCATCGGCTTCATTGTCAAATGCACTACTGCTCACGGCTTTCAGAGATATGCCCTCTTTCTCTCCTGCTACGGAGAGTTTCCAATAAGGGACGGAAGAAAAATCGCGATTTTCTATGTGCCGACGGCAAACCATAGCGAGTGTCGGGGTCTGTACCCTTCCCAAAGAGTAACCGCCTTTGCGAGCGATGGACAGGGCACGGCTGGCATTGATGCCCACGAGCCAGTCGGCTTCGCTTCTCGCCTTAGCGGAGTGATAGAGATTGTCATACGCACTTCCTGCTTTGAGATGAGCAAGCCCATCACGGATGGCTTTGTCCGTAAGCGAGGAAATCCAAAGTCTTTCAAAAGGCTTGTGGCAGTTCAAATGGTGATAGATATAGCGAAAGATAAGTTCACCTTCTCGCCCTGCATCGGTAGCTACGATGATGCGGTCTGCACTGTCGAAGCAACCACGAATGGCTTTGAGCTGCTTGAGTGCTGCGGGGTCTGATGTGTACTCCTTATCCTTGCGTACTTGACGAACGATAAGTTGGAAGGGATTGGGACGGATGGGCAGGTCTTCGGCTTTATAGGCTGCAAAACCGTAGGCTTCGGGCATGGCAAGGGTAATGAGGTGTCCTATTGCCCAAGTAACAAGATAGCCGTTACCTTCCAAGTATCCGTCCTGCTTGCCATTTGCCCCTACGATACGGGCTATATCTCTGGCTACCGAGGGTTTCTCGGCAATAATACAAGTAATCATAGTTAGGTTTGGTTTTAAGGGTTACATCTTACGTCCACGGCGCTGCTGTTTCTTCTCGTCCTGCTTCTGCTTTTGGGCGGCAGTGGGCTGTGTCTGCCCGGACTTTAAGGGCTCGTTCACGTTCTTGGTGGCTTCGTTGGTCTTGCCTTGGTTGTTCACTGCAACCTGTGTTTTGTGTTCTTCGGCTACGGCTACCACCTTTTCCTTGCCGGTTTCCTGCTTCTTGTCAGGGTTCCACTTGTAGAAACGTGGGCGGTTCTGTTCCTTGTCCATCTTGACATAGGCATTAAAAGGTTGCCCTTCCTTGTCCACCATATTCTTCAGATAAAGCGTGCGACCGCTGTCTAATGCTTCACGCTGCTTGTCGGAGAGTTCCAAACCACAGAGCTTGCGTGGTGCGCCTTGTTGCTGCGTGTGCTGCTGTCGCTCCTTCAAGCCTTGCTTGTTCTCGAAGATAAACTCGATGCCTTTCTTCTCAGCATTGACTTGCAGAGTGGCATTGAAGGACTTACCACTCTTGGCGGTCATTCCTTCCACTTTCACGGCTTTGCCCTCTACAAGGCCTTTGTACTGCGCATCAGAAAGTGTAACACCCTTGATTTCTTTTGGGATATTCACACGGTCGGCACGCAGGGCAATAAGTTCATTGGTCTGTGGGTCTATGGAAACGTATGCGGCAAATGGGTCACCATTCTTGGGCGTAATCTCGATGGTCTTGCCAAGGTTGCCCGTTGCAAGGAGTAGTTCTTTCTCTTCATTAGAGAACTTGTGTCCCATATAGGGGAAGTCGAGCTGTGGCTCCTTGCGAAGCGGGTGAACTGCCAATCCGATGTTACCCTCGCCATCTGTACGGAATGCCAAACGGGCATCGGTGTAGATGGTGGTATCACCAATAGGTATGGCTATCGTTATAAGATTGCTCTTCTGCCAGCCAAGCATCTTTACCAATTCTCCGCTCTGCTCCAACCGCTCACGGGTAAGTCCTAGGTTGTCGAGCTGCTTCCAATCAATCTTCGACTCGTCAATGGCAGTGGCATTCTTCTGCTTGGGCAAGAAATCATCAAAGCGCACCTGACTGTCTGCCAACTGCTGCTTGTTCTCAGGCTTCTCACGGTTCTGAAGCATGGTGTGGAGCGATGCTACACCTTGCTCCACATTGTTAGCCACTACCTTGTAGAGTCCGAAACGGGATGGTTCGTTGAACTGTTTGAGGAAATTGGTCATGAAGTTCTTCAGCAAGCCGTCTTTGTTGTTGAATTTCAAAAAGGCTGCCTGATGCACGTCCTTGGCTTCGGTTGTTTGGAGTTTGCCCTTATCGTCAATACCTGAAACTACGGAGAGCTTACCCGTTTCGTTTGCATTCTTCACTTCCGTGCGGTCTTCCAATACCAGCACATAGTTGTCATTGTTGTTCGATTCCATAAATCATTGTTTTTAAGATGAATAAATCATTATCGAACAGCAAAATTAAAGCAATAATATTATAGATTTTGAATTAAAGAAAAGGAGGGAACTCGTGAGAAAAGAAAGGAAATCTCCCATTATTGAGTGATGCATTTTATAAGAAATCACTATTTTTGGGTATTGTGGAGAAATGTCATTATTTCTAACTTTGCAACATCTAAAAAAAGTTTATGACAAAGGATAAATATCATATACAAAGAGTTTCTGAATTGAAACAGCATAGAAGCGCATCATTCATCATAGAATGGTGCGCTTTTTTTGTGAACAAAACAGAAAAACGTCCGTTAATAAAATAGCGATGAAAATATTAAAAGAAGAAATAAGAAGCCGAATTGTCATGGCTGCTCGCAATGAGTTTATTAAAAATGGCTTTAAAAAAACGTCGATGCGCACGATTTCTGCAAAGTCAGGAATTGTCTTAGGTAATATCTACAATTATTTTAAGACAAAAGATGATATTTTTTATGCTGTTCTCAAACCTTTACTTGCCGTCTTACATGAAAGAATGGCTTCCTATCACATAGAAAAAGACAAAATAGACAAAGTTGGTTTCTCGATGCAAGGCCAAAAAGATTTGCTAAGAGAAACGCTTAAAATAATTTTCTTGTATAAAGAAGAATTAAAGTTGTTGCTCTTTGAGTCAAAAGACACTTCTTTGGAAGTTTTCCGTGAGAATTTTATCGACGAACAAGTAGCAATAAGTAAAGAATATATTGACCACATGCAAAAAGTATATCCACAACTTCAAACAAATGTTTCACCACTATTCTTTCGGATTTCCTCTTTTATATGGGTAACAATTATAGAAGAAATTGTTTCAAATGCAGAAATCGGCAAGGAAGAGGCAAAACAGACTTTGTCTGAATATATACGCTATAACACGACAGGATGGCAAGCACTCATTAACCAATAAGATTATGAACAGATTATTCATCGTAGCGATATTGTGTTTATGTCCAACGATTTTGGCTGCTCAAAATACATTAAGTGGGAAAGTCATGGATAAGGATACAAAACTTCCCATATCTGGGGCATACATATCAATCAAAAATACAAAAAAGAAAACAGTTTCTGACAAGACAGGCAATTATCAAATTGACATACCCTCAAATGGAACATATATTGTTGAGGTTTCATTTGTTGGATATAAACGAGTAAGGCAAGTCATTGTGTTAAACGGCAATATCACAAAAGACTTTTTCTTAGAATCATCAGCGAACGTCCTTAGCGAAGTTGTGGTTAGGGGGTCTTCCCAGCAGGCAGAAATAAACCGTATTCGGCAAAGTCCTATGGCAGTAACAGTTGTAGACGGAGAAAAGTTACGGGGACGTTCAAGCGGTATAGAAGAAATTCTCACAAGAACGTCTGGCATTAAAGTGAGAAAAACTGGCGGATTAGGAAGTGCATCTCGCATATCTGTGCATGGGTTGGAGGGAAAGCGAGTCGCAGTCTATATCAATGGATTTCCTTTAAATAGCCCTGATGGTTCTTTCGATATTAATGATATTCCGATTGATGTCATCAAGTACATAGAAGTGTACAAGGGTATCGTTCCTGCCGAATATGGAGGCGACGGATTGGGAGGAGCTATCAACATTGTGACCAGAGAAGATGAATGTGATTTAGTTGGATTCACACAAGAATTGGCTTCATTTGGAACATTCAAGACACTTGCAAGTGCCCAGAAACTTTTTGCAAAACCTGGAATATTGTTCAATGTTGCTTTCTTCAAGAACAAGTCCAAGAACAATTATATGATGTCATGGCCAGTGTTTGAGACTAATCTACCTGCTTCTGAATACAGAAAGGTGAGACGAAACAATGACTACTATGACGCAGACTTCTATCATGTGGGCATAGGATTTAGGAAACTATACTTCGACAAACTGGATCTGGAATGTGCCTTTTACAGAAACAAGAAAGGTATACAGTCTCTTAACTTTGACTCGAGACATGCCTATACGAAAAGTCTTAATATCATGCCTACTTTGGACTTGGAGAAAAATAATTTTATCTTCAAGGGGTTGGATATGAGAAATACACTTGTTGCTCCCATCATACGTTCGAACATGACGGATACCGCAACAACAAAGACGCAATGGGATGGAACTGTCACACAAGCTATTGGGGAAACAGAGGACAACCTATTCAACGAATCGCATAACCGACAATTTGAGTTGCGAAACAAATTAAACTTGAAATATATGCTTGGACGACATTCTTTCAACCTGAACGACCAATTCGTACTCTCAGACTATAGGCCCAAGGATGAACGTATGAATGAATATCTTGGCTTTGATCCCAGTTCGTTTCCCAGCAAGATGATTTCAAACAACATCGGGTTCAGTCATTTGTACGTATCTTCCGATAATCGCTTTCAAAACTCCTTGACAATGAGCATCTATTATCTCAAGTCAAAGATTTTCAGAACAAGCGATGCTCTGTCAAAAGACCATGCGGAGGATGTGGCAGCTCCCAAGCAGACAAGCGTGAACAAAACATATTACGGGTTTAGTGAGGGGGTAAGCTATGAGTTTTGGAAAGGTGTGAGGGGGAAAATCTCGTTTTCACACAATGTAAGGATTCCAGATACGGGAGAGTTGTTTGGTAATGGGATAAGTATAAAGCCATCAGTAAACCTTCAGCCAGAAGTTGGGAATAATCTGAATGTAGGTATTATCATAGATCGAAGAAATCTGTGTGGACTTACTCGTGTGCAATGGGAAACAAACTTTTATTATATGTATATGAAGAATATGATAAGACTTTTCCCTGCAGATACTCGTTCCATATATACAAATTTAGGAAAGACGAGCACGCTTGGGTTCGATACAGACATAAAGGTGGATGTGACTCCCAACATCTATGCTTACTTTAATCTTACATTGCAGGACATTCGAGACCGACAAAAATGGTTAAACGATGAGAAGGGAACAGATAACCCAACGTATGACAAGCATGTGCCCAACATACCTTCATTCTATTACAATTATGGTATGGAATACCACGTTGAAGGTTTGCTAGGAAAGAAGGAATTGTCCAGAGTTTATGTAGACGTTTCCCATGTCGGAGAATTTGATTGGGGATGGCAAATGAGTACACTGCCCGACCAGCGCAAGAAATGGCTCATCCCCTCCAATGATGTGTTTACCATAGGTCTTCAACAGTCCTTTTGGCACAACAACATTTCACTGAGTTTTGAGGTTGAGAATATCTTTGATAAAGAAAACTACATGGAATTCAAAATGCCACTGCAAGGGCGTACTTTTAAAATGAAATTGCGTTTTAATCTGTTCCGAGATAAAGTCTCCGGGGGAGCTATGAGTATGTAAATTCTTATTATTATTTTTAATATTTAATTCAAAATGAAACATTATTTCTTAGTTGCAGCCGTAGCGCTGCTTGTATCAACAGGTCTTTCCTCATGTGGAAAAGACTCACCAGATGTTCCTCCAATGCCTCCGACAAAGACAGAATCGGGATTTGTACACAGCGTGAATATAGGAGAGAACACTTATGTCAGCCTGTTTAAGGACTTGACTGTCGGCTCACTTAACACGGACAATGCGTTAGTGTTAGCCAAAGGTGCATTTACCTTTGTACATAAAGGTAAGGTGTATGTAACTGACACTGAACACCTCTATAAATATACGCCTAAGGATGGCAAACTTGTTCAGGAAGGGCAGACCATGGTGTTTCCAAGTGGCGCAAAGGCTACATACATTACGTTCGTATCCGAGAAGAAAGCCTATGTTTCTTGCCTTGGATTAGGAAAGGTCTGGATAATAGACCCTGTTTCTATGACGAAGACAGGAGAGATAGATTTATCTGACTATTCTTTGGGGAAGTCGGCTGGAGACAACAATCCTGAGCCATGTGCCTCTATCATCAGGGACGGCATCTTATACGTTACCCTCTGCCAGTTGAAGTCTGCCTACTCATGCGAGGAGGGAGCATACATAGCCTTGATAGATACCAAGACCGATAAGCCCATCAAAATGATTAGTGACCCTCGTGCCACAATGTCCTCATGTATGACTCCTGCTGGGGATCCATTCGTGGACGAGAAGGGTGACCTCTACTTCTATTGCGTTGCCATGTTTGGATATCAGCCTGGAGTCAAGGAAGGATTCCTGCGAATTAAGAAAGGAGAACAGAACTTTGATAAATCATATTGTTTCACTCTTGCAGATGTAAAGTTAGAAGGAGTCAAGGGAAACAAAACATCGTATGCATATAATAAGGTGTATGGTGGAAACGGAAAGGTTTACGGATATCTTAATATTCCCGGAGCCGCAAGCAATCCACCAGACTACGTTCATGACAAATCATTCCAGGCCTTTGAGATTAATCTCTACAATAAGACTTGCAAAAAGATGGATTTTGCAGGAACTACAGGCTGGGCGGCATCTATTTGCAAATCAAATAATGATATTATCTTCGGCATGGCGACTGACCAAGGTGTGGGCTACTCTGTCTATCATATGAATGATGGAAGCTATGAAAATGTAAAAGTAAAAACTTCTGGAGCACCATATATGATTAGTAGTCTGAAATAATATGAATTTCCTTGTCGAAAGTAAAATATTTCGACAAGGAAATTGTTCTCCTATCCATAAAAAAATAACAGGATGAGAATCTTTTGTTTTTTGACACTTTATTTATAGAGGATACAAAATGAAGAAAAAAATATTAGATATCATCGCCGTCTCAAGTATCATAAGTGGTGCGTTTATTACAATATTTGATAATATCCTCCAGATAAGGTATGGGTATATTATCATGCCTTCAATACAAGATACAATAACCATAAGCAAGATATAGAATAATCAATGCCAGAAAGACTGTATTATGCAATTACCTATCCAACTTTGAAATCTTACCAACGCATCCATATGAGATTATGCCCTTGTCGCTTTAATCAATTGAATGATGCGTTTTCGCAAGAAATCACTATATTTGGGTATTGTATGGAAATAGCATTCTTTCTATCTTTGCAGTATCTAAAAAAGTTTATGACAAAGGATAAATACCACATACAAAGGGTTTCAATATTGAAACAACAAAGTAGCGCATCATTCATCATAGAATGGTGCGCTTTTTTTGTGAACAAATTAGAACCATGTTCATTATTCATCTTTGACTATGCAGACATTGAAGACAGACATAAAGCAACGCATATTGCAAGTTGCCCATAGAGAGTTTATCAAAAATGGTGTGCAGCGTACGTGCATTAGAAACGTGGCGCGTAAGGCTGGCGTGACTGTGGGAAACCTGTATCATTATTTTGACAGTAAGGATACACTATTTTGTGCGGTATTGCAGCCATTGCTCACCGCGCTTGACCGCTATATCCTCTCGCATAATGATGAGGAATTTCTCTCGCTCGACGTGTTCGATTTGCGGCAACAGCAAATCAATCACATCATGGCGATGCTCACTCTTGTCAAACAGTTCCGCCCCGAACTGCGGCTGTTACTCTTCAATGCTGAGGGAACTTCGTTGGAGGGATATAAGAACAAAATCATCGACTACCAGATGAAGGTCGGTATGGAATACCTCCGGCTGATGAAGGAACGATACCCGCACATCAACACCAACATCTCCCCGTTTCTGATTCACCTCACCAGTTCGGCTTGGACGACACTCTTCTGCGAATTGGTGGAACACGAGGAATATAGTGAGGAGGAAGTCAAACAAGCACTCATGCAATATATCACCTTTGGAACGGCAGGCTGGAAAGAGCTGATGAAACCATAGGATAACATTCAAAAAACAATAATGATATGTTCAAAACACTCAAACGATTAGGAGCTTACATGGGAGGGCGCAAGTGGTTGCTGCCCTGCTCCGTCGGGCTGTCGGCAATCAACGGACTGCTCTCGCTCGTCCCGTTCGTTCTTTTGTGGCTCGTGGTGCGTGCGCTGCTCACCGCAGAGGGCAACCTTGCCGACGCACCCGTATGGGATTATGCCCTTGCCGCCTTCATCGTGTCGGTGGCAAACGTGCTGCTCTACTTTGCCGCACTCATGTTCTCACATCTCGCCGCGTTCCGTGTAGAGACCAACATGCGCCGCAGGGCAATGCAACGGCTCATGCGCGTACCGCTGGGATTTTTCGATACGCAGAACACAGGACGCATGCGCAAAATCATTGACGAGGACTCAGCGCAGACCCACACCTTCGTGGCGCACATCCTGCCCGATGTGGCGGGGAGCATCGTCGCCCCCGTTGGCGTCATCGTTCTGCTACTGACAGTGGACTGGCAATTGGGCTTGGCGGCTATGTTGCCAATCATCTGTGCCTTCGGCATCATGGGCTATATGATGAACCCGAGAAACAACAACTTCCAAAAGCAATATCTCGATGCGCAGGAGAAGATGAGCGGCGAGGCTGTGGAGTATGTACGCGGCATCCCGGTGGTGAAGGTTTTCCAGCAGACCGTCTTCTCGTTCAAGCGGTTCCACGACAGCATCATCCGCTATCGTGACCTTGTCATTCTGTACACGCTGTTGTGGCGTTCGCCGATGTCGGCATATACAGTTGCCATCAATGCCTTTGCCTTCTTCCTCGTGCCGGTGGGCATCATCCTGATCGGGCACGGGGGAAGTGTGGCGGTGGTCATTGCCGACCTCTTTCTCTTTGTTGTCATTACACCGGTCATCGCAACCAATGTGATGAAGATGATGTATCTCAGTCAGAATCTTTTCTTGGCAAACGAGGCTGTCGATAGATTGGAGAAACTGACCGATGCCTCCCCGCTGCCCGAAAGCGACAATATCCGGAAGCCACAAGCCTGCGACATACGCTTTGAAAATGTCTCGTTCAGATATGAAGGCACAGAAAAGGATGCCCTCTGTCACGTCAATCTCACCATTCCCGAAGGCCGGACAGTGGCGCTTGTGGGAGCTTCCGGCAGTGGAAAGACAACGATGGCACGGCTCATTCCCCGTTTCTGGGACGTGCGTGAGGGCAGCGTGAGCATCGGCGGGGTGGATGTCCGACAGATGGACAAGTCGGAGCTGATGCGCAGCGTGTCTTTCGTATTCCAGAACACTCACCTGTTCAAAACTTCACTAATAGAGAACCTGCGTTACGGCAATCCCGAAGCAACGGCAGAACAGATAGACCGGGCGATAGACCTCTCGCAAAGCCGTGAAATCATCGACCGTCTGCCCCGAGGTTTGGAAACCGTCATTGGAGCGGAGGGCACGTATCTTTCCGGTGGCGAACAGCAGCGCATTGTCCTCGCGCGTGCCATTCTGAAAGACGCGCCCATCGTGGTGCTCGACGAGGCTACCGCCTTTGCCGACCCGGAGAACGAGCATCTCATCCGAAAGGCACTGGTACATCTCACCAACGGGAAGACCGTCCTCATGATTGCCCACCGCCTGACCACCGTGCAGGATGCCGACAACATCGTGGTGCTGGACAATGGACAGATTGCCGAACAGGGTACGCACAAGGAACTGATGGCTAAGCGGGGACACTATTATAATATGTGGAACGAATACCAGAAAGCAGTGGCATGGAAACTATAAACATTCTAAGGAGACACCCATATGATTAAATATTTTCAAAACCGTTTCGCCCTTTCGGAAAAAGGAGCAAAGGACTTGCGGAGGGGGATAGCTTTCTCAACGCTGCTCAACCTTGCGCTGATGTTGCCGCCATCCTATCTGTTCCTGTTCCTCATGGAATACTTGGAAGCCGATTCCCGCATCGGTCAGCACACCTTGTGGTTTTACGTGTTGTTGGCAGTTGTGCTGATGTGCGTGATGTTCTTCATCAGCCGATGGCAGTATGACAGCACCTATACCACCATTTACAACGAGAGCGCGCAGCGTCGCATCGGTCTTGCGGAGAAACTGCGCCGCCTGCCGTTAGCATTTTTCGGAGAGCGGAACCTGTCAGACCTGACTTCTACCATTATGGAAGACTGCACCTCGTTGGAGCAAATCTTCTCGCATGCTGTTCCCCAATTGTTCGCGTCGGTGCTGAGCATGCTTATCATTGCCGTAAGCCTGTTCTTCTATGACTGGCGACTGGCTGCCGCCCTTTTCTGGGTGGTGCCGCTGGCGTTGGCAACTCTGCTCTTAGCAAGACGTATGATGGACAGATCTTTCAAGCAGAATTACCGCGTCAAGCGCAGCGTAACCGAACAGGTGCAGGAGGGGCTGGAGTGTATTCAAGAAATCAAGTCGTACAATGGCGAAGCGGAATACAACCGCAGCTTTGACAACCGTTTGAAAGCCTATGAGAAGGAATTGGTCAATGGTGAGTTGGTGGCAGGTTCGTTTGTCAATCTCTCTGCCATGCTTCTGAAATTAGGTATGCCCACCGTCATTGTCGCAGGCGCATGGATGCTACAGCATGGGGACGTGTCTATTTTCGTCTATCTGGCATTTCTCCTTATTTCAGCCATGGTTTATAATCCCATTCAGGATGTGTGCAACAATCTTGCCATCCTCGCTTTTCTCGACGTGCGCATCAATCGCATGAAAGAAATGGAGGCTATGCCGGAACAGAAAGGAAACAAGGATGTGGCGATGGACAATTACGACATCGAGTTCCGCAATGTGAGCTTTGCCTACGAGACCGAAAAACAGGTATTGCACAATGTTTCCTTTACAGCAAAGCAGGGAGAAGTGACGGCACTCGTCGGTCCGTCGGGAGGCGGAAAGAGCACCACCGCCAAACTCGCCGCACGCTTCTGGGACATTGACGGCGGAAAGATTCTATTAGGCGGAAACGACATCGCCCACATCGACCCGGAGACACTGCTCCGCAACTATGCCGTGGTGTTTCAGGACGTGCTGCTCTTCAACGCCTCTGTCGCCGACAACATCCGCATCGGCAAGCGTGACGCCACCGATGAGGAAGTGCGGTGTGTGGCACGGCTGGCACAATGTGATGATTTCATCAGCCGTA